>NZ_CP022415.1:649535-974303 GCF_002222635.1 Pseudosulfitobacter pseudonitzschiae | reverse complement strand
ACACCTTGGGGCAGATCGAACATCTCTTTGCGCAGCACCATTACAACTCTCCTCTGACATGCCAAAGTTCGGGAAACAGCTCGACTTCGAGCATCTTGCGCAGATACGCCACGCCGGAAGTCCCACCCGTGCCGCGTTTGAATCCGATGATACGCTCGACCGTGGTCACATGGTTAAACCGCCAACGGCGAAAGTAATCCTCGAGGTCCACCAGCTTTTCCGCCAGTTCATAGAGTTCCCAATGGGTTGCGGGGTCTTGGTAAACTGTCTTCCACATATCCTGCACCGTCGGATCAGCCGCCCACGCCGCCTGCGAAGGGGCCGCATCGGGCGCTTTGACATCCAGTCGTGCGGCCACCACCGCCAGAGCCACCTGATACAGGCTGGGCTGTGCCAGTTCGGCCTCCAGCGCGGTATGTGCCTCGCTCCGGTGTTCGTGTACCTTTTTCAACGCCACCTGACGATTGCCCAGCAGATATTCAACCATCCGGTATTGATGTGACTGAAACCCCGAGGAATTGCCCAAAGACGGGCGAAACGCGGTGTATTCACTGGGCGTCATCGTGCGCAGCACGTCCCACGCACCGTTCAACTGTTCAAAAATCCGCGCCACGCGGGTCAACATCTTGAAAGCAGGCTGCAATTCTTCTGATGCGATGCGCAGGCGCGCGGTTTGCAATTCGTGAATTGCCAAGCGCATCCACAATTCGGATGTCTGGTGCTGCACGATAAAAAGCATCTCGTCATGGGCATCCGATCGCGGGTGCTGCGCGGTCAGGATCGCGTCCAGCCCCAGGTAATCGCCATAGGACATATCCTTGCTGAAATCGAGTTTTGCGCCGTGGTGGTCTGTCATTCGGTCTCTCTCAATGCAAAGCGTTGGATTTTGCCCGTGGCCGTTTTGGGCAATGCATCCACAAAACGGATGTCGCGGGGGTACTTATAGGGTGCGATGGTCGCTTTCACATGATCCTGCAATGCTTTGATAAGAATTTCATCTTTTGGCACATCACCCGAGACGACGACATGCGCCTGAACGATCTGGCCCCGCGCCTCGTCCGACTTGGCCACAACCGCACATTCCGCAACATCCGGATGCGACAGCAACGCCGCCTCGACCTCGGGGCCTGCAATGTTATAGCCGGCACTAACGATCATATCGTCATTGCGCGCGGCAAAATGCAGATAGCCGTCTTCGTCCATCGTGAAGCTGTCGCCGGTTATGTTCCAGCCATCCTGCACATAATCGGCCTGCCGCGCGTCCGCCAGATAGCGGCAGCCCGTCGGCCCCTGCACCGCCAACCTGCCGACGGTGCCACGCGGCACTTCAACCCCGTCGGCATCCACAACTTTGGCGCGATACCCCGTTACCGGCTTGCCAGTACAGGCGGGCCGGTGATCGTCAAAGCGGTTCGAAATAAAGATATGCAGCATCTCGGTTGCACCAATCCCGTCCAGCATCGGCTTGCCGGTTTTCGCAATCCATTCCTCATAGACCGGTGCAGGCAGCGTTTCACCCGCCGACACGGCGGCCCGCAAGCTGCTCAGATCAGCGCCCTCGTCCATTGCGCGCAACATGGCGCGATAGGCTGTGGGGGCAGTGAAGCACACAGTCGCGCGGTATTTCTCGATGATCTCGATCATGTTCGGCGGCGATGCAGTTTCCAGCAACGTCGCCGCAGCGCCAAACCGCAACGGGAAAATCGCCAGCCCGCCAAGCCCGAAGGTAAAGGCCAGCGGCGGCGAGCCGACAAAGACATCCTCGGGCACCACGCCCAGAACCTCGCGCGCATAACCGTCCGCAATCATCAAAAGGTCGCGGTGAAAATGCATCGTCGCCTTGGGGCTTCCGGTGGTTCCGCTGGTAAACCCCAGCAGCGCCACATCATCGCGCCCCGTTTGCACCGCGTCGAATTTCACCGGCTTTTCCAAAGCCAGCCGGTCCAGCTCTGCCTCGTGGTTGGATGTGCCGTCGAAACCGGTGACGCTGGTCAGATAGTCAGACCCTTCGGCGCAGGCCAGCATCTCGTCCATCAGGCGCGTGTCGCACAGCGCGTGGCTGATCTGCGCCTTGTCCACAATTGCACGCAATTCACCTGCGCGCAGCATCGGCATGGTATTCACCACTACCGCGCCCGCCTTGGTCGCGGCCAGCCAGCACGCCACCATCGCAGGATTATTGGCTGACCGGATAAGGACGCGATTACCAGGCTTTACGCCAAGATCTTCAACCAAAACATGAGCCAATCGGTTGGTCCAATCCGACATCTCTTTGTAGGTCCGTCGCCGCCCGTTGCCAATCAACGCCGTGTGGTCGCCGAAACCTTTGGCCACCATCTCGTCGGTCAGAGCGACACCCACATTCAGCACCTCGGGATAGTCGAACCCTGACATGGCAAACGTGGGCCATTGGTCTTGCGGCGGCAGGTTCCGACGCGAAAACGTATCAATATGTGCTGACGGACCTAACATCATTTGCCTCCTGCGAAATCTGCCAAAGTTTGCCGTGCAATCACAACCTTCTGCACATCCGACGCGCCCTCATAGATGCGTAAAGCGCGGATTTCGCGGTAAAGGCTTTCAACCATCTGCCCGCTGCGCACCCCGTCACCGCCATGCAACTGCACCGCCGCATCAATCACCTTTTGCGCCTGATCCGTTGCAAACAGCTTTGCCATCGCAGCCTCGCGCGTCACCCTTGGTGCGCCGCTGTCCTTGGTCCATGCGGCGCGGTAGACCAACAGCGCAGAGGCATCGATATCAACGGCCATTTCCGCAATATGCCCTTGCACCAACTGCAATTTCGCCAATGCCGATCCCTGCACCTGCCGCGTCGTGACCCGCGTCAATGCTTCGTCCAGCGCGCGACGGGCAAAGCCCAAGGCGGCCGCGGCCACGGTGGACCGGAACACATCCAGCACCGACATCGCGATGCCGAACCCCTTGCCCCGTTCCCCCAGCAGCGCCGAGGCAGGCACCCGGCAATCGTTGAACGTCAGTGTCGCCAGCGGGTGCGGCGCAATCACTTGCAACCGTTCGGTAATCTCTAACCCCGGCGTGTCTGCGGGCACCACAAAGGCCGACAACCCACGCGCGCCTGGCACATCCTCGGACCGTGCAAAAACGGTATATACGTCTGCAATACCGCCGTTGCTGATCCATGTTTTTTGTCCATTCAGAACATATTCATCCCCATCCATCACCGCTGTCATGGTGGAACTTGCCACATCCGAACCAGATTGCGGCTCTGTCAGGGCAAAGGCCGAAATCGCCCGCCCCGTGCGTGTCAGCGGCAGCCAAGCCGCCTTTTGTGCCTCGGTCCCGAACAACGAGATCGCACCCGTGCCCAGCCCTTGCATGGCAAAGGCAAAATCGGCCAAACCGTCATGGCGCGCCAGCGTTTCGCGGATCAGACATAAGGTGCGCACATCCAGATCGCCGCCGGTGTGCTGTAACCAGCCCGCATCGCCCAGTGCGGCCACCAGACTGCGGCAGGCCACGTCGACATCGGAATGATCCACCGGCAGGTTTGCGGCACACCATGTATCAAGATCATCGGCCAAAGCCTTGTGGCGCGCTTCAAAAAACGGCCAGATCAGAAACGATCGGTCAGACATATCAACAGGCCTTTCTTTTCTGGTTCAACACGGTCACGCTGGTGGCTCCCATGCTCAATCTCCTTCGAAAACGGGGCGGTCTTTGGCGACAAAGGCGCGGTAGGCGCGCTCGAAATCAGCCGTCTGCATACAAATCGCCTGCGCCTGCGCTTCGGCCTCGATCGCCTGATCCAGCGACATCGACCATTCCTGCGCCAACATGGTTTTGGTCATCATATGGGCAAAATTCGGCCCCGCCGCGATTTGCACCGCCAGTTCGCGTGCCGACGTCTCCAGCGTGTCAGCAGCGACAAGACGGTTGAAAAATCCCCACTTTTCACCCTCTTCCGCGCTCATCGACCGACCGGTATAAAGCAGTTCCGCCGCGCGGCCCTGACCGATGATGCGGGGCAACATCGCGCAAGCGCCCATGTCGCAGCCCGCCAGCCCAACGCGCGTGAACAGAAAGGCGGTCTTGGCTTCGGGCGTACCGATCCGCAGGTCGGAGGCCATCGCGATGATCGCACCGGCACCGACGCAGATGCCGTCGATGGCCGCGATCACCGGTTTGCCGCAGCCCAGGATTGCCTTGACCAGATCGCCGGTCATCCGCGTGAACCGCAGCAGTTCCTTCATGTTCATTTTGGTTAAAGGGCCAATAATATCATGCACATCCCCGCCAGAGCTGAAGTTGCCACCGTTCGACGCAAACACCACCGCATGCACGTCGTCGACATAGTGCAGATCGCGAAACCAGTCGCGCAATTCGGCGTAGCTGTCAAAGGTCAGCGGGTTCTTCCGGTCGGGACGGCTGAGCCGCACGGTGGCGATGCCATCAGCAATCTCGCATTCAAAATGGGTTACGTCAGAGCGCATGGGTCATCTCCTCTTTGTCTTGGGTTTCGGCCAGACGCATCAGGCGCGTGGCAAGGCTTCGGGCCTCGTCGGCGGTAAAATCGCCCAACATTTCGTCGATCCAACCCTCGTGGGCCTGTGCCTGACGGGCGAATTCGGCCAGCCCGTCTTCGGTCATCCGAACCATCATTGCGCGGCGGTCCCTCGGAACTGGCACGCGCACAGCCAGCCCTTCTTCTTCCAGCCGATCCACGATGCCGGTGACATTGCCGTTGGACACGCGCAGCACGCCGGACAGCGCGCTCATTTTCAGTCCCTCGGGGTGACGTGACAGGGCAGCCATCATGTCAAAGCGGGGCAGCGTGGTTTTGAATTCACGGCGCAGCGCTTCGCGCAGGCGCGCCTCGATGCCGCGCGTGACTTTCAGCAGACGCAACCACAGGCGCAAGCGGTCCTTGGCCGTGGTCATATCTCGCCGCCCGAAACCGACAGCGTGTGGCCATTGACCATCGACGCACCTTCGGAGGCAAGGAAGGTCACTGCCGCCACGACTTCGTCCACAGTGATCATGCGCCGCATCGGGTTGCCCGAGGTGATACGCGCTGTTGCCTCTTCTTCGCTGATTTTGAACCGTGCGGCGACGCCTTGCACAGCCGCTTCGCCCATCGGAGTGTCCACGAAACCGGGGCAGACCGCGTTGCAGGTGATGCCGTCGCGCGCAACTTCGGTGGCCAGCGCCCGCACCAGCCCGATCACCCCGTGTTTCGCCGCCACATAGGCCGAGATATTCGGCCCGCCCTGCAAGCCTGCAGTCGACGCGATGGCGATCAACCGCCCGCCGCGTGTCATGGTCTGCAAGGCCGCGCGAAAGGTCAGGAAAGTGCCTGTCAGGTTCACGTCAACAGTGCCCTTGAAAACATCCAGCGGCATGTCGCGCATTTTCATCGACTTACCCGCACCAGCGTTGGCAACCACTACATCGTAAGGCTTGGAAAACAGCGCCGCCACCGATGCCTCGTCGGTCACGTCGCAGGTCAGGCAGGTCATGCCACGCCCGCCATCCGTCTCTTGCAATGCGTCCATCCGGCGGCCCGCGATGGTCACCGCGTCGCCCGCGTCTGCCATAGCGCGCGCGATCCCGCGCCCGATGCCCGACCCGCCACCCGTGATCAAAACCTGTCTCATACGCGTTCCTCTGTCTCTGCCGCACGGTCCGCCAGCCGCCAAAGCTGGTCGCGGCCCGGGCCATAGGGTTGTGGCCAAATGGCCTGTCTGTCACCGATCCGCGCGGCTTCGCGCAGGGTCCAATAGGGGTCGGCCAGATGCGGCCGCGCAAGACAGACCAGATCGGCACGGCCCGCCATCAGGATCGAATTGACGTGATCGGCCTCGAAGATATTGCCCACCGCCATGGTTTTTACACCTGCATCGTTGCGAATACGGTCGGACATCGGTGTCTGGAACATGCGGCCATAGACGGGGCGCCCTTCGGTGCTGGTCTGGCCTGCGCTGACGTCGATGATATCGGCGCCTGCTGCGGTAAAGGCGCGGGCGATGTCCACGGCTTGCTCGGGCGTCACACCCATGTCGTGCCAGTCGGTGGACGAAATCCGCACAGCCATCGGTTTGTGTGCAGGCCACACCGCACGCATCGCGGTGAAGACTTCCAAAGGATAGCGCAGGCGGTTGTCCAGCGTCCCGCCATAAGCATCGTCGCGGGTGTTCGACAGCGGCGAGATAAAGGACGAGATCAGATATCCGTGCGCTGCGTGCAGTTCGATCATGTCAAAGCCTGCGCGTTCGGCCATTCGGGCCGCTGCAACGAATTGCGCCGTCACAGTGTCCATATCTTCGCGCGTCATTGCGCGGGGCGTTGCATTGCCGTCAGACCACGGTAGCGCGCTGGCCGAAATCAGCGGCCAGTTGCCCGAAGGCAGCGGCGCGTCCATGGTTTCCCACCCCACCTGTGTCGACCCCTTGCGACCCGCGTGCCCAATCTGGCAGCAAATCGCGGCACCGGTTTCGGTGTGGACAAAATCCACCAGCCGCTTCCACGCGGCCTCGTGTTCGGGCGCATAGAGCCCCGGACAGCCCGGTGTGATCCGACCCTGTGCCGATACGCATGTCATTTCGGTATAGACCAGCCCCGCGCCGCCCTTGGCGCGTTCGCCATAGTGGATCAGGTGCCAGTCGGTCGGGCAGCCATCCACGGCCTTGTACTGCGCCATCGGTGAAACCACGATCCGGTTGGCCAGCATCAGGTCGCGCAATTTCAGCGGTGCGAACATCGGCGCGCGGGGCGCGGTCTTTGCAGCCCCCGCCTGTTCCATAAACCAGCCTTCGGCATCGGCCAGCCATTTCGGGTCACGTTCACGCAGGTTTTCGTGGCTGATACGTTGTGACCTTGTCAGCATCGAGTAATTCAACTGCACCGGGTCCATGTCCAGATACCGCTCTACATCCTCGAACCACTCCAATGAGTTGCGGGCCGCCGATTGCAGGCGCAGCACTTCCAGCCGCCGCGCGGCCTCATAGTCGGTGAATGCTTTGCCGAGGTCCGGCTCGTTCACCACCGCTTCGGCCAGTTTCGCGGCGGATTCCAGCGCCAGCTTGGTCCCCGACCCGATCGAGAAATGCGCCGTGGCCGAGGCGTCGCCCAGCAGGACGACATTTTCATGGTGCCATGTCTCGCACAGCACACGCGGGAATTTGATCCAGGCCGAACCACGCACATGATTGGCGTTGGACATCAGCGCATGGCCGTCCAGATGGTCTGCAAATATCCGCTCGCAGGTCGCGATACTCTCCTCTTTGCTCATGCTGTCAAAGCCGAAGGCGTCATAAGTCGCCTGCGAACATTCCACGATGAACGTCGCGGTGTCGGGGTCGAATTGATAGGCGTGCGCCCAGACCCAGCCATGTTCCGTCTTCTCGAAGATGAAGGTGAAGGCGTCGTCGAATTTCTGATGCGTGCCCAGCCAGACAAAGGGGCAACGGCGCACGTCGATGTCGGGTTTGAACGTGTCCTGAAATTCAAGCCGCGTCTTTGAGTTCAGCCCGTCGCAGGCAACCACAAGGTCGTAATCATCCATATAGGCGCTGGCACTGGCCACTTCGGTTTCGAACTGTAGATCGACACCCAGATCGCGGGCGCGCGTCTGCAGCAGGCTGAGCAGCGTCTTGCGTCCGATACCGCAGAAACCGTGGCCAGTGCTGACGATCCGCTGGCCTTTGTGGTGCAGGGCGATGTCGTCCCAATAGGCGAAATGCTGACGGATGGTTTCGGCGCTGACCGGATCATTGGCGGCCAGATTGCCCAGCGTTTCATCTGACAGAACCACGCCCCAGCCAAAGGTGTCATCGGGTTTGTTCCGCTCGATCACAGTAACCTGCGCGTTCGGGTCGCGCAGTTTCAGCGAAATGGCAAAGTACAGTCCGGCAGGACCGCCCCCGAGGCAGATAGCGCGCATAAGTTTCTCCCTGAACCAAGCAAGGATGAGGCTAGGGGTGATTCTATTTTATTTCAAGCAAATATATTTTAGGTATGAAATATATTCTGCAAACCGCCGCGATTGCACAAAAGATACCCGCATCCGATCGCCCGCAGAACCGAAAAAACTTGCTGAAATGCCCGCACCGGCCTATCAATCTGCAACGCTCATGGAGACTTTATGACCTGTTAAAGTGGGGATGCACAGCGCGGGCCATATCCGGTCCAAGACCACGAGAGTTCACCACGATGACACGAGACTATTCCGGCTTCCTGCCCCTTACGGGATCGACCACCCCAACCAAACGCGCACCGACACCTTTGGAGATGCTGGGGTGGAAGCCATTTTTCAGCCAGCAAACCAACATCGAAGACCTTGCCACGACGCCGCCCGTGCGCGTCACCGAAGTGCATCGTTCGGGCCTGCGCGTTCTGGGCGATGGTATTGACACCACAATCCCGCCGGGGCCAGAGGCGACCGTTGGCGACTGGTTCTTGCTGGACCAGACCAACCCCGCAAACAGCACCCTGCTGGACCGCATCAGCCTGTTCGAGCGCCGCGCGGCAGGGCATGATCGCAAACGGCAGATGATTGCGGCCAACGTCGACACGGTTTTTATCGTGACGTCCTGCAACAGGGATTTCAACGTCGCGCGGCTGGAACGCTTTGTGGCACTGGCCTTCGAGGCGCAGGTGACCCCTGTGATTCTGCTGACCAAGACGGACCTTAGCGAGGATACCGCACCATTCCTTGATGCGGCCCGCGCTATTTCCAACCGCGTCGTGGTCGAGGCGCTGAATGCCAAAAGCGAAGAGCCGATTGCAAGGCTTGCAAGCTGGTGCACACCCGGTCAGACCGTCGCCTTTTTGGGATCGTCGGGCGTGGGCAAATCGACGCTGGTCAACGCCCTGTTTCGAAACGCAGTGGCCGACACAGGCGCCGTTCGTGAAGACGACAACAGGGGGCGCCACACCACAACCCATCGCCAGCTGCACTTTACCGCGCACGGGTGTGCCGTACTGGACACGCCGGGGATGCGAGAACTGCAATTGACGGATGTCGAGGACGGTATCGCCGAGGTTTTTGATGATCTGGTAACATTGGCGAGCCAATGCCGTTTCAACGACTGCGCCCACGAGACCGAACCGGGCTGTGCCGTCAGGCAAGCGCTGGAAAATGGCGTGATCGACGCGCCACGGCTTGCACGGTGGCGAAAGCTGGCCGCCGAAGAGCGGTTCAACACCTCCACGCTCGCCCAACGCAAGGCGCAAGACCGATCATTTCACAAAAAAGCCAAATCCGCCCAGCAGAAAAAGAAATGGTAAGGCATTGAGCTAAAAGACCAGACCGGTGCCGCAGGCCCCCCCTGCACACCGCCCTCACTTCGTCGCCATCAACGCCCCCAGCACCGCCCGCGCGTGTTCGGCAATTGGCACCGGCCTGCGGTTGATGCGGTCCACGTTCACATGCACAAAGCGCCCTTCGGCGGCGGGGCTGTCTTCGTCGTTGCGGAACAATCCGATCTCGTAATGCACCGAAGACCCGCCCAGACGCGCCACACGGATACCTGCATGGATCACATCGGGAAAGGCCAGTTCGCCGTGATAGACGCATCCGGTTTCAACCACCAGAAACACGGTTTCGCTGGTTTTCAGGTCCAGCACACCCTGTTCGATCAGGTGGCCGTTTACGGCGGTGTCGAACAGCTGATAGTGCATGGCGTTGTTCATGTGGCCATAGGTGTCATTGTCCAGCCAGCGCGTGGTGATGACAGAAAACGCGGTGTAATCGGCCCGCGTGCCTGGTTTCGGGCGGTTCACCATGCGGCCTCGTAGATGGCTTGGGCGTCTGCCTCGTCCAGCGGGCGCGGATTGTTGACCAGCAGGCGGGTCTGATTCATCGCGTCGCGGGCAAGCATCGGCAGGTCATCCTGCCCGATACCCACGTCACGCAGGCCCTTTTGCAGACCGCAGCGGGTGGACAGGTCTTGCAGCGCATCGGCAAAGGCAGTCGCCGCCGCCTGCCCCTCAAGTCCCGCCAGATCGGGAAAGGTAATGCCCGCCAGCTCGGCATAGAGCGTGGGCGCCGTCACCGCGTTGAAGCGCAGCACATGCGGCAGCACAAGCGCGTTAGACAGCCCGTGCGGCACCTTGAAATGGCCACCGATGGGATAGGCCAGCGCGTGCACCGCCGCCACCGGGCTGTTGGCAAAAGCCTGCCCCGCCAGCAGCGACCCCAGCAGCATGTCGCCACGTGCGGCCATGTCGTGCGGCTCTTTCACCGCGCGCTCCAGCGCCCCGCCCATCAGGCGCAGCGCCTCGACCGCCAGCGCGCGACTGACGGGGTTGTTGTTCGGGGACGCACTGGCATAGCTTTCAATGGCGTGCACCATCGCGTCGATGCCGGTGGCGGCTGTCACATGGGCAGGCAGGTCGCGGGTCAGTTCGGGGTCCAGCAGGGCCACATCGGGGATGATCAGCGGGCTGACGACGCCCATCTTTTCAGAGGCGCCTGTGGTCACGATGCTGATCGGGGTGACTTCCGATCCGGTGCCCGAGGTGGTCGGCACCGCAATCAACGGCAGACGCGGCCCCTTGGCCATGCCGACACCATAGCAATCGGCCAGCGTCTCGCCCGAACAGGCCAGAAGGGCGGCCAGCTTGGCCACGTCGATCGACGATCCACCGCCAAGCCCGATCACACCGTTCATACCCTTGGCTGCCTCGGTGGCCTGCAAAATCACCACCTCGGGCGGGTCGGCTTTGACATCCGCAAACACGGTCACGGTCACGCCAGCCGTCTTTAGCGAGGCCAGTGCGCGATCGACAATGCCAGTGGCCATCATGCCCGGATCGGTGACCAAAAGAACACTTGCCCCACAGGTAGCGCGGGCCATGTCGCCCAGTTGCTCCAGCAGCCCATCGCCCATGCGGATGCTGGGGGTGGTGTTGAATGTGAATGGTGTCATTGGTCTATCCTGCGTCTGCCAGCAGGTCATCGAACAAAGCCTGCTGCTGTTTCATCTTGGCGCCCATTGCGCGGGTCAGATCATCGGGGCGCAACATGCCTGCGTTCCATGTGGCGATCTGGTCCAACCCGTCGGTTACCGAATGGTCGCGAGCATAGGTCACCGCCTGTTTGATACCGGCCACAGCCAACGGCGACCGCGCTGCAATCAGCTGCGCCATGTCCAGTGCGGCAGCAATCACCGCATCACGGTCGGCGTGGATGGCATTGACGATGCCCCAGCCCTTGGCCTCGTCCGCCGAGAACCGCCGTCCGGTGTAGGCCAGTTCGCGCACCACACCGGGGGCCATCAGCTTGGGCATACGTTGCAGCGTGCCCACGTCTGCGGCCATCCCGATGTTGATTTCTTCGATGCCAAAGGACGTATCGCCGGTACACAGACGCACATCGCAAGCGGTGATCAGATCAATACCACCGCCCAAGCATGCCCCGTGGATTGCGGCAATCACCGGGACGCGCATCTCTTCCGGCGCACTCAAAGACGCTTGTAGTTTCAGCACCAGCTTGCGCATTGCATAGGCCGCACGCCCCGGTTCCTGTCCTGTCAGTTCCATGATGCCCTGAAACGCCGCCAGATCCATCCCTGCGGTAAAGTGTTTGCCCCGCCCCGAGATCACCACACAGCGTACGCCCGGATCGGTGTCCAGTGCAGCGGCAATGCGTGGCAGGTCGTCCCAAAAGGCGGGCGTCATGCTGTTGGCCTTGGCCGCGTTGTCCATTTCGATATGGGCCACGCCATCCGCCACCGAGACGGCGAAAAAGGTCGAAGTTAACGGATCGGTCATGCAAAGCTCCTCTTGCCAGCGGGCGCATGGTGCCTTGATCGCGGCGGCAGTGTCCAGACGGGCAAAGGCCCTCAAGGCTGCGTGACGCTGCGATATCTGGCCGCGATCAGGGTAAAATCGGACCACAGGCGCGATGATTTCCCCACCTGCCCTTGCCCTGTGCCCCCGCGCGCGTTTAAGTTTCGTGTAAAGAAATCCGCTTTACGCGCGATAATTTCGGGCAACCGCACCACTGACCCAGGAGCCCAGTGCATGGACAACAGCAAAATCCGCAATATGGAGCAGTTCGCCCGCGTCAGTGGCATTTCACGCCCCACGGTGTCGAAATATTTCAACGATCCGGCCAGCGTGCGCCCCAAGACACGCACCCGCATCGAAAAGGCGCTGGAACAATACGATTATCGACCCAACATTTTCGCGGTAAACCAGAACCGCCGCCTGACCAAGAATATCGGGATCGTGGTGCCCTATCTGGCTGATCCGTTCTTTGCCGAGATTGCGCGCAATATCGAACAGCGGTGCATGCAGGCCGGTTTTTGGCCCACCCTGTTCAGTGCTCACGGTGACAGCGCCCTGGAAGTGGAAATTCTGGACAGCCTGCGTTCGTTGAAACCGGCAGGCGTGTTGCTAGCCCCGCTTGGCCGCGCATCGGACCGCGCCGCGATCGAAAAGTTTTGCGACGACGTGCCAACGGTTCTGTTCGACAGCAACATCGACGGTGTGGGCGATGCCTTTATCGGGTCGGACAACCTGCAATTCGTCAAGCTGAGCGTGGAATACCTTTGCCGCACCGGCGATGCCCCGTGTTTTTTCGAAATGCCGCCGGTGAACCCGAACGCCAACAAACGGCGCAACGGCTATATTCAGGCAATGGAGGCAAACGGCTTTGCGCCGCAAGTGATCCGCGTCGACGGCGAGGGCTGGGGCTTTGAACAGGTCGGTTATCGCGGCGGGCTGGATGTGATCGACCGCGGGTTGCTGACATCCGACACCGTATTGTGCAGCAACGACCGTCTGGCTATCGGCTTTCTGGCCGCCTGCTATGAACGCGGCCTGCGCGTAGGCCGAACCAAGGATTGCGTCCTACGGGTGGCGGGCCACGACGACCATCCGTTCTCGCGATTCGGCTGTCCGCCGCTGACCACCATCGCACAGGATTACGAAAAAATATCCGAGCGAAGCGTCGAGGCATTGTTCCATTTGATCGAGGGCGGACGCACCACAGAGCCTCGAATTGAAAGCCTTTTTGAGGGGAAACTGGTCATGCGCGCCTCGGCGTGATGCGCTTGGGCATCTCTCAATTTTGTTTACGCGCGTAAAGTTTTTATTGACTCCGCGCGCAGTTGTTTGCTTCACTCTGCGGCAAGCATCCAAACACCAGGGAGGAAACCGGATGACCATCAAAACCGCATTTTGTGCGGCGAGCGCGCTTGCGCTGGCCACGGCAGGCGGCGCATTTGCCGACAGCCACACCACAACCCTTACCATTGCAACAGTGAACAACGGCGACATGGTCCGCATGCAAGGCCTGACCGAAGATTTCACTGCAAAAAACCCCGACATTGCTCTTGAATGGGTCACACTGGAAGAAAACGTGCTGCGCCAGCGCGTGACCCAGGACATCGCCGCCAACGGGGGCCAGTTCGACGTGATGACCATCGGCACCTACGAGGTTCCGATCTGGGGCGCGCAAGACTGGCTGGTGTCCCTGAACGACCTGCCCGCCGAATGGGACGCAGATGACATTCTGCCCGCCATGCGCGGCGGTCTGACCGTCGACGGCGAATTGTACGCCGCACCCTTCTATGGCGAAAGCTCGATGGTGATGTACCGCAAAGACCTGATGGAAGCCGCGGGCATGGAAATGCCCGACGCGCCCACATGGGACGACATCAAAGCCGCAGCCGAAGCGATGACCGACAAGGATGCCGAAGTCTATGGCATCTGCCTGCGCGGCAAAGCCGGCTGGGGCGAGAACATGGCGTTCCTGAGTGCTATGGCCAACTCCTACGGCGCGCGCTGGTTCGATGAAGAGTGGAAACCCCAATTTGACACCGACGCATGGAACGCGACGCTGACCGATTATCTGGAGTTGATGAACAACTACGGCCCTCCGGGTGCGTCCACCAACGGGTTCAACGAAAACCTGTCGCTGTTCCAACAGGGCAAATGCGGCATGTGGATCGACGCCACTGTGGCGGCGTCCTTTGTGACCAACCCCCAAGATTCGACCGTGGCCGATCAGGTCGGTTTCGCGCTGGCACCTGACAACGGTTTGGGCAAACGCGGCAACTGGCTTTGGGCATGGTCGCTGGCGATCCCCGCAGGATCGGATTCGGTTGATGCGGCCAAAAAGTTCGTCGCTTGGGCCACCAGCAAGGAATACACCGCACTGGTTGCCGAAAACGAAGGCTGGGCAAACGTCCCTCCGGGCACGCGCACCTCGCTGTACGAGAACGAAGCCTATACCTCTGCCGCACCTTTTGCCGAAATGACGCTGAATTCGATCAACTCGGCTGACCCGAAAAATCCTGCCGTGGACCCCGTGCCCTATACAGGTGTCCAGTTCGTTGCGATTCCCGAATTTGCAGGCATCGCCACACAAGTGGGTCAGGAATTCTCGGCCGCTCTGGCGGGTCAGCAAACCGCCGAAGAAGCGCTGGAAAAAGCGCAGGCACTGACCACGGACGAAATGGAAGCCGCAGGCTACTAAACGTCCCTTCCAAGACCTCGGGGGACGGTCTGGACCGTCCCCCGAACCTTCGCCCCCACCCTCTGACCGTATTGCCACTCCCTCATGGCACACACTGGCAAGGAGAACCCGATGGCCACCAAAGCATCCCGATCCGCCGCACGTCTGATGATGGCCCCCGCCGTGGTCCTGCTTTTGGGCTGGATGTTGGTGCCACTGTGCATGACCTTGTATTTTTCGTTCAAGAAATACCTGCCCCTGCGCGGCGGTGATCTGGGCTGGGTCGGCTTTGACAACTATGTGCGCTTTTTCAGCTCTTCGGCCTTTTGGCCCTCGGTGCAGGCCACGCTGGTGATTGTTGGCGGTGTGCTGGCCATTACGGTTGTCTTTGGCATTCTGCTGGCGATCCTGCTGGATCAGCCGATGTGGGGACAGGGCATCGTGCGTATTCTGGTCATTGCCCCGTTTTTTGTGATGCCGACCGTGTCGGCGCTGGTGTGGAAGAATATGTTCATGGACCCCGTGAACGGGTTGTTCGCCCACCTTTGGAAATTCTTTGGCGCCACGCCTGTCGAATGGCTCAGTCAGGCGTCGATGACGTCGCTGATCATCATCGTGGCTTGGCAGTGGCTGCCCTTTGCCACGCTGATCCTGCTGACCGCAATCCAGTCGCTGGACAGCGAACAGCTTGAGGCCGCCGAAATGGACGGCGCCCCGGCCCTGTCGCGCTTTGGCTATATCACTTTGCCCCACCTCAGCCGTGCAATCACGGTGGTGGTGCTGATCCAAACCATTTTCCTGCTGTCGATCTTTGCCGAGATATTCGTAACCACCCAAGGGTCGTTCGGCACCAGAACCCTGACCTATCTGGTGTACCAGCGCGTGCTGGAAAGCCAGAATGTCGGCCTGGGCTCGGCGGGTGGCATCTTTGCCGTCATTCTCGCCAATATCATCGCCATCTTCCTGATGCGCATCGTCGGCAAAAATCTGGACGCATGAGGTAGATCATGGCACGCAACGTCACCAACCAACGCAAGCTCATCAACACCGTCGCCGCATGGGCGGTGGGTCTTCTGATCTTCTTTCCGATCCTGTGGACCATCCTGACCAGCTTCAAAACCGAAGCGACGGCCATCGCCGATCCGCCGGTGTTCCTGTTCTTTGACTGGACGCTGGACAACTACCGCGTGGTGCAGGAACGCTCGGATTACATGCGGTTCCTGTGGAACTCGGTCATTATCGCGGGCGGTTCGACCTTTCTGGGCATCCTTGTGGCGGTGCCTGCGGCGTGGTCGATGGCCTTTGTGCCATCGGCGCGCACCAAGGACATCCTGTTGTGGATGCTGTCGACCAAGATGCTGCCAGCGGTGGGCGTTTTGTACCCGATCTATCTGATTTTCATCAAGATGGGCCTGCTGGACAGCCGTGTCGGCCTGACGATTGTATTGATGCTGATCAACCTGCCGATCATCATCTGGATGCTGTACACATATTTCCGCGAAATTCCCGGCGAAATTCTGGAAGCGGCAAGGATGGACGGGGCCTCGCTGAAAGAGGAAATCCTCTATGTACTGACGCCGATGGCCATCCCCGGCATCGCATCCACCGTGCTGCTGAACATCATTCTGGCGTGGAACGAAGCGTTTTGGACGCTGAACCTGACCGCCGCCAACGCCGCACCGCTGACCGCGTTCATCGCCAGCTACTCCAGCCCCGAGGGGCTATTTTACGCCAAGCTCTCTGCCGCGTCGACAATGGCCATCGCACCGATCCTGATTTTGGGCTGGTTCAGCCAGAAACAACTGGTGCGCGGCCTGACCTTTGGCGCTGTGAAATAAGGAAAAGAACAATGGGACAGATCACGCTTCAACAGGTCACCAAGAAATTCGGCGACGTGCAGGTCATTCCGCCGCTGGACCTGACCATCGAGGACGGCGAATTTACCGTCTTTGTCGGCCCGTCGGGCTGCGGCAAGTCAACGCTGCTGCGACTGATCGCAGGGCTTGAGGATATCACATCGGGCACCATCCTGATCGACGGGGACGATGCCACCGCGATCTCGCCGGCCAAACGCGGGCTGGCGATGGTGTTCCAGTCCTATGCGCTTTATCCGCATATGTCGGTGCGCAAGAACATCGCATTTCCCATGCGCATGGCGGGCGTCGACAAGGCCGAACAGGACCGCCGCATTGAACAGGCAGCCACGGCGCTGAACCTGACCGACTACCTTGACCGCCGTCCCGGCCAGTTGTCGGGCGGCCAGCGTCAGCGGGTTGCCATTGGCCGTGCCATCGTGCGCGAACCTGCGGCCTTCCTGTTTGACGAGCCGCTATCGAACCTTGATGCCGCCCTGCGGGTCGGCATGCGGTTGGAAATCTCCGAACTGCACAAGCGTCTTGAGACCACGATGATCTATGTTACACACGATCAGGTCGAAGCGATGACCATGGCCGACAAGATCGTGGTGCTGCGTGCCGGACATATCGAACAGGTTGGCAGCCCGCTGGATCTGTACCGCACGCCACGCAATGTCTTTGTCGCGGGCTTTATCGGATCGCCCAAGATGAACCTGATCGACGGGCCAGAGGCCGCCAAACACGACGCCCGGACCATCGGCGTGCGCCCCGAACATATCGACGTGGTCGAAGCGGACGGCTTGTGGCAGGGCCGTGTCGGCGTGGCCGAACACCTTGGCTCGGACACATTCTTTCACGTCCACGACACCGGACTGGCCGAGATGCTAACCGTGCGCGTGGCGGGCGAAGTGAACCTGCGCCACGGGGATACGATCCATCTGACCCCGCGCGCGGACCAAATCCACCGTTTTGACGACAAGGGCCTTCGTATCCAATGACCAGACTAAACGGAAAATGCGCCCTGATTACGGGCGCAGCGCGTGGCATCGGCCTTGCCTTTGCGCAGGCCTATGTGGCCGAAGGCGCGCGTGTAGCGATTGCGGACATCGACATCGACCGCGCGCGCCGTGCCGCCGCCGACATCGGCGCAGCGGCGATTGCTGTGCATATGGACGTGACCGATCAGGCCAGCATCGACAGTGCTGTGGCCGAAACCACCGCAACGCTGGGCCAGATCGACATCCTGATCAACAACGCGGCCATCTTCAGCGCCGCCCCCGTCACCGAAATCACCCGCGCCGATTTTGCCCGCACTTTCGACATCAACGTCGCAGGCACCCTGTTCACGCTGCAAGCCGTGGCGAAGCACATGATCGCGCGTGGCGGCGGTGGCAAAATCATCAACATGGCCAGTCAGGCAGGACGCCGCGGCGAACCGCTGGTGGCGGTCTACTGCGCCACCAAAGCGGCGGTCATCAGCCTGACCCAATCGGCAGCATTGAACCTGATCGAACACGGTATCAACGTCAACGCCATCGCCCCCGGCGTGGTGGACGGCGAACATTGGGACGGGGTCGATGCGTTCTTTGCCAAATACGAGGGCAAAGCACCGGGCCAGAAAAAACGTGAAGTGGGCGCCGCCGTGCCGCACGGTCGCATGGGCACCGCCGCCGATCTGACAGGCATGGCCGTGTTTCTGGCCAGTTCCGACGCCGATTACATCCTCGCGCAGACCTACAACGTTGACGGTGGCCAATGGATGAACTGACGCCGTTGCGTGATGCAACACTGGCCGATCTGCCGGGGGTTGTCTCGGTCCCTACCTACGACCGTGCAAATTTGACGCCGGGGATCGTACACATCGGGCTGGGCAACTTTCACCGTGCGCATCAGGCGTGGTATCTGCACCGTCTGATGCAGGACGGGCTGGCCCACGACTGGGCCATCATCGGTGCCAGCGTGCGCAAGGCCGACGCCCCCCAGCGCGACAGGCTGCTGGCGCAGGATTGCCTGACCACGCTGATCGAACTGGACCCATCGGGTGTCTCTGCCGAAGTCGTGGGGCCAATGATCGGCTATCTGCCCATCGAGGATGACAACGCCGCACTGATCGCCCAAATGGCCAATCCCGCGATCCGTATCGTTGCGCTGACTGTGACCGAGGGCGGTTATTACATTGATCCGGTCACGGGGGGCTTTGATGCGGCCCATTCCGACATGCAGCATGACGCCGCCTATCCTGACACGCCCCGCACCGCCTTTGGCGCGATGATCGCGGCCCTGCGCCTGCGCCGCGATGCGGGCACCGGTCCGTTTACGGGACAAAGCTGTGACAACCTGCAAGGCAATGGCGCGATCCTGCGGCAAACCGTGGTGTCGCTGGCGCGGCTTGGTGATCCGGCGCTGGCCGACTGGATCGACGAAAATGCCAGCTTTCCCAACACGATGGTCGATTGCATCGTGCCCGCCACCGGCCCTGCCGAACTGGCACTGGCCCGCGCCCAAGGTATCGACGACGCGGCCCCCGTGACCCACGAGAACTTTCGCCAATGGGTGATCGAAGATGATTTTTGCGCAGGTCGTCCCGACTGGGACCGCGCAGGAGCAACCTTTTCGGATCAGGTACACGTCTATGAAGCGATGAAAATTCGCATGTTGAACGCGGGCCACCAACTGCTGGCAAATGCGGGTGAAATCCTGTCAGTGCCGACCATTTCGGACTGTATGGCACACCCTGCCATCGCGGGTTTCTTTGCCCGTGTCGAGCATGAGGAGATTGCACCGCACGTCCATGCTGTTCCGGGCATGACGCCTGTCAACTACGCCGCGCTGATTTCCGAACGTTTTGCCAACACCGCGATTGTCGACACCACCCGCCGCGTCGCCTTTGACGGATCGTCGCGACACACCGGATTTTTGCTTCCGGTCCTGCGAGACGGGTTGACCACTGGCACGCCGGTAGAAGGGCTGGCGCTGGCCGAAGCATTGTGGGCGCGCATGTGCGAGGGCACCCGCGAAGATGGCACCGAAATTGCGCCCAACGATCCGCATTGGACCGCCCTGCAAACCGCTGCCAAGGCCGCACGAGACGACCCCGCCGCGTGGTTGGCGCAGCGCCAGTTTTACGGTGATCTTGCCGACACGCCTGCCTTTGCGCAGCCCTTTGGGCGCTGGCTGGGAATGGTCTGGCAGGACGGGGCCGTGGCGGCGTTGACCGCCTATGTCAAAGGTTAATGCAGGGTCGCAGCCTCCGGTCTGGACATCTCCAGATCGCGAGGCGCTGCGGGGTGCATGCAGCGCAGCCCCAGCCCGAAATCCGTCGCCAGCGACGTAATCTGCGGCGCAATATCAGCGCGTACAAGCAGGGTGGCAATCAGCATCGCATCCTCTTGCGCGCCGGTGGCGGCACAGGCGATGAAATTGGCAAAACACGCTTCGTCCGCGCCCAGACATTTGCATTCGACCGCATGGCGCATCAGCGGGCGGCGACCATGGCGAGCGCACAGATTGCACAGCTGCTCAAAGGCCTGAAGCGTCCGCCTGCCCCGATCCCGGCCCAATGTCCGGCTGAGATCGCTCCACAACATCGCCTGCCCGTCCGGTCCATCGCTCCACAGGCGCAAATATATGACGCTCGCGGCTTCAACCCCGTCCAGTTCGATCAAAAGGCCGACGGCAGCGCCCCCGCGTCCGTTTGCACGCCCGCTCATTTTGTCAAAATCAATTTACCCGCGCGGGTGATGCGCAGAGTGTAAACCTGACCATCCAGCACGATGCGTGCCTGATCTGCCCCGTCAGTCAACGTGCGCGCATCGTGCGTGGGTGCGGTGTCGTTCATCTCGGGCTTGGTTGTGGTGGTCAGCGTCCGCTTGCCAGAGCGGTGATCGGCGGTGTCGTACATTCTGTCGATTCTGTTTTCCATGCGCATGGCTCTGTCCCTTTGTCTTTCAACCGTCGGGCTGGCCCGATGCGAGACTCGGGGTGGCTGGACCTCTATCACAATACCTGAGTGATTTAATCGGATTTGTCAAATACAGAAATTAAGGCGACAGGTTTGTTTTGGCTTTGCTACAGGCAGGTATCAGCGCATAGGGCACCGCCCCACAGCAAGCGGGCGCCAGAATGCCGGTATTTGACAAATCAGAGCGTGGAGGGTGTTCAGACGCGCGTCGGGGTAAGCCGCCTTTGCCATATGGCTAACGGTCTCGCCCGCAGGCAACGCGCCCTTTTGACCGTAGCGGCAAGCCCGCGTGCCTAGCGCCCCTTGATGCGGATCGAAAAGCTGCGCTGCGCGCCTTGCGGTGGTGGCGGAAATGGACCGGCGCGGCGCACCAGATCCAGGGCCGCCTGATCCAGCTGGGCCGAACCGGAACTGGCCGACACACGGGCCCCCGTCAGCCCGCCATTGCCCGCAACGGTAAAGGCAATGGTCGCCGACCCGCGGCTGCTGGTGCGGGGACGTCTGAGACGGGCAATACGCGCCATCACCTGACCGGGATAGTTGCTGGCGGCGGCATTTGCCGCTTTGGCGGCTTCGGACGCCCTGCGATTGGCAGCCGCTTTGGCTTCGGCGTTGGCTTGGCCGTCCGTCGTACCCGCTTTGGCGGCGGTCTTTGCATTGCCTTTGGGCGGTGGTTTTCTTGGTGCCGGCTTTGCTGCGGGTTTCGGCTTGGGTGCCATCGCCTCGACCGATTTGGGGCGCAACGCTGGGCGGCGCGAAACTTGGGTTGCGGCCTCGTCAGGCAAGGGTTGCTGAACCTGCGGCGTCACGGGCGGCGCCGTCTGCGGCGCTTCGGTGGCTTGCAGTGGCGATGTGGGTTCGGACGCAAGGGGAACCGCAAGATCCGGCTGCGCGGGCGCTGGCGTGGCCTCGACCGGCGCGGCAAGCGCCTGTTGCACCGGCGGCTCGGGCGGTTGCGTGGCAGGTTCGGGCGGTTGCTCCGCAGGGTCGGCCTGTTGCGTGACCGGCTCGGCCACCTCTTGCACCGTCTCGACTGCTTCGGGTGTCATCACCCCCGCTGCCATATCGGCAAAGCTGTTGCCCAGTTCGGCCACCGTTGCCTGTGCGCCACCTTCGACCTGCGCCATCTCTTCCTTGCCCGTAAGGCTGAAGATCGCAGCGTGTGCGGCAACTGAACAGCCCAGAAACAACAGGGCGATTTTCCAAGACCGACGAATCATTGCAGCGCCTTTTCTGTCACGATGACGACACGCGCGGCCCCTGCGGCACGCAAGGCGCGCGCGGTTTCGATAACGACATGTGCCGAAGCGGCGCGGTCGGGGATCATCCGCGCGGTGTCGGCGGCTGCCGGAACTGCGGCAAAAAAGCCAGCGACATCCACCGGCTGACCACGATGCGTCAGCGTACCATCTGCCCCGATCACCAGCGCATCGGCAGGTGCCTCGCCCTGAAGATTGGCGGTCTCCACCAGCTTAAGCTCGGGATCGAGGGGAGCTGCTAATGTCCCCGCCACCATGAAAAACACCAGCATCAGAAACACGATGTTGATCAATGCAATCGTCGGTTCACGTTCGGATTTCTTACGCCGCACTCTCATGACGCCCCCATTACACTGACCGCCAGATCGGGGACACCGCGCACCGCAACCAGGATGTCCGTCATCGTTTGCGCGTCCACATCCGACATCAGGTTCACCAGCAAAACCAACGGCTTGCCCGTTTGCAAATCCCGCAATCGCGGGGCCAGTTCGTCGACGCCCAATGCTGCACCGTTCAGTGTCAGCCCATCGGGGGTTGCGCGCAAAAACGCCATTGTCTGATCGCCAGAGGCCGACGCCCCGCCGGATGCGGCCTGCACTTCGACCTCGGCGAATTTGGAAAAAGTCGAGGACAGCATAAAAAACAACAGCAGCAAAAAGATGACGTCGATCAGCGACGTCATCGACAACTTCCGCCGCTGTCGTGTGGCTCTAAGCGGCATCGCGCACCTGTTCCAACGAACCTTTTGCTGGCGCCAGAATGGTGGTCAGCGCCTGTTCGGCAAAGACCCGTTCGGCGGTCATCCGCGCCTCGAACCACGACAACACGATAGAGGTGGGCATGGCCACGGCCAACCCGACAGCTGTCGTCAGAAGCGCCACCCAGATGCCGCCCGCCAGCAACGACGGGTCCACAGAGGAACCAGCGTTTTGCAGCGCCTGAAAGGCTTCGATCATGCCCAGAACGGTGCCGAACAGACCCATAAGCGGGGCCAGTTGCGCGACACTGTCCAGCAGTCGAAAGCCGCGCTCGAGCGCCAGAAACCGCGCCTCGGACTCGGCCATCAGCCGTGCGGCGCGGTCGGGGCTTGCAGGGGCCGAAATGGCGCGGGCAATCACCGGTGCCAGATAGCTGCGCGAACTGTCCAGATCCTGCACAGCGGCGTCGCGCGCACCGGCATCCCAATGCGCCAGCGCGCGGCGGATCGCAGCGTGTTGCCCCACCCGAGCGGCACGGAACTGCCAGAGTTTATAGAGAACCACAGCCAGTGTCAGAACCGAGACACCCACCAGAACAGCAACTACGGGGCCGCCCAATTCATAAAGGCCCTGAAGCCGTGACAGATCAAACATAATGCTATCCTTGCAATCCGATGTTCAGGCGGCTGGATGTGGCCAGCCCCTTGGCGCAGACGTCCGAGTCTGCCCCCTCAACGGTGCATGTGCCAGCCCCGTTGATCAGCAGCGATCCGATGCGCCCGCAGGCTGTGTCGGCAATCTGGAACTGCCGCACGCGCGGCACGCCCGCAGGCAGGCTACCAAAATCGAACAGCGTCAGCATCATCACACCGCCATCCGCGCCGAACAACACTGTCTCATAGACCGCGCGGTCAATCGGCGCAGTGCCGGTGTTGGTGGCAACAAACGTGATCCGGCAGGCCTCGCCCACCAGATCCGCTGCGTTCAGTTCCAGTGCGACACCGGCGGGGGGCGTGGCTTCTTGAGCTTGGGCCGCCGTGCCAAACAGCACGGCGGCGGCTGTGGCAAGACAGGCGCCTATGTGGCGATATGGCTGCATGGGGTTTCCTTTGCTATTGTCTTAGAACGTTTTGGACAGGGTGACTTTGAACGTCCGCCCAGTTGCGTTTCGTGTGGAAAGTCGCGGCTGATAGGCCTTGTCGAACAGGTTCTCGACGCCAAAGCGCATGTTCGTTCCTTCCAGCATTCCGCTTTGCGGCACATAGGTTGCGCGCAGGTTGTGCACGCCAAAACCGGGCGACACGAAGCCGCCTTCGTCATAGCGTTTGGCCAGTTCCGTCTCCCAGCTCAGGTCCAGTTCTTCACCGAACTTGCGCCCCACCGTCAGGCGCAGATTATCCTGCGGGTTTTGTATCCAGTCGCCCCGAGGCGCAAACACCGAGTTCTTTTTGTAGGCTGTGCCATTGGAGATATGCGCGTTGGCGTCAATGTAATAGCCATTTTCCATCGCATATGCGGCCTCAAGCTCGATGCCCTCGCGGTCTACTGCGGTGACGGTTTCTGTCTCTGGACGGCCCACATAGGTGGTGAGATCGGTCAGATGGTCATTGTAATAGTTGATCTTAAAGGCAAGGCTGTCGCCGCTACGGAACACATCGACCCCGTCATAAGCCACGCCGATTTCATAGCTGCGCCCCTTTTCCGACTGGCCGATGTACACAGAGTCGTCGATGTCGTCGATGATCGGCAGGTTCTCGGTGTAGGCGGCCGAACCGAACACAGCCCAGCCGTTGCCAAACGCATAGCGTGCCGACACGCCGCCCATCAGCGCGTCCTTATCATAGGTCGCGTTGCCGTTGATCGGATCCTGGGTGATGGTCTGGTTTTCATAACGCAGCGCGGGCGTGATCGTCCAACGGTCCCCGATCCGCATTTCATCCACAGCATAGAACGCCAGCGCCTCTTTGGTCCCGCCGGGGGCCGAGCCTGCGGTGGCATCGGTACGCTCACGCTGGATGTATTCGATACCCGTGCGCAGCTGGTGCGCGACAGCGCCGGTGCTGAACAGCGCCTCATTCTTCACACGCAGCGTCGTGGTGCGATAGCGGTTGTCCGCGTCCAGCAGGGGGTTGGGGCCAACGATGGCTTCGCTTTCAACCAACTCGTCCGAATACAGAATCTCGGCGGTGACATTCAGCCAAGAAACGTCACCAGGGTTGTAGTTGTAGCGCAGGGTGGCGACTTCGTTTTCGATATAGCGGTCGACGTTGCCGAAAGCGGCTGTGCCGAACTGGTCATAGGGCACGTCGAACTGTTCCTGCTGGGTCTTGGTATAGCTGAACTCGACAAACTGGTCGTTGCCCGCGCCAAAGGTATAGCGCGCCTTGAGCAGCCCCGAAGGATCGTCAATGTCGCCCGCGTTGGGGTTGATCTGGTTGCCATCCCCATCGGTGCGCACGCCCAACTGACGGCGGCTATAGTTGAACAGCACCTCGAACTGCTCATCAGGCTGCCAAGCCAGCGTAGTCGAAGACGCCAGCCCGTTGCCATTGGTCGAAAACTCCAGCGTCTGCCGCCCGACAAAGCCAAGCTCGCCTCCTGTCAGATCGCTGGCGTCGATGGTTTCCAGCCGCACCACACCGCCAAACACACCCGAGCCGTATTCGAACGACCCGATTGTGCCGCGCAGCACTTCGATCTCGCGGTACAAAAACGGATCCGTATAAAGCTGCGAACCAATGCGATAGAGTTCTTCGCTGCCCTTGGTGGCACCGTCGATCTGCACCAGAACCTTGCCATCGGTGCCATAAGTGCTGTTGGCACCATAGCCACGAATGTTGATGCCCGAACCGGCCGCCGTGGTGCCGTTCACCAGCGTCACACCGGGCACCGTGTCGATCAATTCGGCGATAGTGCCGGCCTGACGGTCTTCGATCTCGGCCTGATCGACGATGGTGACGGGCACGGCGGTGTCAGTTTGCACCGTGCGCTTACCCTCGCCCAGAACAATGGTGCCGAGATAGCCGTCAGCATCGGCGGCGTCCTGGGCAAATGCGCCCGAGGCGGCGCTGATCGCGATCAGCGCGGCGGTAGAGGCAGAAAGCTTTGCCTTGGTGGTTCGGAATGACATGACAGAGAGTCCCTTCGCAATACATGGCGGTGGCCTTAGGCTTGCGAAAGTGCTGGCTTGGCGCTTGATTTTTGACTTTTCGGCAAGTTCAAACTTGTCTCTTGCAGTCCCCTAGTTAACCAGACTAAAACTGTCAAGAATTAAAGGCGGAGGTTTTCATACCCTGTCCAGCCACGTCCCCCGTGCGTCGGGCCGCAGCCAGTTCATCCCATACAAATTGACCAAACCCCGAGGGACATCATGGGCCAGACCACCATACCATCCGCAGATACCATCCGTGCCGCACGAATAGAGCACGCCAATCTGCGTGAACGCGATCTTGCCGACAAACTGGGCATCACCGAGGCACAGCTGATCGCCGCACACACAGGACAGGGCGTCACCCACATCGCGCCACATCCCGACAACATCATGCAGATTGCCAGCCAGTTGGGCGAAGTTATGGCGCTGACGCGCAATATCTCTTGCGTGAACGAAAAGGTCGGCAGCTATGCCAACTACCAATCCGGCGCACATGCCGCGATGGTGCTGAATGACAAGATTGACCTGCGCATGTTCCCTGCGCACTGGCGTCATGCGTTTATGGTGGAAAAAGAAACCGACACGGGGCTGCGTCGCAGTCTGCAAGTGTTTGACGCAGCGGGTGACGCGGTTCACAAGATTTTCCTGCGCGACGACAACCACATTTCCGACTGGGACGCCGCCAAAGCATCGGCCGCCCTGCCCGATCAGCCAACCCATCTGAAACTGGACGAGCGCACCCCCCCCGAAGCCGCCAAACCCAACCCCGAAAAGCTGGAGGTGCTGCAATCGGAATGGTCCAAGATGACCGACACCCACCAATTCATGCGCCTGACGTCAAAGCTGCGGATGAACCGCTTGGGCGCCTACCGCATCGTTGGTGCCCCCTTCGTGCGTCCTCTGGCGACGTCGGCGATTGACCGGATGCTGAACAATGTTCAGGCGGCGGGCATTCAGGTGATGGTCTTTGTCGGCAACCGTGGCTGCATCCAGATCCACACCGGACCCATCGAACAGTTGAAACCGATGGGTCCATGGCAGAATGTGCTGGACCCGGGATTCAACTTGCACCTGCGTCTGGATCACGTTGCAGAAGTTTATGCGGTCGACAAACCCACCCAGCGCGGCAAGGCCGTATCGGTTGAAGCCTTCGACGCGGATGGCGCATTGATCCTTCAGGTCTTTGGCGTGCGTAAAGAAGACTATGACAGCCGCCCCGCATGGCGTGACATCGTGGACAACCTGCCCGCGCTGGAGTTGGAGGCAGCGAAATGAAACGCAGAACCCTGATGCAAGGGCTGGCAAAAACAGCGGTGGCCTGTGCGCTGCCGCTGGCGGCACTGGCCCAAGCCTATGATACCAGCCGCATCGTGACCATCGGCGGAGCGACCACCGAAATCGTCTTTGCCTTGGGTGAAGCTGACCGGTTGGTGGCGCGTGACAGCACTTCTCTTCATCCGCCCGCCGCGCAGGATTTGCCAGATATCGGCTATATGCGCGCCTTGGCCGCCGAAGGCGTGCTGAGCGTTCAGCCCACGCTGATCCTGACCGAACCGGGTGCCGGCCCACCCGAAACCATATCGGTGCTGGAAGCTGCGGCCCTGCCGTTGGTGGTGGTGCCCGCCCCCTACTCTGCCGAAGGGATCCTGACCAAGATCACGGCCATCGGTGACGCGCTGGGGGTGCCTGACAAGGCACAGACGCTGGCCGATCAGGTGCGCGCCGAGCTGGATGATGTGGCGGCACAGGTTGCCAACGATACTGACGCGCCGAAACGGGTTCTATTTGTTCTCAGCACCCAAGGCGGGCGCATCATGGCATCGGGGACAAACACTGCGGCGGATGGGATCATCACGCTTGCGGGCGGGATCAACGCCATCGACCAGTTCGAAGGATACCGCCAACTGACCGCCGAGGCGATTTCGACAGCGGCCCCCGACGTGGTGCTGATGATGGACCGCGAGGGCGATCATTCCAGCACCGCCGAAACGCTGTTCACGATGCCCGAAATGTCCACCACACCTGCCGCCCAAACCGGCGCGCTGGTCAAAATGGACGGGCTGTTGCTGCTGGGCTTTGGTCCACGCACACCGAAAGCGGCACAGGCACTGCATGACGTGTTGCAGGAGCAAAGCTGATGATGGCCAGCGACACCGCCGCCCTGCCCTTTGTTGACAGGCGCAACACTGCGCGGCGCGCCCACATCTGGCTGGGCGCGCTTCTGGTGCTGGTGTCGCTGGCCAGCCTTGCGGTGGGCGCGTCCGGCACATCGCTTTGGGGAGCTTTGATGAAGCTGGCACAAGGCGAGGCCCTGACCCTGACCGAACGGGTGGTCCTGTGGGACATTCGCGCGCCACGTCTGGTCATGGGGATCTGCGTGGGCAGTGCGCTGGCGGTGTCGGGCGCTGTGATGCAAGGATTGTTTCGCAATCCACTGGCCGATCCGGGTATTCTGGGTGTCACTTCCGGCGCGTCTTTGGGGGCAGTGACGATCATCGTTCTGGGTGCAGCCCTGCCTGCAGTGGTGCAAACCACGCTGGGTGCGGGGCTGTTGCCGGTGGCGGCATTTCTGGGCGCGTGGGGGTCGATGTTGCTGCTGTACCGCGTCTCGACCCGCGCGGGGCGCACGTCGGTGGCGACAATGCTGCTGGCAGGGATCGCTTTGGGCGCACTGTTCGCCGCCTTCTCCGGTGTGCTGATTTTTCTGGCCAATGACATGCAACTGCGCGAGTTGACCTTTTGGTCGCTCGGCTCGCTCGCGGGTGCATCATGGCTGAAGCTGAGCGTTGCGGGGCCCGTGATACTGGTGTCCGTCGCCTTGGCCTGCACCTTGGGGCGCGGGCTGAACGCGTTGGCCTTGGGCGAGGCTGCGGCGCACCACATGGGTGTTCCGGTCGAACGGACCAAGGCGGTGGCCATTCTGGCTGTCTCGGCGGCAACCGGCACCGCCGTCGCCATTTCGGGCGGGATCGGTTTTATCGGCATCGTGGTGCCGCATCTGCTGCGGCTGGCCACGGGGCCGGACCATCGCGGATTGCTGGTCAACGCGGGCCTTTTGGGCGCTTCACTGCTGTTGGTGGCGGATATGGTGGCGCGGGTGGTTGTGGCCCCTGCGGAACTGCCCATCGGCATTCTGACCGCCCTGCTGGGATCGCCGGTTTTCTTGTGGATATTGCTGCGCAAACGCGGATTGGTGGACATGTGATGCTGCACGCGAAAGACATCTTTGTAAGCTATGGTGCCCAAAACGTGCTGCACGGGCTGACCCTGACCGCGCAGGCAGGCACTCTGACTGCCATCGTCGGCCCCAACGGGTCGGGTAAAACCACGCTGATGCGCGCGCTGACCGGCGAGGCGGGCTACAAGGGTACCATCACGCTGGGCGACACCGACATCGCCACGGCCAAGCCCTATGATCTGGCCGCCCAGCGCGCGGTGCTGCCACAGGCGACGCCGCTGGCCTTTCCCTTTCAAGCTGTCGAAGTTGTCCGTCTGGGCCTGCGTGGCGGCATCGAAACCGCCGATCATCTGGCGCTGACTGCTTTAGCGCGTGTCGGGCTGGACGGCTATGCCAACCGCTTTTACCAAGAGCTTTCGGGCGGCGAGCAGCAGCGGGTGCAACTGGCCCGCGTACTGTGTCAGGTCTGGCGGCCCGTGGTCGACGGCACCCCGCGCTGGCTGTTTCTGGACGAACCTGTATCCAGCCTTGATATCGGCCACCAACTGACCGTAATGCACATCGCCCGCGATTTCGCCCGAGCGGGCGGCGGCGTGGTGGCAGTGATGCACGATCTGAACCTGAGCGCGATGTTCGCCCATCAGGTCGTGCTGATGCAGGGCGGGCGGATCATCGGCCACGGCACCCCCACCGAGGTACTGACCGACGCGCAGGTGTCGCTCGCCTATGGCTGCGACATCCGCACCAGCAGTGCGCCCACCGACGGCGGCTGGTTCATGTTGCCCCAATCGGCTGGCGGTGCAGATGCGGCACCGACAAAGCGGTCTGCATAAAGGGTCTGATGGTGGCGCGCCGCGCGTGGCATCCGGATACGCAAGCCGGTTGAAACCGGATTATGGCAAAGATTTATTCACACTTCGCTGTCAGCGTGGCCATGCGGCCCGTTTGGAGAAACGCATTTGAAGCTGTTGATTTTTGGCCTGCTCAGCTTGATCGCAGCGCCCGCCCTTGCCGAGGGATTTTGGGAATACGGATCGTGGCGCGTGATCATGGAAGAAGCCGACACCGGCGAGGATCTGCGCCGGACATGCGGCGCGGTCACCGGCGGTGACGGAGAGCCAAGTGTGGTCATCTCAGCCAGCAACGGCGATGCGGGTCCGCCCGCCGTGTTTCCCGGCGTCTTTGTCCATGAACACGTCCCCAGAGGGCACAACACCGTGCTACAGGACAGGTAAGGCGCCTATATCCGCTTCGACAACGAGGACGTGATGGACGGCGTCGTTACGGGATATGTGAACGAAGATGGCTTTGAGCACGCGCAAAGCCAATGGGTGCTGCGCGCGATGCGTGCAAACGCGCAGTTCGATGTGGTCGTGGATGGCAAGGTGTTCCTTCACGTCTATCTGGACGGGTTCACCGCCGCCTGACTAAAAATGGTAGAACAATGCGGATTTACCGGCACGGGTGTCACCGACTAGGTAATTGAAGCGAAATCGACCCTGCCCGCCCCCCCCTGCGCATTCCCGCACAGGGACCGCATGCCGCACCCCTGCGGCACAGATGTCGCATTTTCTTTACCACTGCGGGCTGAAACCCTAGGTTAACGCCTGACGGCACAGCAAAACAGTAGGGCAGACCCATGTTTGATGGACTGACAGCCGAAACGCTTGCGCGGATGCAATTTGCATTCACGGTTTCGTTCCATATCATTTTTCCGGCCTTTTCGATTGGACTGGCCAGCTATCTGGCGGTGCTGAACGGCCTGTGGCTGCGCACCAGAGACCGGACCTATCTGCATCTGTTCGACTACTGGAAAAAAATCTTTGCCGTGGCATTCGGCATGGGCGTCGTCTCGGGAATCGTCATGTCCTATCAGTTCGGCACCAACTGGGCGGTGTTCTCGGACAAGACCGGGCCGGTGCTGGGGCCGCTTATGGCCTATGAGGTGCTCTCGGCATTCTTCCTCGAAGCGGGTTTTCTGGGCATCATGCTGTTTGGCCGCAAACGGGTGGGCAACAGCCTGCATATGCTCGCAACCGGTATGGTGGCCTTTGGCACGCTGATTTCGGCCACATGGATTTTGTCTGTGAACTCGTGGATGCAGACACCCGCAGGCTTTGCCATGAACGATCTGGGGCAATTCGTGCCCGAGGACTGGTGGCAAATCGTCTTTAACCCCTCGTTCCCCTATCGCCTGGTGCATATGGTGCTGGCGGCATTTCTGACCACGGCGCTGGTTGTGGGGGCCACGGGTGCCCTGCATCTGCTGCGCGACCGTCAGGACAAAGCCGCACGGCGCATGTTCTCGATGGCGATGTGGATGCTGACACTGGTTGCACCCTTGCAAATCTTTGCAGGTGACGCCCACGGGCTGAACACGCTGGAACACCAGCCAGCCAAGGTGATGGCGATGGAAGGCCACTATGACAGCCACCCCGAAGGCGCACCGCTGATCCTGTTCGGCATTCCCAATGCTGCGGAAAAGCGCATTGATTACGCCGTTGAAATCCCAAAACTTTCCAGCCTGATCCTGAAACACGACCTGAACGCACCGCTGGATGGTCTGGATACAATCCCGGACGAGGACGAACCGCCCGTGTGGATCGTGTTCTGGAGCTTTCGCGTGATGGTCGCCTTGGGCTTTGCCATGTTGGGACTGGGCATATGGAGCCTGTGGCGGCGGGTGCGCGGGCGTCTTTATGACGCGCCGTGGCTGCACCGCGCAGCGGTCGCAATGGGGCCTGCGGGCTTTGTGGCCGTGCTGGCGGGCTGGATCACCACCGAAGTCGGCCGCCAACCCTTTACCGTTTACGGGCTTCTGCGCACCTCCGACAGTCTGTCACCTGTCGACGCGCCTGCGGTCGCGACTTCTCTGGTGGCCTTTATCATGGTCTATTTCTTCATCTTCGGAGCGGGCACATTGTACCTGCTGGCGATGATGAACAAGGGCGTCAATGTGGTGAACCACGACCTGCAAAGCGGCCCGATCCGCACCGCAGGCCTTACGCCCTCGCAACAGGCGGACGACGAAATAGAGACACAGAAGGACGAAACCAATGTTTGAGCTGTCTTTCATCTGGGCGGGCATCATCGCCTTTGCGGTATTGGTCTATGTCATCCTCGACGGCTTTGACCTTGGAGTTGGTATCCTGTTTCCCTTCGCGCGGTCGGAACGGGACCGCGCAACCATGATGAATTCGATCGCCCCGATCTGGGACGGCAACGAAACATGGCTGGTGCTGGGCGGTGGCGGGCTGTTTGCGGTGTTTCCGCTGGCCTATGCGATCGTGATGCCAGCCCTTTACATGCCGATCATCCTGATGCTGCTGGCGCTGATCTTTCGCGGTGTGGCGTTTGAATACCGCTGGCGTGGCGAGCGGTGGAAACACATCTGGGATCACGCCTTCTTTGGCGGCTCGATTGTCGCCGCGTTCACACAGGGCATCGCATTGGGCGCATTGGTTCAAGGCATCGAAGTCGAAGGCCGCGCCTATTCCGGCGCATGGTGGGACTGGCTGACCATGTTCTCGCTGCTGACTGGCGCGGCGGTTGTGGTGGGCTATGCGTTGCTGGGCGCGTGCTGGCTGAACATGAAAACCATTGGCGACCTGCAAGTGCAAATGCGCGGCTATGCCAAACCGTTGGCGGCGGCCACGCTGGGCTTTATCGGGCTGGCCAGCCTGCTGACCCCCTTTCAGGACGTCGAGTATTTCCACCGCTGGTTCGACATGCCGGGCGTGCTGTTCAGCGTGATTGTGCCCGCAGCCCTTCTGGCTTGCGCATGGGCGCTGTTCACCGGTCTGCGCGATGCAAAGGATGTGCAACCGTTTCTGGCCGCGCTGGGGCTGTTCGTACTGTGCTTTGTCGGTATCGGCATCAGCTTTTACCCCAACATCGTCCCCCCCAACCTGACAATCGCAGAAGCGGCAGCCCCCGATTCCAGCCTGTGGTTCGCACTGGTGGGCACTGTGGTTCTGGTGCCGCTGATCCTGATCTATACCGCCTATGCCTATTGGGTGTTCCGCGGCAAGGTCGATCCCGACGAAGGCTATCACTGATGCCGCCCCGCCTGCGTCGCATCGCATGGTTTATCGTCATCTGGCTGGCCAGCGTCGCGGCGCTGACGGTGGTGGCGATGCTGATACGGTCGGTGATCTAGCCGCACTTTTACGCAAACTTCTATCCGCTAGCGGTACGACCGATGGTCAGAACCGCATCCGGCAGTTGCGCCTGAAACGGATCAATTTGCTAGTTTCGACTGGGTAAAACACGCCGAACCACCCCCAATCACCGGATTGCGAACACAGAAGGCCTGTCAGAGCGCACCAACCGCGCTATAATATTGAGCAAGCTGATGCTCTTGCCCGCCCGATAAAAGTGTCAGAGCATGTGCCCCGAATTTGGAGTGCCCAACCGGCCATGTCGACTGACACAATTGCACAGACCGCGCCCGCTGCTGCGGCGATCGAGGATTTGATTGCCTGCCCGCATTGCGATGCGCTTTATCTGGCGCAGATGCCGCAACATGGCGGGCGGGCGATCTGCACCTTTTGCCACACGGTCCTGATTGCCCCGCGCCGAAAGGCGGGCAAAAAGATGATCGCGCTGACACTGTCGGTGATGATCCTTGTGGTAGCGGCCCTGTTTTTTCCGTTTCTCGACATCAATGCCAGCGGCTTTGGAAATTCGACCTCGATCCTTGATGCGGCGTCAAGCTTTCGGTCGGGTTACATGGTCTTTCTGTCATTTCTGGTGGCGTCTGCGATCATCTTTGTGCCGCTGTTGCGCACCGTACTGATCCTCTATGTGCTGGTGCCCGTCGTGCGCGACCGCCCCGCCCTGCCCCATGCCCGACGCGCATTTCGCTGGTCGCAGGAACTCAAACCCTGGGCTATGGCCGAAATTTTTGCCATCGGCTGCGCCGTGGCGCTGGTCAAGGTTCAATCTCTTGCGCATATCGGCTTTGGCCCCGCGTTCTGGATGTTTGCCGTTTTGGTCATCCTTGTTCTTATTAACGATAACTACTTGTGTACGTGGTCTGTATGGAAATCGCTCGAGTTGGAAGAAGACTGACGGCGCGCGAAGCAGGCCTTGTGGCCTGCCGCCGCTGCGCGCGGGTCTGGCCGATGGGTCAGGCGCGCTGCGAGCGTTGTGGCAGCCGCCTTGTTTCGCGCGACACCAAGAGCCTGCAAAAGGTCTGGGCGTGGTGGATTGCGGGGCTGATCGCCTATATTCCTGCCAATATCTATCCGATGCTCAAGACCAACACGCTGGTCTCGCACACCGAAAACACCATTGTCGGCGGCGCGGTCGACCTTGCCCGTCACGGCAGCTATGGTGTGGCGGCAATCATCCTGATCGCAAGTGTTCTGATACCAGTGGGCAAATTTCTGGCCATCGCTTTTCTGGCCATCACGGCACAGCGTGGCACCCAAGTGACGCCGCGCGCGCGGACACATATGTACGAGATCGTCGAATTCATCGGGCGCTGGTCGATGATCGACGTCTTCGTGGTGGCGATCCTGTCGTCTCTTGTTCAGCTATCTGTCGTAGCCTCGATCCGTCCGGGCCCAGCGGCGATGACCTTTGCATTGTCTGTCATTTGCACCATGCTCTCAGCCCAAGCTTTTGATCCCCGACTGATTTGGGACGCCATGCGCCGCAACCAACCCCGAAAGACCCCCTGATCCATGTCCGACCCGACCCCACAGACCCCCGACACCGTTCCCATCCATGAGGGCAAACCCGCCTTCTGGGAACGGATTTCGTTGATCTGGCTGATCCCTGTCATGGCGCTGGTTGTCGCGCTGGGGGCTGCGTGGAACAATTACAACAGTCAGGGTCCGCTGATCGCCATCAGCTTCGAGAATGCCGCGGGCGTCAAGGCGGGCGAAACCGAATTGCGGTATCGCGACATCCGCGTGGGCTTGGTCGAAACGGTGGGATTCAGCGACGACCTGAAACAGGTGCGTGTCGGCGTTCGCATTGCCAAGGAGATGACCGATTTTGTGGACGCGGAATCGGTGTTCTGGGTCGTGCGCCCCGAGGTCACGGCACAGGGAGTGACGGGCCTCGATACGGTGCTGTCGGGTGTTTATATCCAAGGGTCATGGGATGGCACACCCGGCGGGTTTCAAACCGAATTCAAGGGTCTTTCAACAGAACCGCTGCTGGGCATGGACAACGAAGGCATCACATTCACCCTGCGCTCGGCCGACAGCCTGCCCACGGCAGACACGCCCATCCTGTACAAAGGGTTGCAGGTGGGTCAGGTCGCCACTGCCGAGATCAACGCCGACGGGACAGGGGTGACGGCCTCGGCTGTGATCTATGAACCCTATACCACGCTGGTTTCCAGCGGGACGCGCTTTTGGGATGTGTCAGGCTTTTCCTTCACGCTGGGCACGGCCGGTGCGCAGCTGAACTTTGACAGCTTCGCCTCGCTTATCTCGGGTGGGATCACCTTCGAGACCATGGGCTCGGGCGGCAAGGGACTGTCGGAAAACGCGGTCTTTGAACTGTTCGCCAGCGAAGAAGCCGCGCGCAACGATTTCCTTGTCGACGGCGACGGCGAAAGCGCAAGTGTGCCACTGACGATGATCTTTGAAGAAAACCTGCCCGGCCTCAGTTCCGGGGCACCGGTCGAAATGGGCGGGCTGCGCGTGGGCGAAGTGGTGTCACTTACGGGGCTGGTTGATACGGAACGCTTTGGCGACGACAACGTGCGGCTGCTGACCACGATGCACATCAACCCCAGCCGGATCGGGCTGGGTGAAGACGCGGGAAGCGCCGAGTTGTTTGACTTCCTCGCACGGCGCGTCGAGGGGGGGATGCGCGGGCAGCTGACCAATGCCTCATTGCTCACAGGCTCATTGAAAATCCGTCTGATCGACGTGGCAGATGCACCCGAAGGCACACTTGACCGGACGGCTGACCCCTATCCCATCGTGCCCACGACCGAGGCGGCCATCACCGATGTCGCGACCTCGGCGCAGGGCGTGCTGCAACGGGTCAACGATCTGCCCGTCGAAGAGGTCATGCAATCGGCCATCAGCTTCCTTGACAACGCCACGGCTCTTGTCGGTTCGCAAGCGCTGCAAGAGGCCCCCGAAGAACTGCGCGGCATCCTGACTGCGACACGCGGTGTGGTAGAAAGTGACGATGTTCAGGCAATGCCGGGTCAGGTCGCGGGCGTGTTGAAAGACCTTGAACAGATTTCGGCCAAGCTGAACACAATCGTCACCAAGATCGAGCGCGAAGGCGTGGTCGACCAGTTGATCGGCGCCATCGCCAGCGTCGAGACAGCGGCCAACAGTCTGCCCGAAATCGTAGATCAGGCCAGCGCCATTCTGGATGACGCGGGCGAAGTGTCACTGAAGACGCTGGCAGACCGCACGTCAGCCCTGCTGGCATCGGCGGATGCACTGGTCAACCAACCCTCGACCCGCGCCCTGCCGCAAGAACTGAACGACGCGCTAGAGCAGTTGACCCTGACGCTGGAAGAGTTGCGCGAGGGCGGTCTTGTGGACAGTGCCAACGCCACACTTGCCTCCACACGTGATGCGGCCTCGGCGGTGGAAGAGGCCACCAAACTGCTGCCGGACATTGCAACACAGCTGCGCAACGTGGCCAATCAGGCTGGCGCCACTCTCAGCAACTACGGACGCGAATCAGCATTCTCGCGCGAAACCAGTGCGGCGCTGCGCCAGATCGAGGCGGCTGCCTCGGCCATCGAACGACTGGCGCGTGCCATCGAACGCAATCCAAACTCGCTTATTCTGGGACGGTAATACTATGATGACGATCAAAACTGGCAAAATCTCTGCGCTTTGCTTTGTGACACTGTTGGCGGCTTGCGCATCTGAAGTGCGGGTTGCGGCCCCCCAGACCGCACCGGAAACCCGCATCGCATCACGCTATTCCAGCCTTGAGGTGACCGAAGTCACCCTGCCCAGCTACGCCGCCGCCGAAGACATCTATTTCCGCGCCGCCGATGGCGCGATCTCTCCGACAGGGACACTTTGGGCCGATCTGCCCTCCCGTTCGATCACCTTGCAACTGGCGCGCGATCTGGGGGCGATCACCGGTGTGACCGTTGCGCCTGATCCGTGGCCCTTCCGCGCCTTTCCCGCCGCCAAGGTGGACGTGCGCATCGAAGAATTGCTGGCCACTGCCGAGGGCACTTTCCGGCTGTCAGGTCAGTTTTTCATTGCCCCCGAAGCAGATGGGCGCGCCACCGCAGGAGCCTTTGCCATCGAAGAACCAATTGTGGGCAAGCCGACCGAAGCAGCTGCAATCGCCGCCGCACGTGGACGGGCCGTGTCCAAACTGGCCGAAACAATCGCACAGGGCGGCCTTTGATCGGGTCAGGGCGGGGCGGTGACGCACCTTCGGGATGGGGCAGCGTGCACCCCATCCCGTTATTGCTTATTGCGTCAGCCGCGCGGTGATCTGACCGAACAGTTCCGCGTTTTCTTGATCGCGGCCGACCGGTTCTGCCGTATAGCTGATCTTGACAATGACCGTGTTGTTGGTCGGATCAACGCGAATGAACTGGTGGTGAAGCCCCAGCGCCATATAAACATCCGTGCCGGTCTCGGTCCACCATTGGTACTGATAGCCCACAGGTGAGCCGGGCTCGGTCGGCTCATAGCCTTCGTCGGGCACTGTGGCCTCGGTCACCCAGTCTTCGGGCAAAACCTGTGTGCCGTTGGCTATGCCGCCATTCAGGAACATCAGGCCAAATCGCGCGTGGTCACGCGCTGTCACAGCCAGACCCGCGCCATAAAACTCGCGGCCTACGTCTTCCGGTCCGTCCATGATCCAGTAGGCATCGCTTTGCGTTCCAAGCGGCTGCCACAGTTTTTCAGACATATAATCCGCGCCGTTACGGCCGGTCACACGTTCAACGATGCAGCCCAGAACGCTGGTGTCCAACGTTGCATAGTTGAACTTTTCGTCGGGCGCCGATGCCCCCTTTTCCGACTCGTTGGCTGCGTAATCGCACCAGCGATAGCGATAGGCGACCAGCGCGTTGTCGTGCACCTTGGTCAGTTGGGTTTCGCTTCCGAATTCATAGCGCTCTTCCCACGCGACACCCGATCGCATCCGCAGCAGATCTCGGATCGTGGCGCCGTCATATCCGCTATCGACCATCTCGGGCAGATATTTGGTGACCAGATCGTCAAGATCGTCAATCAGACCGTCATTCAGCGCCAGACCGATCAACGTCGAGGTATAGGATTTCGCCACCGAAAAGGTCAGAAACTGCGTGTTCTGCCCGCTGCCGTTGCGGTATCTTTCGAAAACGATCGCGCCGTCCTTGATGACAAGAAGTGCGTTGGTGCTGGTTTTTTCCAGCGCCCCTTCCAGATCCAATGTCTCGCCCAGAATCGTATAGGCACCCTCGAGCGACACAGGTTTCTCTGGCAACTCCCATGTTTTGTCGCCCGCAGCGACGGTGCGCGTGGCGAACATCTGGTCCATGTGTTGAAACGTCATGAAATTCAGTTGCGGCGAAAACATATGCGCGCGCGCTGTGATCATCGTGGGCGTCAGCCAGCGATTGGTGTTCTCTTCGGCCGTGGCAGCGCCCGCCAGTCCGACGGCAACGCCAAGGGCTGCGGCGGTGGCAAAACTTGATTTATGTGTCATCTCTTCACCTTGATTTTCTGGGAATATACTGGCCGGTTCCCGTCGGAGCCGACCAATGATCGGATCGGGGTTACTTTTGTATTTCAGTCCAAATACGGGTATAGAGTTCCTGCGTTTCAGGCGCGCACAGCTTGGTGAAATGTCCCGCCGAAACCAGATCGTCGGGTATGACCAACTCGGGTGCACCAATCAGATCAGGGTCCATGAACTCTTCCGAACCGAGAATACCGTTGGAGTAGCGGGCAAAATTCGAAATCAACGCTGCGTTTTCAGGGGCCATGATAAAGTTCTGGTACAGACGCGCATTCTCGGGGTTGCGCGCATCGGCCAGAACCGCAACCACATCCTGCCAGACCGGATAGCCCTCTTTGGGATAGCCATAGGCGAATTTGTCATTGTCGGTGCGGATGCGCATAGATGCACCATTCCAGAAGATCGACCCGAGGATGTCTTCGTTGATGAACTTCTCGAAGGCCGGATAATCAATGCCGATCCAGTCTTTCTTGGCTTGTGTCATGCCGTCGCGCACCTTGCGCAGCAGGTCCAGATCCTCGGTGCATTGTTCGCCACCATAATAGAAAATGGCAATGTTCATCACGTCCTGCATTTCGGGGACAACATTGATCTGCCCCTTGAGCGCGCCGGGCGTGTCAAAGATGACCGACGAGGTGTTGATGTCGCCATCATAGGTGCCGGTGTGAACCAGAATACCGGTGGTGCCCCATTGGTACGGCACGGTATAGCGACGGCCCGGATCCCAGTCGACATCCACCCACTGCGGGTCGACGTTGGCAAAATTCTCCATCTGGTCGGGGCGGGATTCCTCAATCAGCCCTTCGCTGATCCAAAGCGGCACAAAGCTGTGCGTCGGCACAACCACGTCGAAACCGTGACCACCCGCCTTAACCTTGGCCATCGCCGCGTCGCTGCTGTCATATTCGGTGACCGTAACCTTGACATCATAGGCCAGCTCGAACTTTTCAATCAGATATGGCGGCGTGTAGTTGCCCCAGCTAAAGATGTTCAATTCACCTTCGGCCAATGCCGTTGTGGTGGTCAGTGCCAATGCCGCCACACTGGCCTTGAGAAGTGTTCCGTAGGTCATTTTCGTATCCTCTGTTGGTCATTTTTGGATTTGTTAGTCGCGTTTGTTGCTCAGCAGGAAGAACCCTGTGACCAGCACGACGCTTAGCGTCAGCATCATGCTGGAGACGGCATAGACTTCCGGCGAAATGCCCCGGCGCAGCTGACCGAGCATATACGTGGGCAGAGTTTCCTGCCCTGCCGATTTCACGAATTGCGAGATCACCACGTCATCCAGCGAAATGACAAAAGCCAGCATGAAGCCGCTGATAATTCCCGGCAGCAGCAGTGGCAGCGTGACCCTGCGAAAGATAACGAAGGGGCCGGCATAAAGATCGGCGGCCGCCGCTTCGATGTTGGTGTTCATCCCCTCAAGCCGCGCGCGGATCGGCATATAAGCAAAGGGAATACAGAACGTCGTGTGCGCGGCGATCATATAGCCCAATCCGCTGATGCCCGTGGCCGAGCGGATCAACGCGAACAGGATCAACAGCGCCACAGCCAGCACGATTTCGGGCACCATCAGCGGTTGGCTGATGATCAGGTAAATCCACTTGCGGGCCTTGAATGTGGTCGACCGTGTGGTCGCCAGCCCCGCCGCCGTGGCGACAACGGTGCCGACACTGGCCGCGATAAACGCCACCAACAAAGACCGCCCCGCTGCGTCGCGGATCAGGTCGTTGTTCAGCGCACTGGAATACCAGCGCCACGAAAAGCCCTCCCAATGGCCCAGAACGTCGCCTGCGCTGAAAGAATAGAACACCAGAACGGCTAAGGGCGCGTAGAGAAACAGAACACCTGCCAACGCGATTGGTGTGATACCCGGCAGATAGCTGACATCGAAACGGGCGCGAGAATTAGCCATTGTCGCTCTCCTCTTTGCCGGTCACCGAGGCGTAGTAGAACAGGATGCCCACGATCATCAGCATCAGTGTCAGCGACAGGGCGGCCCCCAGCGGCCAGTTGCGGCCCTGACCGAACTGAAGCTCGATCAGGTTGCCGATCATCAGATTGCCGCCGCCGCCCAGAATACGCGGGGTCACGTAGTCGCCCAGCGACGGTACAAAAACGAGGATCGACCCCGCAATCACACCGGGTTTGATCAGCGGCAGAACCACGCGGCGAAACGCCGTCCAGCGGCTGGCATACAGGTCGTAGCAGGCTTCGAGCAGGTTGAAGTCCAGCCGTTCGACCGACGCATAGACCGGCAACACCATCAGCGGCAGGTACACATAGGTCATGCCAAGGCCGATCGCAAAATCCGAGAACAGAAACTGCACAGGCGCGTCAATCACGCCGACTTTTTGCAGGGTCGCATTCAGGATACCGTCTTTACGGATGATTTCCATAATTGCGATCGTGCGGATCAGCAGGCTGGTCCAGAACGGAATGGTGATCGCAAACAGCCAGATATTGCGCGCCTTGCGCGAGCGGGTCGCAATGAAATAGGCGATGGGCACCCCGATCGCCAAAGTCAGCGCCGTGGTGATCATCGACAATTTGATCGACCGCCAGAAAATCGAAAAATGCGCGTCGGCAAGTTTGAGCGTTCCATCAAAAATATCGCGCTGTGCGAAAACTTCGACCCATGCGGCCGTGGAAAAGTTCCAGACCACGCCGCCATAGGTGTCTTTTTCAAGGAACGAAAACACCAGAACTATCAACATCGGCACCAGTGACAGTGCGGTGATGATGGCCAGCGCGGGGATTGAAAGAAACCAGCGGCGGCGGTGGTCCAGTCGCTTCTGGCCAGCTTCGGCACGCGACAACCGGCGCAGGGTGTGCGGTGCATCGGTCATATTTGCAAGACCGCTCATCCGTGAACCAACCGCACTGCATCGCGCGGAATACTCAGTTGGGTGCGATCGCCCTGCCCCAACTTGGTCAGCAACGGGTTTGCGTTTTGCAAACGGGCCACTAGGTCAAAGCCTTCGTCCAGCATCACATGCACTTGTGTGTCGGTGCCAATATAGACGATGTCACTGACCACGCCTTCGAAACACATGCAATCCGACCCTTCGATCGGTATGCCCAGACAGATTTTCTCGGGACGCACCATAGCTGACAACGCACCCTGACCGGCCTGCGAGGTCACATTCTTGAACAGATGCTTGCCTGCGATCAGCACCTCATCGGGCTGGCCAACCTGCGTCACAATGCGGGCGTCCAGATAGTTGCTTTCGCCGATAAAGTCGGCAACGAACCGGTCTTGAGGCGCTTCGTACAGTTCGCGCGGGCTGGCAATCTGGCGAATGGTCCCTGCGTTGATCACGGCGATGCGGTCCGACATTGTCAGCGCCTCTTCCTGATCATGTGTCACGAACACAAAGGTGATGCCGGTCTGGTTTTGCAGGCGTTTCAATTCGATCTGCATTTCCTTGCGCAGCTTCAGATCCAGCGCCGAAAGCGGCTCGTCCAGCAACAGGATGCGCGGGCGCGGAGCCAAGGCACGGGCCAGCGCCACACGTTGCTGCTGGCCGCCCGACAACGCAGAGATACGGCGGTCGCGCAAATGCTCCATCTGCACCAGCGCCAACATCTTATCGACAGTCGCGTTGATTTCCTTGCGCGGCTTGCCCAGCGTTTCCAGGCCGAACGCGATGTTTTGCACCACAGTCATGTGGGGAAACAGCGCATAGTTCTGGAACACCGTGTTCACCGGACGCTTGCTGGGTGGCAGTTCGGTAATATCCTTGCCATCAAGGATAATCTCGCCGCTGCTTGGTGCCTCAAAGCCCGCAATCATACGCAAAAGCGTGGTTTTGCCGCAGCCTGACGGCCCCAGAAGAGTAAAGAATTCACCTTCACCGATCAGCAAGTCGGTTTGTTGAAGCGCCTGATACGCAGCCGCGCCAACACCATAGATTTTGGACACTGTCCTTAGTTCGATCATATTATTATCCACAGACCTCGAGGGCCCTTTTCCCTGTTCCGACAATTCGTATTGACGTGTATAATTATAGTCAATAAAAAATTTTATAGACTAAAGAAAGTTGAAGAAATGACGACGCCCCTCCCGCCAGACCCGCATGATCCGACCGCGACCAGCTTGCGTGATCGCAAGAAGGCAATTCGTCACGACGCGATTCTGAGCCATGCAAAAACCCTGTTCACCGAGCGGGGTATTGATGCCACGACGATGGCCGACATCGCGGACGCGGCAGATGTCTCGCCGCCAACCGTGTTCAATTATTTCGGCAACAAAGACGGCATTCTGATCGCTCTGATCACCGAAGGAACGCGCAATGCCTTTGCGCATGACGTGGCGATGACTCCGCGTGTCGACACCGATTTTGCCACGATTTTGACGGACACGTTGTCGTCGGTGTCACGGGGCACGCTGAACATCGCGGGCAAACGGGTCTGGCGCTACTCCGAAGCGGCGGCCATCCGGCACCCGAACACAGAGCTGGCCCGCGAATATGCACGCGTCGATGCCCATCTGCGGGACGCGCTTAAAACCTTTGTCGGGTGCTATGACTTCACTTTGCGAAGCGCAGACCCCGCCGACACCGATTTTCTGGCTGAACTGATCTTCGACATCTGGAACGCCGCATTCTTCGAGCTGATCAAGGACGACGCGCTTGACCTCGACACCCACGATGCGCACCTGTCCGCGCGTTTGCGTCCGCTGGTCAGACTATTGTTTGACGATGCGTTTGTTGCCAATCCCGTACTCAAAACCAAAGAGGGCTGACACATGGCCACTGCCGAGATTCTTATTCACAATGCACGGGTTCTGACGATGGACGCCGCGGCGCCGCGCGCACAGGCCGTTGCCATAGCCAGTGGGAAAATTCTGGCGGTTGGCACGCTGCGCGAAGTCGAACGCTTCGCAGGCCCTGAAACCGTTCGCATTGACGGTGAAAACGGCAGCCTGTTGCCGGGTTTTGTTGAATCTCACATCCACCTGTTTAGCGGTGCCTACGGGCGGCGTTTGATGCAGCTTGCCACGGTGGCAGGTTTTGATGCGCTGGCCGAAACCATTCAGGACTATGCCACGGCAAACCCCGACGAAGGTCTGCTGATCGGTCAGGGCACCCCCTATGATGTTCTGGGCGACAAAGGGCCGATGACGCGACACGTGCTTGATGACATCCTGCCCGACCGACCGTTGATCGTAATGGCCTTTGATTTTCACACGGCGTGGGCAAACACCGCCGCGCTAAAGGCCGCAGACCTGCTGCAAGGGCGCGACGTAGGTGCGGGCAACGAGGTTGTTCTGGGCAAGGACGGGCTGGCCACGGGCGAGCTGCGGGAAAAGAACGCCATGATGCCGGTTCTGCACCTGCGCACCTCGGGCGGGCGGGAAATGCTGGGCATGTCGGGACTTGAGCCGGCCACGCCCCCCACCCCCGAAGAACGCGCCGCCGACATTGAGGTGCTGAAAGAAGGTATGCGTTATTGCGCGGCACAGGGCATCACCGCCGTGCACAACATGGACGGCAACCGTTATTTGCTGGAACTGCTGCATGAGATCGAACAGGCAGGCGAAATGGCCTGTCGCGTCGAGGTGCCATTCCACTTGACTGCGGAAAAGCCGCTATCCGATCTGGATCACGCCAGCCAGATGCGCGCGGACTTCCACAGCGACATGCTGAAATCCGGACGCGTCAAAGTTTTTGTCGATGGCGTTCTGGAAAGCGGCACGGCGGTGCTGATCGACGATTACGCCAACCGCCCCGGCTGGAAGGGCGAGCCGATCTTTGACGCAGACACCTTTGCCAAAGCGGCTGTCGAAATTGACCGGCGCGGGTTGCAAATCAGCGTTCATGCCATCGGGGACGGCGCTGTGCGCATCGTACTGGATGGCTATGAGGCGGCGCAAAAGGCCAATGGCAAGCGTGACAGCCGCCACCGGATCGAACACGTCGAGGTGATCCATCCGGATGACATTCCGCGCTTTGCCGAGCTGGGGGTGATCGCGTCAATGCAGCCTCCGCATCCGCCGGGCATTCTGGACCTGCCACTGGAGCCGGGCATTTCCGCCATCGGAAAAGCACGCTGGCCCTTGGCCTATGCGTGGCGTACGCTGGTCGATGCGGGCGCGCCCTATTGCTTTTCATCCGACTGGCCGATTGTCGCGATCGAGCCGCTGATCGGCATTTATGCAGCCCAAAGCCGCAAACCCTGGGCCGATGACACCCCCGATCAGCGTCTGACTCTGGACGAAACACTGCAAGCCTACACATGGCGCGGCGCATACGCGGCGTTCATGGAGAACCGAACGGGTCGCATTTGCCCCGGCATGATGGCGGATCTGGTGTTGCTGGGGGGCGATATAGAAACAACCGCCCCGCACAAAATCCCGTCGCTGGGGCCTGTTCTGACCATTTGTGGCGGTCAGATCACCCACCAGATCTGAACAAAATACAGGAAGCGGTCAGATGACCGCTTCCCACAATTCGATATAAACGTGATCGTCGTCCTTCGGCTCGGCCATTGCTGTGCCAAAGAACACCGCCTTGCCCAGCCAGTCATGTGCGTCTGCGGGCACCTCGAACGACGCGCGGGTGCGACCCAGAAATGCCCCGTCTGCTTGCGGCACCATCAGTCCCGCATTGGTGATCGCCACCACGGTGCCGTCGCTCAGGCGGATAAGATAGCGCGCCTCGATCGCATAAGATCCGTCCGGTTGCCCCAGCGCCCAATCGGCACCTCCCGAGATAATCTCGCCTTCGATCCCTGCCCCCCTCAGCACGCCCCCCGCGATCGGAAACATCGCACGTGTTGTGCCATTGCTGGCAGCAAATTCCTCCGCTGGCCCAAGGTCCGCACGGATCGCCATGCGATACACCAGTTCAGGTTGGCCCAGCGGGCGGCGTGCACCCAGATCAATGCATCTCATGAAGCCTCCGATAACTCTTGCGGGACACATCCGGTTTGAAGAATGCCGATTTTCACGATGCCAGCGCCTCAAGCTCGGGGGTTGCCGCTGCCAATGCCTTGGCATAGCGGTTTGCGGCCTCGGAAATCTCGGCTTCGGTGACGCACAACGGCGGCGAAAACGAGGTGACAGGCATAAAGGGCAGCGCGCGGGTCAGCACCCCTGCTGCAGTGGCGTGTTTTGCGACGATCTTGTGCGGCGCGCTGCCCGCAGGAAAACCAGCGAATTCTACACCTGCCATCAGACCGGCGCCGCGCACGTCTCCGACATGGGCGTTGCCCTTGGTCGCATCACGCAATGCGTCCAGCAGAACCGGCCCCAGTTTGGCCGAGTTTTCCACCATGCCTTCGGTCTCGATAACCTCAAGATTGGCCAGCGCGATGGCCGCACCGACGGGGTGGCCGGAGTAGGTGAACCCGTGCATCACTGCGCCCATTTTCTCGGATGCACTGGCAAAGACTTCCCACATCCGGTTCGAAATGATCGACGCTGACATCGGGAAATAGGCGCTGGTCAGCCCCTTTGCCAAAGACACGATGTCGGGGCGCAGGCCATAGGTGCCGCAGCCGAACCACTGGCCGGTACGGCCAAAGCCGGTGATGACTTCATCCGCGATCAACAGAATGTCGTGCCGGTCCAGAACCTCTTGCAGCTTGGCAAAGTAGCCTTCGGGCGGCAGCAGTACACCACCCGTGCCCATGATCGGTTCGGCGATAAAAGCGGCGACCGTATCGGCCCCCTCGCTGGCAATCATGTCTTCAACTTCGGTGATCAGACGATCGGTAAAGGCCGCCTCGCTCTCGCCGTCCTGACCAAAGGCAAAATAATGGGGGCAACTGGTGTGCAAAATGCCCTTCATCGGCAGATCGAATGCGGTGTGATACCCGTTAATCCCTGTCAGACTGCCCGACGCCAGCGTCAGGCCGTGGTACGATCCCTTGCGCGAGATAATCTTTTTCTTGGCGGGCTTGCCGCGCAGGTTGTTATAATATGTGACCAGTTTGACCGCGGTATCATTGGCATCCGATCCCGAGTTGCCAAAGAACACCCGCGCCATGTCCGATCCTGACACCGTGTCGCGAAACAGACCCAGCAGACGATCTGCCAGACGGATGGTCGGTTCGGCAGAAGCCCCGCCAAAGAAATGCTGAAAACTAAGCTGTTGCATCGCTTCGGCTCCGGCCTGCACCAGTTCGGTGCGGCCATAACCGACGTTCACGCACCACAGTCCCGCCCCCATATCCAGCAGGGTCTGTCCGGTGTCGCGAGTCACTTCGACTCCTTGGGCCGAGGTATAGATTTGTGGGCCGTTCTGCTGAACATCGTGGATCGAACTGACCGGATGAAACAGGCTCATCTGGTCCATCTTGGTCAGCGAAAGGTTGGGCAGGTCATTCATTTTGTGGTCCTTTGGATCATGCGTTGCATGGCGCGCACGGCGCTTTCGGGTGTTGTGATAACGGGGCAGCTCAGGTGCGGCGTCAGGGCCTGTGCTGCCCGCGCAAGGCTGAACTGGCCCAGCACAACGGCATCCTGTGGCCCGAGGTTTTTGCAAGCGTCCAACACGGCGTGGTCATGACCTGCGCCGTCACCAGCCTTGAGCGCTGTCAGCGCGCCGTTGGCCAGAACGGAGGTGATCTTGATGCTTTGCCCGCGCGCGGCAGCCATCTCCTCCAATTCGCGGGTCAGGGCAGGCAATGAGGGGCCAAAGGTCACGACCAGTGCGATGCGCGACCCGATGTCCAACGCTTGCTCGAAAGCGGCCTCATTCGGGCGCATGACGGGAATGGAAAGGTCGGCCTTGACCGCCTCGATCGCGGGACCAAAGGCCGAACAAGTGAACAGCACGGCGCGGGTGTCGTCGCTGCCGGTGCCGCGCGCGGCATAGCGGCCCAGCGTGACAAACCGGTCGATCATCGCCGCGTCCAGCCCGCCCGACGCGGCCAGATCGGCGGACAGCGACGCATCCAGCAGATCTGCGCGCAGCGCTTCGGGCCAGAGCCGGACAAAGGCGTCGCGGATCGGCAACACGGATTCCTCAAGCGCGTGGATCAGCGCGATACGGGGTGGCTTGGCGTCAGACATGGGGCGCGTCCTTTCGCGCCCGCAGCGCTGCAATCAGCGCCTTGTCGCGGGTCGCTTCCAGTTCGGACATATCTCGCCCCGCTGCCTCGCGCGCGACGCCCGCCACCAGTTCGGCTTGCACCTCAGTACTGAGTGATGGCACCCCAAGCGCGGCCCAGCGGCGTTCCTGACTGGGGCCAAGGTGGGCCAGATAGCCTTCCATCCCGCCCGGCCCCCCACCGAGATGATAGGCCATATGCGCCCCCAAAACCGACCAACGCAGGCCGGGCCCGTTGATCAAAGCAGCATCAATCGCTTCGACGTCTGCGATGCCCTCCTGCACCATGAACACCGCCTCGCGCCACAGCGCCGAAGCGAGCCGGTTGGCAATATGCCCGGTCGCGTCCTTTTTCAGCCGCACAGGCACGCGGCCGGCAAAGCGGTAAATCGCCTCGGCCCGTTCGACACGGGCCTGATCGGTGCCGTAGATTTCCACCAGCGGCACCAGATGTGGCGGGTTGAACGGATGTGCCGTGATCAAATGGTCGGGTTCTCGCAAACCGGGGCTCAGCTCGGACCATGTCAGCGCCGAGGTAGAGGAGGCCAGTATTGCGTGCGGCGCCATAAAGGGCTCAACCTCGGCGTAAAGCGCGTGTTTGACGGGGATGCTTTCAGGCGCGTTTTCCTGAATCAAATCGGCACCGCTCACCGCATCGGTCAATGTATCGCACAAAGTCAACGACCCCATCGACCCCGCCTCAGGGGCCACTTCGGCCATCTGTGCCAAGGGGGCCTTCATCCGCGCACCGGTTGCGGCCAGCGCCTCGGCTGCGGGATCCCAGACGCGCACGTCCGCGCCATGATGCTGGAACAGTGCCGCCCATGCGGCCCCGATCAATCCGGCGCCGAGAATGGCGATTTGCGGGGAGTGTTTTGGATATGTCATGGCGGCCTTCTTAAGTTTGCGATCGCATTTCTGCACATTTCAAACCCAACGGGCAAGAAGAATTTCAGCGGGAATTCACTTGCATTATAAAACTAAAATCCGTGTTGAATTGTCAGGCGCGGTCTAATTCGCCTCAACTCGACCAATGATCCTATAATTTTGCGATCGCAAAAATTTAGCTTTAATGCAAGATGGGAGCACATATATGGCATCAACACAAACACGCAGTGCAATCATAACCGGTGCAACCTCGGACGTTGAGGCTGCCCTGCGCGCGCTGTGACCTATGCGGTGTCCAAGGCCGCCGTCGCGCAACTGACCCGCTGTATGGCGCTGGATCACGCGGGCGAAGGCATTCGCATCAATGCCGTCTGTCCGGGCGATACAGATACACCAATGATTGCCGCAGGTCTGACAGGGGCGGACCGCGCCGCCAAACTGGCCGCTTACGGCGCACAAATCCCGATGGGCCGCGTCGGCACCCCCGAAGACGTGGCCGACGTCACCGCATTTCTGGCGTCCGACACCGCAAGACACATGACCGGCACGCTGATCGTGCAATCGGCCATCCACGACGCATTTGCCAGTGACGACACCTCAGCTTGACGCGCTCAAAATCGGCCATGCGCTGCACGACGACATGCAGATCGGCCCCGTCGCATCGGCCAGCCAGCTTGAAAACAATATGTCCTATGTGGCACCGGCCGCCAAAGAAGGCTGCGATGTGCTGGCGGGCGATGACACTCAGGCACCCAATCAACCAAGCAAGAGCGTGGAAAGACGGCCGAAGCGCTAAAACTTTGAAGGGTCGGTGTGCGCAGGAATGGATTGCAATCATCTACGAACTTTGGCGATCAAAAGCAAAGACCTATCACCCAAACTCGAATTGGGGGTGAAAGTGGGGGATGGAAGACGAGCGCACAGCCTTAACTTATTGAGTAAAATAAATAATTAAATGCCCATGGCGGAGGAGGTGGGATTCGAACCCACGGAGGACTTTCACCCTCGTCGGTTTTCAAGACCGGTGCATTCGACCACTCTGCCACTCCTCCGACTGGGGTGGAATAGTGCGGGTTATGCGATTCGGCAAACCGCGATTTTCAGAAATTTGCGAGGGGAATATTGCCTATCCGCCTTGCCCGCGCTTTTCACAGGACGCGTCACGCGCTAGAGTGCGCGCAATGCCCCCGTCAGAGGGGCTGACACGCGTGCCGATACGGCGCACCGGCCCAAATGGGGTGCCGGAGACAGGCAAGGATTTGATGATGATGGCTTGGGCAGTGTTCTCTACAAAATTATTGAATCACACCAAAGGCTTGACGGCAATCACCTGCGCATTGGCCTTGCTGGCCGGATGCGACGAAAGCGGCCAGTTCAACCTTGGTCAGGGGCTGGCAGGCAAGGCAAATGGCACCGAACAGGTCAGCGCCACCAAACGCACCCGCAAAACGGTCGAGCGTGATATCGAAGCCCCTGACGTGTTCTCGACCACAGAAGCAGGCCTGTGGGACGGTCGCCCGTCGCTGGGCGGTGTCTGGGTGGCACATCCGGATGTGAAAGACCCCGAGCGGGTGATCATCCGCAACCAGACCAATGGCAAATTCGTCGTCGGCGCACTGTTCCGGCGCGAACGTGACATTCCGGGGCCGCGGCTTCAGGTGTCGTCAGATGCGGCGACCTCTCTTGGCATGTTGGCCGGCGCGCCGGTCGAGTTGAACGTGACAGCCTTGCGTAAGGAGGAAGTTGCCGACGAGACTCCTGCCGAGCCCACAACCGGCACCGATGGCGCAGCCTTGCCCGCTGCCTCCGAGGTCGCGGCCACATCGCTTGATCCGGTTTCGGTTGCCGAATCCGCGCTGGCCGAACCCGCCACACCTGTGGCCGCCACCCCTGCCCCAGCCACCACACCGGCCCCCGCTGCGATCCCCCGCACTGCGTCGCTGGACAAACCCTATATCCAGATCGGCATCTTCTCGGTCGAAGCCAACGCCGACCGCACCGCAAACCAGATGCGCGGTTCAGGCGTCTTGCCCACGATCAAACCCTTCGAAGCAAACGGGAAAACCTTCTGGCGTGTGGTCGTAGGCCCCGCCGCAACTGCATCCGAACGCAAACTGCTTCTTGCCAAGATCAAGGAACAGGGCTTCTCTGATGCCTATGCCGTGACCAACTAAAGGACACCCAAACGATGATCCGCACCCTCGCTGCCGCTTTTGCGCTGATCCTCACCACCCTGCCCGCGCTGGCCTTTGACACCCGCGCCAGTTCTGCCTTTGTGCTGGACCAGACAACGGGCACGGTGCTGTTGGCCAAGAACGCAGACCAACCCTTGCCACCTGCGTCGATGTCCAAGCTGATGACGCTTTACATGGCGTTCGAAGCTTTGGGCGATGGTCGTCTGACGCTGAACGAAGAACTGCCCGTGTCGCAGCACGCGATGAATTACGCAGGCTCGACCCTATTCCTCAAGGCAGGTGAACGCGTGCCGGTCGAAAGCCTGTTACGCGGCATCATCGTGTTGTCGGGCAACGACGCCTGTGCCGTGATCGCCGAAGCGCTCAGCCCCGATGGCACCGAAGCAGGCTTTGCGCGGATGATGACGCAGCGCGCGGTGAAAATGGGCATGACCAACTCGACCTTCGCCAACTCGAACGGCTGGCCGCAGGCGGGCCACCTGATGTCGATGCGCGATTTGGCGTTGTTGGCCAACCGTATGATCACCGACTTTCCGCAATATTACCCGCTCTTCGCCGAGAAAGAATATCTTTTCGATCCCACCGAATCCTCCAACCGGTTCAATCGCAACCCGCTGCTGGGCCTTGGCATCGGCGCGGACGGACTGAAAACCGGCCACACCCAAGAGGCAGGCTACGGCCTTGTCGGTTCCGCTGTGCAGGGCGACCGTCGTATCATCTTTGTGCTGTCGGGCATGTCCTCTGCCGAAGCCCGTGCCGAAGAGGCGGAAGCGATGGTAAACTGGGCCTTTCGCCAGTTTGCGCAACGCCCCCTTGGCAAAGCGGGCAAGCGGATCACACAGGCCGACGTCTGGATGGGTCAGGCCAAAACCGTCGGACTGACGCTGGGAGAGGATCTGACGGTACTGCTGCCGGTGCTGGCCGGTGACAACATCGAAGCCGAGGTCGTCTACACCGGCCCCATCAAGGCCCCCATTGCCGCAGGTGATACAGTGGCCGAACTGGTACTGCAGCCCGAAGGGCTGCCAGAAACCCGCGTGCCGCTGGTCGCCGAAGCCTCTGTCGCCCCCGCTGGCTTTATGGCCAAAATCACCACTGTCGCCCTTATCCTGCTCGACCGGCTGAACCGCGGCCCCGACGATGAAGCCGAGGCCGCCAGTTGAGCCAGCCACAAGAACCGCTCGGCACTTTCATCACGTTCGAGGGCATCGACGGTTCGGGCAAATCCACCCAAGCCCGTCTGTTGGCAGAGCATCTGCGCGCCGCAGGCTATGACGTCGTGCTGACCCGTGAACCCGGCGGCTCGCCGGGGGCCGAAGAAATCCGCGCACTGGTGCTTCAGGGTGATCCCGACCGCTGGTCTGCCGAAACTGAAATCCTGCTGTTCACAGCAGCCCGCCGCGACCATCTGGAACGCACGATCAACCCGGCCCTCACCGCAGGCAAAGTCGTGATTTGCGACCGCTTTGCCGACAGCACCCGCATGTATCAGGGCCTGTCGCGCGGTGATCTGCGCGCCACCGTGGACCAGTTGCACAGCCTGATGATCGGGCGGGAACCCGACCTGACCGTGCTGATCGACATGGACCCCGACACCGGCCATGCCCGCGCCAAATCACGCCAGACCGCCGAAGAGCGTTTCGAGGATTTCGGCACCGACCTGCAAGCGCAGATGCGTGCGGGTTTTCTGGCCCTCGCGTCAGAATTCCCCGACCGCTTCCGCATCGTTGACGGGGGCCGTGCCATCGAAACAGTGGCCACAGATGTAAACCGGACCGTCGCCGGCCACCTGTCTTCTTTTGGCTAATAATATCCCGGGGGAACGTCGCCAGCGGCGTGGGGGCAGAGCCCCATTCCAACCGCCGCAACACAGTGCTAGACCACAGCCATGGCCACCACCGCACCCGATATCCAGCCTGCCGATCAGGTCAACGGCGCCCCGCATCCCAGCGAGGCTGGGCAACTGATTGGACAGGACGCGGCCCAGCACGCTTTTCTTGATGCTTTTGCCTGCGCGCGTTTGCACCACGCATGGATGCTCACCGGCCCGCGCGGCGTTGGCAAGGCCACGCTGGCTTGGGCCATCGCGCGTTTCTTGCTTGCCACGCCCGATCCGACGGACGACGGCAGTATGTTCGGCGCGCCGCCGCCGCCCACCACCCTGCACATTGACCCCGACCATCCGGTCGCACGCCGCATCGCCGCACGGGCTGAGCCGGGGTTGAAATCGATCACCCGCACCGTGAACGAAAAAACCGGACGGATGCGCGACCAGATCGTGGTCGAAGACATTCGCCGTCTGGCAAGCTTTTTCCAGATGTCCGCAACCGATGGGGGTCGCCGCGTTGTCATCGTCGATGCTGCCGACGACATGAACACCCAAGCGGCCAACGCCCTGCTGAAAATGCTCGAAGAACCACCCGCCCGTGCCACAATCTTGCTGATTTCGCACCAACCGTCGCGGCTTCTGCCCACGATCCGTTCGCGGTGTCGCACGCTGCGGCTGGGCACGTTGAGCCCCGACCAGATGGCACAGTCGATGTCTCAGGCCGGCATCGACGCGGGCAACAATGCCGCAGCCCTCGCCGAACTGTCCGCCGGATCGGTGGGCGAGGCGTTGCGCCTGTCGCTATCGGGTGGCTTGCAAATCTACGCCGAGATCATCGGCCTTCTGGGCTCACTGCCCAACCTCGACCGTGCCCGCACGCTCAAACTTGCCGAAGCCGCCGCCCAACGCGGGGCAGCGGACAAGCTTGACCTGCTCTTTGTGTTGCTCGACATCGCCCTTGGCCGCCTGGCACGCACCGGTGCCACCGGTAGCCCGCCCACCACGCAGGCGGCGCCGCATGAATCCACCGTGCTGGCGCGCCTTGCACCCGATGCCCGCGCCGCACGCGGCTGGGCTACCATCCAGCAACAGGTCAGCGCACGCGCAGCACACGGGCGGGCGGTCAACCTTGACCCTGCCGCGCTGGTGCTGGATACGTTCTTCAAGCTTCAACAACAGGCCATTTCCTGAAGGGCCCAATGCAGACACCGCACATCACCGACAGTCACTGCCACCTCGATTTTCCCGACTTTGACGGCGAACGCGACCAGATCATCGCTGACGCCGCAGCGGCGGGCGTGACGCGCATGGTCACCATCTGCACCCGCCTAAAGAACGAACCGCAAGTCCGCGCCATCGCTGAAAAATACGCGCCCGTCTTTTACGCCGCAGGCACCCATCCGATGAGCGCCGCCGAAGAGCCGCTGGCCTCGGTAGACGAACTGGTGACGCTGGCGCAGCACCCCAAATTCGTAGGTATCGGGGAAACCGGCCTTGATTACCACTATACCGCCGAAAGCGCCGACGTGCAGCAGCAAAGCCTGCGCATCCACATCGCCGCCGCCCGCCAGACCGGCCTGCCGCTGATCATCCACGCCCGCGCCGCGGATGACGATATGGCCCGCATTCTGGCCGAAGAACACGCAAACGGCGCCTACAGCTGCGTCATGCACTGTTTTTCCTCCTCTGCCGAACTGGCCCGCGCCGCATTGGATCTGGGTTTCTACCTCAGCATGTCCGGCATCTCGGCTTTTCCCAAAAGCCAGGAACTGCGCGATATTTTCGCCGCAGCCCCCGTAGACCGCATTCTGGTGGAAACCGACGCGCCCTATCTGGCTCCGCCTCCGCATCGCGGCAGGCGCAACCAACCGGCCTATACCGCGCATACCGCCCGTGTCGGTGCCGAAGTCTTCGGGCTTGAATACGCCGACTTCGCCACCCAAACCCAAACCAACTTCGAGCGTCTGTTCACCAAGGCCGCACAGTATAAGGCCCCCGCCTGATGGCCGAGCTGAGCTTTACCATTCTGGGCTGCGGCTCGTCGGGTGGCGTGCCGCGTCTGGGTGGCCATTGGGGGGCCTGCGACCCGACCAACCCGAAAAACAACCGCCGCCGCTGTTCGATCCTTGTGGAACGGACCACAAATGCAGGCACCACCACCGTGTTGATCGACACTTCGCCCGATCTGCGCAGCCAGTTGCTGGATGCCAAAGTCGGACGGCTGGATGCGGTGATCTACACCCACAGCCATGCCGACCATGTACACGGCATCGACGATCTGCGGATGATCGTTTTCAACATGCGCGCGCGCCTGCCCGTTTGGGCCGATCCCGAAACCCAAGCGGCCCTGCTTGACCGGTTCGATTATGCTTTTGTGCAACCCAAGGGGTCAATGTACCCTCCGATACTGGACATGAACACCATCGACGGCGATGTGACGGTGACAGGTGCAGGCGGCGATATCACCTTTACCCCCTTTTCGGTCAGCCACGGCGCGATCGACGCGCTTGGGTTCCGCATCGCGGACGTCGTCTATCTGCCGGATGTGGCCACCATCCCCGACGCGGCGTGGTCCCACCTGCATGGCCTTGATTGCTGGATCATCGACGCCCTGCGCCGCGAGCCGCACCCGACCCACAGCCATCTGGCCCAAACGCTGGAATGGATCGAACAGATACAGCCCAAACAAGCCGTACTGACCAATATGCACATCGACCTCGATTATCAGACACTTGCCGACGAAACCCCCGACCACATCCAACCCGCCTATGACGGGCTGACCCTACGCTTTCCCGACTGACCGCTTCCGAGGTTCTTTTCGCATCCTCCCCGAAGGGCCGATCAAAACCCCTCCCAAGGCCCAAGCCCATGCAAACCCTTCTCGACGTCATCCTGCCCGTCTTTCTTGTCATCGGCTTTGGTTATGTGGCGGTCTGGACCAAGGCCTTTCCGGTCTCGGGCATCGACGGCGTCATGCGGTTCACCCAAAGCTTTGCGATCCCATGTCTGCTGTTTCAGGCCATTGCGCGCATGGACCTGTCAGCCAACTTCGACCCCGGCATCCTGATCGCATTCTACACCGGTGCGGGTGCGTGTTTTGCGCTTGGCACGCTGGTGTCGTTCTATCTGCTGAAACGTGATCTGGAAGACAGCATCGTCATCGGCTTTTGCTGTTTGTTCTCGAATTCGGTGCTGCTGGGGTTGGCAATCACCGAACGCGCCTATGGCACGGCGGCACTTACCGGCAACTTTGTCATTGTCGCGATCCATTCGCCGTTTTGCTACGGGCTGGGGATCACGGTGATGGAGATTGCACGCAACCGTGGTGAAAGCCCGCTGAAAATGGCGCGCGCTGTCACCCGTGCGATGTTCCGCAATGCGCTGGTGATCGGAATCATGCTGGGCTTTGCGGTGAACCTTCTGCACATTCCCATTCCGGATGTGTTGAACGACGGGCTGGACCTGATCGTGCGTGCGGCCCTGCCTGCCGCCCTGTTCGCTTTGGGCGGCGTATTGATCCAGTACAAACCCGAGGGCGACAAGTTGCCCATAGCACTGGTTTGCCTGATGGCGCTGATCGTGCATCCGGCAATCACATGGAGCATTGGCAAATCACTGCAAATCTCGCCCGAGTTCTTCCGGTCTGCAGTGCTGACAGCGGCAATGGCTCCGGGCTTCAATGCCTATATCTTTGCCAATCTATATGGCCGCGCACGCAGGGTGGCCGCGTCATCGGTGCTGGTGGCCACAGGGGCGTCAGTGATCACCGCATGGCTCTGGCTGGTGGCTTTGGGCACACATATCTAGATGCGGATCACACCGGATCCTGCGCGCGCCGGTGCCAGCGTTCACGTTCGAAATGCGCGTTCAGCGACCCACCCAACAACACCAGAAAGGCGCTGATAAACAGCCACATCAGCAAGGCAATCACCGCCCCGATAGATCCGTAGATTTCGTTGTAATTGCCAAAATTCTGCAAATAGATGGAAAAGCCCAGTGACGCCGCCGTCCAGCCCAAGGTGGCAAAGATTGCACCCGGCGTGAACCACTTCATCCGCGCCTCGCGTTTAACCGGCCCCATGCGGTAGAGCAGTGAAATTCCTGAATAAAGCACGATCACCATCACAACCCAGCGCGACAACTCGATAAGGCCGCTGTTGGCCACACCAAAGGGCACAAAGCGCATTATGATTGGGGCCAACACCACACAGGCCAATGCCACAAGTGCGACGCCCACCAACGTCAGCGTCAGCAGGATCGCCCGGACATAATGCGAGAACCCGTTGCGATTGGGCTGGCCGTAAATTGCATTCAGCCCGCGCATCACCGCCGCCACACCAGCCCGCGAGGTCCACAGCGCCACCGTCAACGACACAGCCGAAGCCCACGTCAGCGTGGTCCGGTCGCCATTGGTCAGCTGCGCAATTTGCTGGGAAATCAGATTATAGACCTCTTCCGGCAACACCGCGCGAAACCTGTCGACCTCGATCGCGACCACCTCGGGGTCAGCGACGATGCCCCAGATGGCAATGACGGCCGCAATCGCAGGAAACACCGCCAGAATCCCGTAAAACGCCACGCCTGCGGCGATCAACGTCATATTCTTGTCGTCCAGATCAACCCAGACATGGCGCAAAATGCGCCACCACTGGCGCCATCGGGAATAAGAGGCGGCCGGAGGTGTGTTGGTGGTGGGTGTCTCGGACTGGGGCACACAGTTACCTGTTACTTAAAGAACGCCACCACAATGCGTCCTCTGCCGCCGACCCTCAACCCGTCTTGACAGGCTTTGTGACGAAGGCACGCAAAGGAGAAGCGCCCGATCACCGCAAAGGTATCGCGATGCGGGTGGATTTCAAAAAATAACGAGACCCTGGCCGATAAGCAGGGGAAGCGAATTCTGACGGGGGATTCTGGTGCGTCCGTTCAAACGATGTTCGAACCTGAGAGATTGGTGCGGCCGAGAAGACTCGAACTTCCACGGGTGTTACCCCACAGCGACCTCAACGCTGCGCGTCTACCATTCCGCCACGGCCGCACGCCAGTCGCTTGGTGAGCGGGCTATAGACCGCCTCTGGTCAGATGTGAAGTGGAAATTTGCCCTGACGGCATACATGGGCCTGCGGGTTGCATTTCGGCGGCGCAGGCACGACCTATAGGCAAAGCAGAAAGGATCACGTCCCATGTCCACCTCTACCACCGCGCCCGACACCCCCCAGCCCCAAGGGCCCGTGATCGAGGTTGATATCGTCTCGGATGTGATGTGTCCGTGGTGCATTGTTGGCTACCGGCAACTGGAACAAGCGCTGGCTGCCACCGGCATTGGCGCGCGTATCCGCTGGCATCCGTTTGAACTTAACCCGACCATGCCACCCGAGGGTCAGAACACCGCCGAGCATATCGCCGAGAAATACGGCGCCAGTGCCGAGCAATCCGCGCAAAACCGCAAGCAATTGCAAGCGCTTGGAAAATCTCTGGGATTCGATTTCAACTTTACCCCCGAAAGCCGCATGGTGAATTCGTTTCAGGCGCACCAGTTGCTGGATTTTGCCCTATCCCAAGGGCTGCAACATCCGTTGAAACTGGCCTTGTTCGAGGCGCATTTCACCGACAACCGCGATGTCTCTGACACCGAAGTGTTGATCGACGTGGCCGCCAAGGTCGGGCTGGACGCCAAAGCCGCCCGCGAAGTGCTGGACAGCGGCGCATTGGCGGCCACTGTGCGCGAGAAACAGGATTTCTGGACCTCGCGCGGCATCTCTGGCGTGCCATCGATGGTCTTTGCAGGCAAATATCTGGTCACCGGTGCGCAAGGCGCAGAAAACTATGCGCAAATCCTGCGCCAGACATTGGAAGAGGCCGTCTGATCATATGGTCGAATGGATCACCACCCCCGGCCTGACCGATTACCGCACCGCTGAGGCATGGATGGAAGACCGCGCCGCCGCGATCGCGGCGGGAATGGCGGATGAATGTGTCTGGCTGCTGGAACACCCCGCGCTTTACACCGCAGGCACTTCGGCCAAAGCGTCGGACCTGACAGATCCCGACCGGTTTCCGGTCTACCCCACCAAACGCGGCGGGCAATATACCTACCACGGGCCGGGGCAACGGGTGGCCTATACCCTGCTGGACGTGGGCAAACGCGGGCGCGATGTGCGCTGCTTTGTGCGCAATCTAGAGGCATGGGTGATCGACACGCTGGACAGCTTCAACGTCAAGGGCGAGATCAGGAACGGACGCGTCGGTGTCTGGGTACAACGGCCCGAAAAGCCACCGCAGCCGGACGGCTCTGCCGCCGAGGACAAGATCGCCGCGATTGGCATCCGTTTGCGCAAGTGGATCAGCTTTCATGGCATCAGCATCAATGTCGAACCGGAACTGGATCATTTCACCGGCATTGTGCCCTGTGGAATCACCGAACACGGTGTCACGTCGCTGGTTGACCTGGGTTTACCGGTAACGATGGACGACGTGGACGTCGCCCTGCGCCGCAGCTTTGACAGGGTGTTCGAAGCCTGATTGCTACTGTGCGTCCTGCTGCACCTCTGCCAGCCCCATCGCTACCAGCGCACCGCCCGCCGCCATCGCCGCAAAAACGCCCAGCACCAGTGCAGGCCCGACCAGATCAGCCAAAAGCCCGAATCCGCCGCCCAGCAGCAACATCACCCCCAGAATCGAATTGCTGAGCGCGGTGTAGATCGCCTTTTGCCCGTTTGCATCCATATCGGCCAGATGCGTCTTACGTCCGGCCCGCGCCCCCTCATAGACGATTTTCGCTGCAAAGACGAAGCCAGCCGCCCCAAATGGTCCGCCCAAGCCCCCCGTGAGCGTACCGACTGTGGCGGCCAGCGCCAGCACGCCCGCCGCTGCCAACCCTGCAAACATCAACGTGCGCCGTGACGAGCGATCCGACAGGCGGCCCCAGACATAGGACGACACAACCGCCGCCACCGATGAGGCCAGCACCAACAGCCCCAAATGGCCAAGTGTGACGCTTTTGCCATCCGAGGCCGCCAGCATCACCACAAAGGGCGGCGCCAATGCAGTCGAGATCAGCAACGTCCGCGTCAGGATATAGCGGCGCAACTGGGCATCCTTGCGCAGCGGTGCAAAGATCGCGCGCAATCCGCCAAGGCCGTGATCGATATCGCCCACCTCTGCCTCTGGCTCATCCAGCCGCGCAAATATCAGTCCGGCTGCGATCAACAGCGCGCCCGCCACAACGATCACCGCGGCAATCGCAGATGGTTTACCCGGAATGATGCCAACGCTGAGCAATATGGCAAAGGCAAAAACCCCGATCGACCCAATGGTGCCCGCCAGACCCGACACCGTGCCACGCGTGCCTTTGTCCACGGTGCGCGCCAATACGTCCTTGTAACTCGCTGATCCCGCCGACCGGCAGACCGCCAACACCGCAAGACACGCCAGTATCGCCCAACCTGCCGCCGATCCGTCCAGTGTCAGGGCCGCGACCGCCATGCCAAGTGCGGCAATCCCCTGCCCCACAGCGCCCACCGCCCAGAACCATTTGCGCTGGCCCGTGCGTTCGATCCAGCCCGCCAGTGCCAGTTGCGGCAACAGCGCCCCCGCCTCGCGCACCGGCACCAAGGCCCCCACCAGTCCGCCGGGCGCGCCCAATGCCACCAGCACCGACGACAACACCAGCTTGGGATCAAGCAGCCCCCCCGCCAGTTTCGATGCGGTCAGCGCCGAAAAGTGCGTGACAAAGGCGCGGATCTGCCGCGAACCGGCCTGCGCATCACCGTCTGTCAGCGCGCCGTACAGGCGTCTTTGCAACTGCGGGGTCAAGGCGATCCTCTCCATCTGCGCGAACCCGAAAGGAAATAGCGCATTTGCACAGAATACAAAGCTTTCGTCCGAATGCGCCCTGCCCGCGACAATTATTCCCCACATGTGGCAAGATCATCCATTGATGCAGCCGCCCCAACACACTAGAACCACTCCATATCCGGGTCACCGTCGTTCTTGGCGTGGCCTGCAGTCATCTCAGCAGGAGGCACCGCATGGCAGACGCAGCCATTCACGGGCACGATCATCACGACGAACGCGGGTTCTTTACCCGCTGGTTCATGTCCACAAACCACAAAGATATCGGTATTCTGTACCTTATCGTGTCGGCTTTCGCCGGTTTCATCTCGGTTGCATTTACCGTTTATATGCGCCTTGAATTGATGAGCCCCGGTGTTCAATTCATGTGTCAGGAAGGCGCGCGTCTGATCGCATCGTCTGACGTATGTACCCCCAACGGGCACCTCTGGAACGTGCTGATCACCGGCCACGGCATCCTGATGATGTTCTTTGTGGTGATTCCCGCCCTGTTCGGCGGGTTTGGCAACTATTTCATGCCGTTGCAGATTGGCGCGCCGGATATGGCGTTCCCGCGGATGAACAACCTGTCGTTCTGGATGTATGTCGCCGGTACAACATTGGCCGTCTGTTCGGTTCTGGCCCCTTCCGAGGGCGGGCAGCACGGGGCTGGTGTGGGCTGGGTTCTGTATCCGCCCCTGTCAGTGCGCGAAGGCGGCATGGCGATGGACCTTGCGATTTTCGCGGTTCACGTCTCGGGTGCCTCGTCCATTCTGGGCGCGATCAACATGATCACCACCTTCCTGAACATGCGTGCCCCTGGCATGACCCTGTTCAAGGTGCCGCTGTTCTCGTGGTCGATTTTTGTCACCAGCTGGCTGATCCTGCTGTCGCTGCCGGTTCTGGCGGGCGCAATCACCATGCTGCTGATGGACCGCAACTTCGGCTTTACCTTCTTTGATCCTGCCGGCGGCGGTGATCCGGTCCTGTACCAGCACATCTTGTGGTTCTTTGGTCACCCCGAAGTTTACATCGTGATCCTGCCGGGCTTTGGCATTATCAGCCACGTCATCGCCACCTTCTCGCGCAAGCCGATCTTCGGCTACCTGCCGATGGTCTGGGCGCTAATCGCCATTGGTGTGCTGGGCTTTGTCGTGTGGGCGCACCACATGTACACGGTCGGCATGTCGCTGAACCAGCAGTCTTACTTTATGCTTGCGACGATGGTCATCGCGGTCCCCACAGGGGTCAAGGTGTTCTCGTGGATCGCGACCATGTGGATGGGCTCGATCGAGTTCAAGACACCGATGCTCTGGGCCTTTGGCTTTCTGGTTCTGTTCACCGTGGGCGGCGTCACCGGCATCGTCCTCAGCCAGGCCGCAGTCGACCGCGCCTATCATGACACATACTATGTTGTGGCACACTTCCACTACGTGATGTCGCTGGGTGCCGTGTTTGCCATCTTTGCGGGGGTCTACTTCTACTTCCCAAAAATGACCGGCCGCATGTACCCCGAGTGGGCGGGCAAGCTGCACTTCTGGATGATGTTCATCGGTGCGAACATCACCTTCTTCCCGCAGCACTTCTTGGGTCGTCAGGGTATGCCACGTCGCTACATCGACTACCCCGAGGCATTCTCCACATGGAACTATGTTTCGAGCTGGGGTGCGTTCCTGTCCTTTGCGTCGTTCATCTTCTTCTTCGGCATCGTGATCTATTCACTGCTGAAAGGTGCCCGCGTCACAGAAGCGAACCCGTGGAACGAATATGCGGACACGCTGGAATGGACACTGCCCAGCCCGCCACCCGAGCACACGTTCGAAATCCTGCCCAAGCAGGAAGAGTGGGACCACCAGCGCCACTAAGCGCCGGACCATTTAAACCAAAAAGAAGGGCTCCGACGGCGGTCGGGGCCCTTTTTCTATGCCTTGCGCTACGCACCTGACCACCGTCACCTCCATCCCCGACACAAAACAGCGTGTCGCATTGCCGCGCCGCTTAGCGGTGCTATCCTTTTGCGCAGACACAATCACCAAAGCACCCGCCATGCCCTACAACTGGACAACTGCCCCCACGGCCCCGATCCAAGAACTGCACCTATGGCCACATCAGTCGCTGCCCGCACGCGGGATGGCGGCCTTTGTGCTGACCACCTTTACGCTGTTGCTGATTCCAACCCTGCCGCTGCTGGGTACGCGGCTGCTTTGGTGGCTGCTGCCGTTCATCTTGCTGGCTGTCTGGGGCGTCTATTTTGCGCTTCAGCACAATTACCGCACCCGCCAGATCACCGAAGTGCTGACCCTGTCAGGTGACACAGCACGGCTGATCCGCACCAACCCGAAGGGCGATACGCAAGCATGGGAATGCAACCGGTACTGGACCCAAGTCACCAAATACGAAAAAGACGGTCCGGTACCCCATTACGTCACGCTCAAAGGGATGGGCCGAGAGGTGGAGATCGGCGCATTTTTGTCCGAGGACGAGCGCATCGCCCTGTACGACGAGCTGAACCGCGCCTTGCGGCGTTAGCTTGCTATTAGAGGGTGCTGCCGCCCCGGACAGGGCGGCAAATCAAGTATTTCCGAAAAGCGCTGCGAACGGCGCGGGCGCGTCAGGAGCTCAGACGGTCCTTGACCATCAACCCGACACTGCCAAAGTCCATTTGGCCGGTGTATTTGGCTTTCAGCACAGCCATCACCTTGCCCATGTCGCGGATGCTGTCGGCACCCACCTCGGCCACAGCTGCATCGACGGCAGCGGCACTTTTCTCTTCGCTCAACTGCTGGGGCAGGAACTCTTCGATGATCTTGACCTCAGAGCGTTCCCGCTCGGCCAGATCCAGACGCCCGCCCTCTTCATAAGCGCGCGCGCTTTCCTGCCGTTGTTTGACCATGCGGCTCAGGATCGCCAGAAGGGCGGCATCGTCCACACCGTCCTCGGCGCCTGCGGCGCGGACATCAATGTCTTTGTCCTTGAACGCCGCATTGATCAGCCGCAGTGTCGAAAGCCGGTCGGTGGCTTTTTCCTTCATCGCCCGCTTTAGCGCAGTCGAAATCCGGGTTCGCATATCCATAAGTGTGTCCCATCCCCATGGGTTGTTGATAAGTTTGTGACATTACCGAAACGCCAGCCAAGCCGCAACTGTTGCCTCTGCAACTAAGCTGTTGATATTTATAGACTTCGCAAATTAGCACCCGCCCTTGACCCTGCCTGTTGCAATGACTAGTTTCGCGCGACTTTGTCCGCATCCCTGTACACATGAGGCCGCCCATGTCCGCGCACGCTCCCACGCACCCGACCGCCTGTCTTGCCCTAGCCGATGGCACGCTTTTTTACGGGGTGGGTTTTGGCGCCACCGGCCAAACCGAAGCTGAACTGTGCTTTAACACAGCGATGACCGGCTATCAGGAGATCATGACCGACCCGTCCTATGCAGGGCAAATCGTGACCTTTACCTTCCCGCATATCGGCAACACGGGCATCACGCCCGAAGACGATGAAAATGCCGACCCGGTGGCGGCTGGCATGGTGGTGAAATGGATGCCGACCGAGCCATCGAACTGGCGCAGCGCGGGCACATTGGGCGACTGGCTGTCGGCACGTGGACGTATCGCGATTGGCGGCGTCGATACCCGCCGTCTGACCCGTGCGATCCGCCACGCAGGTGCGCCGCATGTGGCGCTGGTCCACAACCCAGATGGCATCTTCGACACAGAAAAACTGGTTGCTGCCGCGCGCGGTTTTGCGGGGTTGAACGGTGTTGATCTGGCCAAAGATGTCACCTGTGCACAGTCCTACCAATGGAACGAAATGCGGTGGGCATGGCCCGAAGGCTACAAGCCGCAAAAAGACCCTAAATACAAAGTGGTGGCCGTCGATTATGGCGCCAAGCGCAATATCCTGCGCTGTCTGGCTTCGGCCGGTTGCGACGTGACCGTGCTGCCCGCCAGCGCCACAACCGAGGATGTGTTGTCACACAATCCCGATGGTGTGTTCCTATCCAACGGACCGGGCGATCCGGCAGCCACCGGCGTCTATGCAGTGCCGATGATCAAGGGTATTCTGGACCAGACCGACCTGCCCGTTTTTGGCATCTGTCTGGGCCACCAGATGCTGGCGCTGGCGCTTGGCGCACAGACAGTCAAGATGAGCCACGGTCACCACGGCGCCAACCATCCGGTGAAGGATCACGAGACCGGCAAGGTCGAGATCACTTCGATGAACCACGGCTTTGCCGTCGACGGGCAGAGTCTGCCCAAAGGCGTGATCGAAACCCACACCTCGCTTTTTGACGGGTCGAACTGCGGCATCCGCATCGACGGGCGTCCGGTCTATTCGGTACAGCATCACCCCGAAGCCAGCCCCGGCCCGCAAGACAGCTTTTACCTGTTCGAGCGTTTCGCCGAGGCAATGGCCGAACGCGCCCGCTAAAAGCCGTTCGCCTGCACCTGGGTGAAATAGGGCGATTCCGTTAAGTGGGACACCCGACATTAATACGCTCTTAACCATCCTTGGCCCAAGGTGACATTTGTCATCTACGCTGAGGCCCTCCATGAGCGATCAAAGGCTGCGACTTGTCGAACCTCAAGGGGTGCCCGATCTGCGGGCCGGTGTCCCTTTGGGTCGTCAGCTGGTCAATGCGGAGCTAATTTCAGAATCAGAATTGTTGAACGCCCTTGACCTGCAACGGCGCGTCGATGCGCAACTGGGCGATATTCTTGTGGCCGAGGGCGTTTTGCAGCCCACCGATCTGCTGGCGACGTTGGCCCACCAGTACAACGCGCAGATGATCGACCTGAACGCCAGCCCGCCGCACCCGAAACTGGCTGCTGCCTTGCCGCCTGCCCTGTGCCTGAAACATCAGGTGGTGCCATGGATGCGCGTGGGAAACACCCTGCTGGTGGCCACCGCACGCCCCGATCTTTTTGCAAACCTTCAATGCTGCATGGGCATGCAAGGGCACGCCATGCTGCCGGTGGTCACCGACGCAGGCGCCATCCGCGTCCAGATCAACCGGCTTTACAGCGCCGAACTGGCGCACGTTGCAATCACCCGCGTCGCCAGCGTTGAAAGCTGCCGCAACTGGGGCGGGGGCAATGCGCTGTGGCTGTGGTTGGCAGGCTTTGCGCTGACTGCCTGCCTGCTTTTGTCCCCCGCGTGGACAGTGACGGTGGCCTGCCTGTGGGCGGCGCTGACATTGATGATGACAACCGCAATGAAAGGTGCGGCATTTGTCGCGCAGATCGTGGGGGGCCTGCACGGCCACCTGTCGGCCCCACCCCCTGTGCCACCGCCCTTTCGCCTGCCACGGGTGTCGGTGATGGTGCCGCTGCTGCACGAAAAAGAGATTGCCAACGCGCTGATCAAACGGCTGGAGCGGCTGACCTATCCCAAGTCCCTGCTCGAAGTCGTTCTGGTACTGGAAGCCAGCGACATCGTCACCCGCGACACCATCGCGCGCACCGAATTGCCGCCCTGGATCAGCGTCATCGAGGTGCCGGACGCCGATTGCCTGACCACCAAACCACGGGCGCTGAACTATGCGCTGGATTTCTGCAAAGGGTCCATCATCGGGGTATGGGACGCCGAAGACGCGCCCGAACCGGACCAGATCGAAAAAGTGGTGCTGCGGTTCCGCACCGCGCCGCCCGACGTCGCCTGCCTGCAGGGGATTCTGGATTATTACAATCCGCGCACCAACTGGATGTCACGCTGTTTCACCATCGAATATGCGACGTGGTGGCGGCTGATCCTGCCCGGTATCGCGCGGCTGGGGCTGGTGCTCCCGCTGGGCGGGACAACGCTGTTTTTCCGCCGCGACATTCTGGAGCGTCTGGGCGGCTGGGATGCGCACAACGTCACCGAAGACGCCGATCTGGGCGTGCGGCTGGCACGCCACGGCTATCGTACCGAACTGCTGCCCACGGCCACCCATGAAGAGGCCAACTGCCGCCCGTGGCGCTGGGTGCGGCAACGTTCGCGCTGGCTCAAGGGGTTCATGATAACCTATTTCGTGCACATGCGTCACCCGCGCCAGTTGCTGCGCGAACTGGGCTGGAAGCGCGTTGCAGGCTTGCAGGTGATCTTTCTGGCCACCTTTTCGCAATTCGCGGCGGCACCGCTGTTGTGGTCGTTCTGGCTGATCCCGCTGGGTTTACCGCATCCGGTCCAGACGACACTGGGCACGCAGGCGGTGTGGGCAATGACCGCGCTTTTTGTCGTCTCGGAACTGCTAAGCCTGACGCTGGGGCTTGCGGCGGTGTCGGGCCGTGCACACCGGCATTTGCTGCCTTGGGTGCCCACAATGCCGTTCTATTTCCCTCTGGGCGCGCTGGCCGCCTACAAAGCCTTGTACGAAATGATCGCACAGCCGTTCTTTTGGGACAAAACCCAGCACGGATATGCCGAGGCAACCGAAAACGTCTGACAGCGTGATCGCGCTTCAGCCGTCTTCCTCGCGCTGTGCCGCGTCCAGCTTCAACCGCGTCATGAACGCAACCGAGATATGTTCGCGCAACGCCGCCCCCGCCGCTGCGCCATCACCCGCCTCGATGGCCCGCACAATGGCGTCGTGTTCCTGCTGGGCAATCTCAGCGCGCCCGTCTGCCGCCAGCGTTGTCGTTGCCATCAGCGCCATGCTGCGATGCACCAGATCCAGTTGCTGTACCAGATATCGGTTGTGCGAGGCCAAATGGATCTGCTTATGAAACCGCCGGTTCGCGCGCGCCATCGCCGCCGGATCGTTCAGTAGTTTGTTGTCCGCCTCGACCATCTCGCGCAAAACGCGCACTTCTTCGGCTGTGGCGTGACGTGCCGCGAGGTTGGCGGCCAACCCCTCAAGCTCGCCGCGCACGACGTAAAGTTCGGCCATCTGGTTGTGATCCAGCGACGCCACGATCAGGCTCCGCCCGTCTCGCGCCAACAGCGATTGCGTCTCAAGCCGTTGCAACGCTTCGCGGATCGGGGTGCGCGACATGCCGAACCGGTCCGCCAGTTCGCTTTCCACCAACCGGTCACCGGGACGGTATTGCCCCATGTCGATCGCTTCGAGGATCATCGAATAGGCATCTGTGTTCACTGGCTTCATCCCGCACTCCGGCCTTGGGCAATCTTGCGCGCACCCTAAGGGCGCGGGGCGCGGATGTGCAAGCCTTGGCGCTTGCATGCCGCGCCGCGCGGGCCTACCACGGGGCCATGCCACACACCGATTTCTCTCATGTTACGTCTTGGGTCTTTGACCTCGACAATACGCTCTATCACCCCTCTGCGCGCCTTTTCGACCAGATCGAAGTGCGCATGACCACCTATGTTATGGACGCCCTCGGCGTGGACCGCACCGAGGCCGACCGCCTGCGCGTGCATTATTGGCGCACCCACGGCACCACGCTGGCGGGTCTGATGCGCGAACATGGCGTTGATCCCGCCCCCTATCTGACAGTTGTGCATGACATCGACCTGACCCATCTGACGGCGGATGCGGTCCTTGCCGCACGGTTGCGCGCCCTGCCCGGACGGCGCATCGTCTATACCAACGGGTGCGGCCCTTATGCCGAACGGGTGCTGGCCGCGCGCGGGCTGGCGGGGTGCTTTGATGCTATTTATGGCGTCGAGCACGCCAATTTCTTGCCCAAACCCGACCGCGCCGCCTTTGAGACCATCTTTGCCGCTGACGGGCTGCGCCCCGATGTGGCCGCGATGTTCGAGGATGACACCCGCAATCTGGCGGCCCCCCACGCGATGGGGATGCGCACCGTACATGTCGCAGACGCGCCCGCCCCTGCGGATCACATCCACCACCACACCGACGATCTGTCGGGGTTTCTGGCACGACTGGTAGGATAGGACTCTTTGCCGCCTTTCCCCCGCCGCGCATCGCATTAGAGTTTGATCCATGATTGAAACCGATATCCTGATTTCCGGCGGCGGTGTCGCGGGGCTGACTGCAGCGGCGGCCTTTGGCACTGCTGGCTTTGACGTGATCTGCGTCGATCCCGCCCCCCCAGTGACCGAGCGCGAGGCCGCTGGTGCCGACATGCGCACCACGGCCATGTTGCAACCCGCCCGCGAGGTGTTGAAAACCGCAGGTCTGTGGACACAGCTGGAACCCTACGCCGCACCGCTCAAGATCATGCGCATCGTCGATGCAGGCGGCGAAGAAGGCACCCCGCGTCTAACCCGTGATTTCCGTGCTGCAGACATTTCCGATCTGCCCTTCGGCTGGAACCTGCCCAACTGGCGGCTGCGGCGCGAAATGGTGACACGGCTGGACGAATTGCCCAACGTCGATTTCCGCCCCGGCACCGGCACCGACAGCCTGTTTACCCGCACGGCCGAGGCACGGGTGGGGCTGAGCGATGGCACAAAAGTGCGCGCCAAGCTGGTGATCGCCGCCGACGGGCGCAATTCACCGATGCGACAGGCAGCGGGAATTTCCGTAAAAACAACGCGCTACGGGCAAAAGGCGCTGGCCTTTGCCGTGACCCATCCGATCCCGCATGACAATGTCTCGACCGAGGTGCACCGCACCGGCGGGCCATTCACGCTGGTGCCGCTGCCCGATCACGAGGGGCTGCCCTGTTCTGCCGTGGTCTGGATGGATGACGGGCCCGTGACTCAGGCCCGTCTGACAATGGACGCCACCGCCTTCGAGGCCGAGATGTCCACCCGCAGTTGCCATCTGTTCGGCCCGCTTACGCTGGCGTCGCGCCGCACGATCTGGCCGATCATCAGCCAGCACGCCGAACGCCTTAGCGGCCAGCGTATCGCGCTGATGGCCGAAGCGGCCCATGTGGTGCCACCCATCGGCGCGCAGGGCCTGAACATGAGCCTGTCCGATCTGTCGACCCTGCTTGAGCTGGCGTTGGCGCGGCATGAACACTTGGGCGACGCGCAGATGCTGGACGCCTATCACGATGCCCGCATTCGCGACATACGCGTGCGGGTGGCAGGCATTGACGCGCTGAACCGCGCCTCACAGGTCAGCACGCCCGTGCTGCGGGATGCGCGGGCGTTGGGGTTGAATGCGCTCTATGCGCTGGCACCGGTGCGCAAGACGCTAATGCAGATGGGGCTTGGGGTCCGCTGACTTCGGCTTACAGCACCTTGTCCAGCGCGGTTTCCAGACGGGCCAGCGTGGCGTCAACGTCATAAAGTTTGTCCAACCCGAACAGCCCCAACCGGAAGGTCGAGAAATCAGCAGGTTCGTCGCATTGCAGCGGCACACCGGCTGCAATCTGCATCCCTTCGGCGGCAAACTTCTTGCCGTTCTGAATCTGCGGATCGGCCGTATAGGACACCACCACACCCGGCGCGCCAAAGCCTTCGGCCGCCACCGATGTCACGCCACGGTCAGCCAGCATTTTGCGAACCGCATCGCCCAACTGCCACTGCGCCTCTTTCAGGCGGCCAAAACCGTAGTCGCGGGTTTCCACCATCGTGTCGCGAAAGGCACGCAGCGCATCCGTGGGCATCGTCGCGTGATAGGCATGGCCACCGTTTTCATAGGCCTGCATGATCTGGTGCCACTTCTTCAGGTCGATGGCAAAGCTGTCGGATGTGGTCTGGTCCATCCGCGCCTGCGCACGGTCGGACATCATCACCAGACCCGCCGAAGGCGACGCGCTCCAACCCTTTTGCGGAGCGGACAGCAGCACATCGACACCCAGCTTGCGCATGTCGACCCAAGCACAGCCCGATGCGATACAGTCCAGCACCATCAACGCACCAACCTCGTGGGCGGCCGTGGCCATCGCGGCCACATAATCATCAGGCAAAATCACACCGGCACTGGTTTCGACATGTGGAGCAAAGACGATCCCGGGCTTGCTTTCACGGATTGCGGCCACGACCTCTTCAATCGGCGCGGGGGCAAAGGGTGACGGGGACGCGTTGCCGGTCTGGCGCGCCTTCAGCACAGTGGCATCGCCAGTTAGGTCACCGCTTTCGATGATCTGGCTCCAGCGGTAGCTGAACCAGCCGTTACGCACGACCAGCACCCGCGATCCACGGGCGAACTGCCGCGCCACGGCCTCCATCCCGTAGGTGCCCCCGCCGGGAATGATTGCCACCGCGTCGGCGCCGTAGACCTCTTTGAGCATGGCCGAGATGTCTTTCATCACCTTTTGAAAGGCGGCGGACATGTGGTTCAGCGAGCGGTCGGTGAAGACCACCGAAAATTCATCCATCCCTTGCGGGTCAACGGTATCAAGCAATGCCATGATCGGCCTCCTTCAGTCTGACGTTGCCCGACACCTAAGCCGACCCTGCGGCAAATGCCAAGTCAGCTGATCGGGCCAGTCAACCGCTCTTCGCTGAGCAGCACATTGGCCTCGACATCGCCCGCCCCCGGCAAGGTCATGATCCTGCGCCGCAGCACCCGTTCGAAATCGGACAGATCACGCGCCACGACGCGCAGGCGGTAATCATAAAGCCCCAGCACATGTTCCACCGTCTGCACCTCGGGGATTGCGGTCACCGCGCGCTCAAAATCTTCCAGACTGACGCGCCCCTTGGTCGCCAGCTTCACCCCCAGAAACACCGTCACGCCAAAGCCCACGGCCTCGGCGTCGATCTGCAAGCGGTGTCCGGCGATCACGCCGCTCTCCTTCAGCCGTTTGATCCGCCGCCATGTGGCAGGTTGCGACAGGCCCAGATCGCGCCCCAGTGCGCCGGCACTTTGCGTGGCGTCCAGCACCAGCGCGCGCAGCAGGGCGCGGTCGATATCGTCCAACTCCATCATATCGGCAACCGCTCGTCTGATTTAATCCGCGCCACATGCATCAGCGGCTCGATGTCCGCGATATGCGGCAATGTCAGAACCCGCGTACGATAGACACGCTGGTAATGCCCCATATCCTGCGCGATCACCGACAGGCGCACATCGACACGGCCCAGAAATGTCTGGATTTCGACCACCTCTGGCACATCGTGTGCGGCCTTAAGAAACTCGTCAAAGGCCACCGCAACGGTTTTGTCCAGCGTAACCCGCAGCGACACTTCGACAGAATAGCCCAATGCCTGCCAGTCGATCACCGCGCGCACGCCTTTGACAGCGCCGGTGTCCATCATCCGCATCTGCCGCCGCTGCACCCGCGCGGGCGTCATGCCGCAGCGCTCGGCCAGTTCGGCGGGTGTCAGCGTCGGATCGGCCTGCCATTGGCGCAGAATGCGTCTGTCCAGATCATCAAGCATGAATTTTCTGCCTTTAGTCAATCAGGCGAATGATTCACCTTTCATCTTGCCAAATAAACTTAAAATTCAACGCTGACCATCCCTGAAACCACGCCTAAGGTGCAGGCCAGAGACATATGGAAGGATAACACCATGCGCGTTTATTATGACCGCGATTGCGACGTCAACCTGATCAAAGACAAGAAAGTGGCCATTCTGGGCTACGGCTCGCAGGGTCACGCCCACGCGCTGAACCTGCGCGACAGTGGTGCCAAGAACCTTGTCGTTGCCCTGCGCGAAGGCTCGCCCTCGATCGCCAAAGCCGAAGGCGAAGGCCTGAAAACAATGGGCATCGCAGAGGCAGCCGCTTGGGCCGATCTGATCATGTTCACAATGCCCGACGAACTTCAGGCCGATACGTACAAGAAATACGTTCACGACAACATCCGTGAAGGTGCAGCCATTGCATTCGCGCACGGTCTGAACGTGCACTTCGGCCTGATCGAACCCAAAGAAGGCATCGACGTCATCATGATGGCCCCCAAAGGCCCCGGTCACACCGTACGCGGCGAATACACCAAAGGCGGCGGCGTTCCCTGTCTGGTTGCTGTCGACCGTGACGCATCGGGCAAGGCGCTGGAAATCGGCTTGTCCTATTGCTCTGCCATCGGTGGCGGCCGTTCGGGCATCATCGAAACCAACTTCCGCGAAGAATGCGAAACCGACCTGTTCGGTGAACAGGCCGTTCTGTGTGGCGGTCTGGTCGAACTGATCCGCATGGGCTTTGAAACACTGGTCGAAGCCGGTTACGCACCGGAAATGGCCTATTTCGAATGCCTGCACGAAGTGAAACTGATCGTCGACCTGATCTATGAAGGCGGCATCGCCAACATGAACTACTCGATCTCGAACACAGCCGAGTATGGCGAATATGTTTCGGGCCCGCGCATCCTGCCCTACGACGAGACAAAGGCACGGATGAAAGCGGTTCTGACCGACATTCAAACCGGCAAGTTCGTGCGCGACTTCATGGCGGAAAACCAAGTGGGCCAGCCGTTCTTCAAAGGCACCCGTCGCATCAACGACGAACACCAGATCGAAGCCACAGGCGAGAAACTGCGCGGCATGATGCCGTGGATTTCAGCTGGTAAAATGGTCGACAAAGCCAAGAACTAAGCCGGTTCCAACTTTGCACAAACCAAAGCCCCGGCCTTTGCGCCGGGGCTTTTCGTTCGGCACCCCTTTTCGAAACACGCAGGCAGACCAGAATGACGCAAACACCCGAGATCACTGGTAAAAGCTGGGCGATGGTCGCAATCCTTGCGTTCACATGGGGTGGTACGTTCCTTGTGACCGAGCTTGCCCTGACAGGCATCACGCCATTCTGGCTGGCAGCGGGCCGCATCGGCTTTGCCGCTGCGCTGATGCTGGTGATCTGGCTGGCGATGGGCGGGCGGCTGTTCAGCGATGCACCTTGCCGCAGGACATGGGGTGCGATGGCGGCAATCGGTGCGTTCAGTTCGGCCATTCCGTTCATGTTGCTGGCATGGGGGCAGCAGTATGTGACATCCGGATTTGCCGGTGTGTCGATGGCTTCGGTTGCGCTGACCGTTTTGCCGTTGGCGCATTTTCTGGTCCCCGGCGAGCGGTTGACATGGCGACGCACGGCCGGCTTTCTGATCGGTTTTGCCGGTGTCTGCGTGCTGATCGGTGGCCGCGCCTTTGAAAGCACCGGCGCGGGGCTGGAAACGGCGGGACGCGTGGCCTGTATTTCGGCGGCCTGTTGTTATGGCATCTCGTCGGTGTTGATGCGACGTCTGCCAAAAGTTGACCCCATCGGGTTAAGCACGGTGCTGTTGCTGATCGCCGCGGTCATCGTCGTGCCCGCCGCGTTGATCGTCGAAGGGCTGCCGCCGCTTCCTTCAGCGCAGACTTTATTGATCATCGCTTTTTTGGGGTTGGTCCCCACCGCTGCAGCAAACTTTCTACGAGTCACGGTGATCCGCACGGCGGGGCCGGTGTTCATGTCATTGACGAACTATCAGGTGCCGATCTGGTCGGTTCTGATGGGCATCTTGCTGTTGGGCGAACCCGCGCCACCCTCGCTGTTGCTGGCGCTGGTTCTGATTTTGGCGGGCGTGGGACTTAGCCAATATGGTGCGCTTCGCCGCATGTTTGCACGAAACCGCGCCCCTCAGTAACGGCCAAGATCCATCTTGGTCTTGGCCAGCACCTTGCCTTGGGCGTTGATCGCCTTGACCTCGGCCTGATACTGGTTGCCCTTGCCGCCTGAACAGGGGGGCAGATAGCCCGCAGACGCATATTCACCGCTACCACGCGCCTTTTTGATCACGCGTACACCGCTGGGCAACTTTGCGCTTAACCCCGGAACAGCGGGAAACTTGCCCGCGTTGCCCGTAACCGGATAGCCCAGCGTGCCGTGGCCGCCCTTGGTCGACAGCGGGCGATAGCTTTTGTCATTATACTCCACCACCAGCATCACAGCGCCATCGGGAATGCCTGTAACCTGAAAGGGCGGGGTTTTGCCCGTGCCCCCGTTCAGGGTGCATTGCTGGCCGGATGGCACGGTCTTTCCGTCCCACGGCGCACTGACGTGAGCACGCATTTCAGCACTGGCAAGGCCAGCAGACAAGACGATGACGGGCAACGAGAGAAAAAAGGGGTTCATTGGAAATGCTCCGAAAGGGTTTAGACCGCAAACTTTGCGCATCTGCCCTTTTGGATCAAGTGATGACAGCCGTCTCAACCGCGTCCACCACCGCGTTAACCGCATCTTCCAACACCTGCGCATCTTCGCTTTCTGCCATGACACGGATAAGCGGCTCGGTCCCCGAGGTCCGGATCAGCAGGCGGCCATTGCCGCGCAACTGCGCTTCGGCGTCAGCGATAGCGGCCTTTACAGATGCGGCCTCTAGCGGGGCCTGCCCTTCGGCGTAACGCACGTTTTTCAGCAGTTGCGGCACCGGTTTGAAATTGTTCAACAGCACGCTTGCGGGCTCTTCCGAGCGGACCATTTCCGCCAGAAATTGCAGCCCTGCCATCAGACCGTCACCGGTGGTCGAATGGTCGGTCATGACAATATGACCCGATTGTTCGCCACCCAGATTAAAGCCGCCCGCGCGCATCCGTTCCACCACATAGCGATCGCCCACGTTCGTGCGTTCCAACCGCAGACCGCGCCCCTCAAGAAAGCGTTCCAGTCCCAGATTTGACATCACAGTTGCAACCAGAGCGTTGCCCTTCAGCTTGCCCTCGTCGGCCCAGCGGGCAGCCATCAATGCCATGAACTGGTCACCGTCTCCCACCTTGCCGTTTTCGTCGATCAGGATCACCCGATCGGCGTCACCGTCCAGACAAATCCCCACATCTGCGCCATGCGCCACCACCGCTTCGGCAGCGGTTTCTGGATGGGTCGACCCGCAGCCCTGATTGATATTGTAGCCATTGGGGCTGACGCCGACGGGGATCACGGTGGCACCCAGTTCCCACAAAGCTTCCGGCGCGACGCGATGGGCGGCACCGTTGGCGCAATCCACGACCACTTTCAGCCCGTCCAGACGCATCTGGCGCGGGAACGATGATTTGATCCGCTCGATATACCGGAACCGCCCGTCGTCGATCCGTTTGGCGCGGCCTATCTGGCCTGCGTCAATCAGCTCGACTCCGCCGCGCACCAGCGCTTCGATCTCGGCTTCGGCGGCGTCGGACAGTTTGAACCCGTCAGGGCCAAAGAACTTGATGCCATTATCCTCTGCCGGATTGTGGCTGGCCGAAATCATAACGCCCAGATCGGCACGCATGGACCGCGTCAGCAGGCCGACGGCAGGTGTCGGCACCGGCCCCAGCAGCAGCACGTTCATGCCCATCGACGTCAAACCCGCCGTCAGCGCATTTTCAAACATATACCCAGACAGGCGCGTGTCCTTGCCGATCACCACGCGGTGCACACCGCTGTCATCGGGTTTGAAATAACGCCCGACCGCCGCGCCAATGCGCAGAGCGGTTTCGGCAGTCATGTTGCCGGTGTTCGCGGTGCCGCGAATGCCGTCCGTTCCAAAGAGTTTTTTCATGAGGTCTGATGTGCCACAGAGGCGCGCCAGAGGGCAATGGCCTGCGTGTGCATCCCGACATCATGGGCGCGGATCAGCTGAACCCCCTGCCCCAGCGCCGCCAGCGCCACGCCGACCGAGCCTGGGTCGCGCTTGGCCGCATCCGGCTCGTGGCCCAGCGTGCCGATAAACCGCTTGCGTGAAACACCCAGCAGGACCGGCACACCCAATGCGTGAAACAGCGACAGACGGTTCAGCAGCGCAAGGTTGTGCTCCCGCGTCTTGCCAAAGCCGATGCCGGGGTCAGCAATGATGCGATCGCGTGCGATGCCTTGGGCCGATAGGTCAATGATGCGGGCTTCGAGAAAGTCGTACACGTCCAGCAGCACATCGTCATAGTGCGGATCGTGGTGCATGGTCGCCGGATCGCCCTGCGCGTGCATCACGCATACCGGCGCGCCACGAAAGGCACAAAGCGGCGCAAGTGCCGCGTCAAAGGTAAAGCCCGCCACATCGTTCACCACATCCGCACCGGCATCAAGCGCTGCCGCCGCAACGCCAGCCTTGCGGGTGTCGATGGACACGGGCGTGCTGATGCCTGCGGCGCGGATGGCGGTGATGGCGGGAGCGGTGCGGTCGATTTCGTCTTGCGGATCGATGGTTTCAGCCCCGGGTCGAGTGGATTCGCCGCCCACGTCGATGATCGCGGCGCCGTCCTGCACCATTTGCACGGCATGGGCCGTCGCGGCCTCTCCTGCGTGCTGGCCACCGTCGGAAAAGCTGTCAGGGGTGACATTGAGGATACCCATGACGTGCGGTGCGTCCCACGCAAGCCCCGCAATCTGGGCGCGTGGCGCAGTCAGCGCACCCAGATCGCCATCGGCTTGGTCCGCAGGGATCACCACCGGCGCACGTCCGCGCTCCAACACCTCGACATGGGTGAACCAGCCCCAGCCACCGGCCAAGGTCAGAGCACTATCGGGCAGTGCGGGCCCGACCTGCACCAAAGGCCGGAAATACTGCGTCACAGCGTTGCGTCCGCCACCGAAACCGCGCGCAGCGGCACAGAGGCGTCGGCAGGCAAATCTGCACCGATGACCAGCAGTTCGGTCGCGTGATAGGTCGAAGCAAACCATGCCGCCAGCGCCACCGCATCACCGGGCTGAACCGAGGGGCCTGCAACCGCGTCAAGCACGATCTTAGACGGGGCCCAGACACAGCTTTGGCCGTTTTTCATTGCCCAATCCAGTTCTGTATGGGTCTCGACCACCACACAGCGGTCGTCGCGGGCGGCCAGAACCCATGCGTTTTGTTCAATGGCCAACAGGTCGATCCGGCGCTGGGTCCAGCGGTGCCCGGTCTGCGGCGCAGGCACATCCGAGGGGCCGACACAAAAGATCAGCGGGCGGCCTGCGGCCTGCAACTGGTCGATCCACCCCGTCAGATGCGCCGACGCAATGGCCGCGTTCCCCAAAAACACCAGTTCGGGGTGCAACGTGTCTTCATCCTCGTCCGGTTGCGTGGCATCATCGGCACGGGTGCGCACGATCTCGACGCCCAAGGCGCCCGGCCCGCGGTCCAGTTTTTCGATGCGTACAAAGGCGCGCACCGCTTGCGGTTCGACCAAGATACGGTCGGCCACCCGTTCGGCCAGTGTTTCCAGCAGGTTCAACCGTTCGTCCGCCAGTTCGTGGGCGATCGCTTCGGTCACTTTGTCATAGCTCAGGATTCTGTCCACATCGTCGTCGATGGGGCCGGTCAGCGGCTGCACCTCGACCACGATATTGAAATTGATGCGCTGGGTCTTGCCGCGCTCGGCCTGAAAGGCACCGATTTCCACATCGACTGCGTAGTCGCGCACCGATATCCGGTCCAGCGGCGTACCGTCATCTGTGGCCGCCGATCGTTCCGACGGGTGCGCAAAGGCAAGGTGAATTTCAGAGGCCATAAAGATGCGTCCCAAGAGCAGTTGGTTGCCCTTCTAACGCCCCCGCCTCTGAAACGACAGCCTCAAAGGCGTCACCCTGACCGTCAAAGGCGGCGCGCAGTCAGTTGGACGCGGTGCGATATGTGTCGCGGTAGAACAAATGCACGCCGATGCGCGCGGTCTGGGTATACACCTTGCTCCAGCGCGGATTCACTGCAGTCGTGTGATAATGTGTTGCACCCGATGTCAGCTTGGGCGCGGTGCCGTCCAGCGCGGCACGGGCAACCTTGGCCACACGGTTGAACGCGGCTGGTTCGCTGACCTTCTCGGCATGGCCGTCACAGGTATAGGTGAACTGGCACTGGTAGCGTTTGCCGGTGCCCTGATTGATCACACCGCATACCGATCCGGGAAAGCGGCCCGACTTGACGCGGTTAATAATCACTTCGGCCACGGCAAACTGCCCTTTGACCGTTTCGCCGCGCGCTTCGAAATACAGCGCCTCGGCCAAGCAGCGCCATTCGTCGCCGCCCTGCGCCTTGGGCTGGTGATCCAGCCATGTGCGGGTGAATTGAAGACCTTTGTGGGTGACGGTGGGGGGCGAAATCATCGCTTGCAGCCGGTCCTGAGACAAAGACTTCAGCCCCTGTCGTTCGGTCTTGAGCAGTGTCAGAGCCTCTTTTTCAGAGGCGAGAACAGGAACAGTACACAGACCAAAGGCCAGTGTGAGGCAAAGCAGCAAAAATTTCATTAGACCCATCGCGAGCAGTTTCAATTCGGGTCGTCTAACGAAAAAAGCCCCGATAATCCACCTCACCTGCTTTTTTGTCGCAGGCAAGCCACAGGCGGTACCGCATTTGGCGGAGAAAACAGGGGCTTTCTACCCGGTCTTGTGGTTGATCGCAAGCTGCGCTGCAGCAAGACGTGCAACTGGAACGCGAAACGGCGAACAGGAAACATAGTCGAACCCGGCCTGACGCACAAAAGCTATCGATTCGGGGTTGCCGCCATGCTCTCCGCAGATCGACAGCACCAGATCAGGCGATACCGAGCGGCCCCGTCCGGCGCCGATTGCGATCAATTCGCCCACTCCGTCCACGTCCAGCGTATGAAAGGGATCTTCGGGGAATACGCCCTGCTTGACATAAGTCGACATAAACCGCCCCGCATCATCGCGCGACAGACCATAGGTCATCTGGGTCAAATCATTGGTCCCAAAGCTCATAAACGAGCAGTAAGGCGCAATTTCCGCAGCCCGCAACGCGGCCCGCGGAGTTTCGACCATCACGCCCAAACGGTAATCGAACTCTGCTCCACGCTCGTTGCGCACGGCGGTGGCGATAGCATCAACACGCCCGCGCACCAGTTCGACCTCGCGTTTGGCGCTAACCAGCGGGATCATGATTTCGGGCACGACAGGGTCGCCATCAACGCTGGCGTCAATCGTCGCCTCAAAGATCGCACGAGCCTGCATTTCGTAGATTTCCGGCACCGTCACACCCAGACGTACACCCCGCATCCCCAACATAGGGTTATATTCCATCAGACTGTCGACACGGCGCATCACCGTAGACAGCGGCAGATCCAAGGCTTCGGCCAATTCCCGCTGACCGGACCGGCTGGTGGGCAGAAATTCATGCAAGGGCGGATCAAACAGACGGATGCAGACCGGTTGACCCTGCATGATGCGGAACAACTGGGTAAAGTCGTCGCGCTGCATCGGCAGCAGCCGTTCCAGCGAGGCGCGGCGGTCTTTCGAGCTGTCCGCAAAGATCATCTCGCGCATCACGGTCAAGCGGCCCGGCTCGAAGAACATATGTTCGGTGCGGCACAGCCCGATGCCCTGAGCGTTGAAGTTGCGCGCAGTCTGCGCATCGGCTGGGGTGTCGGCGTTGGCGCGAATCCCGATGTCGCTGGCCTCGTTGGCCCAGTCCATCAGTTCCTGAAACGCGTCATCCAGCGCGGCCTCGTGCATGTCAGGTGCGCCCATCAGCACCTGCCCCGAGGTGCCGTCGATGGTGACAACGTCGCCTTCGCGCAGGGTGCGGCCATCGCTAGCCTGAATGGTCTTGTTTTCAATCTGGAACCGCATGTCGGAAATTCCGACCACACAGGGCAGACCGATGCCGCGCCCGATCACGGCTGCGTGGCTGGTGATGCCGCCGCGTTCGGTCAGTACCCCCTTGGCCGCGTGCATGCCGCGAATGTCCTCGGGTGAGGTTTCGCGACGCACAAGAATGCAGGGTTCAGACCGCGCGGCACTGGCCTGAGCTTCAGTGGCGGAAAACACCAGCCGTCCCGTCGCCGCGCCGGGGCTGGCGGCGATGCCGTGGCCCAGCACATCGCGTGGCGCATCCGTGGCGATCTGGCGGTGCAGCAATTCGTTCAGCGCGCGCGGTTCGACCCGCATCAACGCTTCTTCGCGGGTGATGATGCCATCGCGGGCCAGTTGCACGGCAATGCGCACAGTGGCGCGCGACGAACGTGTCACGCGCACACCATCAAGGATATGCAAGCGGCCGTTATCAATGGTAAATTCCACGTGCATCTCTTCGCGCAGACGGGCCCGCATCAGCGCGGCGTGGGATTTCAGCTGGGCAAAACACTCGGGCAACAGCTCTTCGAACGAGGCACCGCGCGGGTCACAGGTGATAAAGATGCTTTCGGCCTGCGGGCTGAGCGCGTCGCGGCCCTGACTTTGGCGCAAATAGCGACCGGTAATCTGTTCCAGACCGGTTTCGGAATTGACCAGTTGCAACACCCCCGACCCGCATTCGCCGCGCCCCACGCCCAATGCCATCTGCTGCACCACAAGGCCCAAACCCGCATCGGCGGGCGCGCCTTTGGCCATACGCAACAGGCGGGCCGAGGTGCCCTCCCATGCGCGGGCCATTGACTTCAGCACACCGGCCAACTGGGTGCCGATGTCCTCGGGAAACGGCTCTTCGGTCTCTTGCTCATAGGCGCTAAGGGTCGCGTCGAGCGCCTCGATGCCTTCGCCGTCGATGGCGTCGAACATATCGGGGTCAAGCCGCGCGACGTGGACGGCATAGCCTTGGACAAAGCGCAGAAATATCTTGGACGCAGCTTGGGTGCCAAGGGTTTCGCACAGCTCGCGGTGGCGGTCGTGATTCATGCCGATGTTCAGCACAGCACCCGGCCCCCCCCAATCGGGATCTTGCGAGGACGGGCGCACGCAGACCAACGCATTGGCAGGAAATTCAGACAGAATTGCCGCGATATCAGGCAGTTGGCCCGACGCGATATTGTGCACCGCGTCGAAGCTGAGCGCCACGGTAGCGGGCACCGGCAGGTCCAGACGCACCAGCCGTTGCAGACACTTTGCCCGACCGCCGTGGGTTTCAGCGGTAATGGGGGCGGTCTGCGTGACCAGCGTTGTGTCTGGGTTATTCTGCACTGCGGCACCTTTTGGTTTCGCCGCAGCATAGAAGGTAATGGATATGTGACAAGGGGGGCTCTGCCCTAGGTGCTGCGCGCCTCCCCCGGAGTTTATCTGGCAAGATGAAGCGCGTCAGCCTTCGATGCGCGTCAGGTCGGCCACAGCCAGACAGGTCTGGCGAATGCGGCTGAGCAGGTTCAGACGGTTTCGCCGCACGGTGGCATTGTCCGAGTTGACCTGAACGGCGGTAAAGAATGCGTCGATCGGCGTGCGCAGGTCGGCCATCGCGGACATGGCAATGGTGAAATCCTGCGCCTGCATCGCGGGAGTGATCTGAGCCTCGGCGGCATCGAGGGCGGCGAACAGGGCGCGTTCCTCTTCGGTTTCGGCAAATTTCACGTCCGCGCCGAACGAATATTCGACGCCGTCGGCCTGTTCCGCTTGGGTCAGGATGTTGTTGGCGCGCTTGAAGCCCTGGATCAGGTTTTCGCCATCGTCGGTTTTCAGCGTGTCCGACAGGGCGCGGGCACGTTTGACCAGAAGGTTGAGGTCGTCGTTGCCATCCATTGCGATGCAGGCGTCGATGATGTCGTGACGGATGCCCTGGTCGCGCAGGTAGACTTTGAGGCGGTCGTGAATGAAGGAGAGGAGGTCGGTGGCAAGTTTCGTCGCCGCAAAAATCAAAGACTCATCTTTTACAAAGACGTTTAGATGCGTGCCTTCGTTCTCAACTTCGACATCGCTGTTCCAAGCGAGGTTTTGAGACTTCAACATGGCAAGTAGTTCTGTGCGCGGAAGCAACAAGGAAGGGATAGGACCACCTGATTGTGGATCGTAATCTACCTCGTCAGTTTCAAATACACGCCAGCTTTCAGCGGAGAGTTTGCCCGTATTTTCGTCCACTTCAAAGAAGTCCATATAGAGAAGAGCTTTATTGTCGGCATGAATCATAAGATTGCCTGCTATCCCTGAAACGAGGGTTTCCAGAGTTGAGGTGCCAATTTCATTCTCAACCAAAATTCGAATAACCCCCAGCGCAGCCCGTCTTAACGCAAACGGGTCCTTGCTTCCCGTCGGCTTCTCGTCAATCGCCCAGAAGCCGGTCAACTTGTCGATCTTTTCGGCCAGCGCCACGGCCACCGAAACACGCTCGGTCGGCACGTCGTCCGAGGGGCCAAGCGGTGCGTAATGATCCTGTGCGGCGGCGGCGATGGCTTTGTCCTCGCCCATTGCCTCGATGTAATAGCGGCCCATAAGCCCTTGAAGTTCGGGGAATTCATAGACCATTTCCGAGGCCAGATCGGCCTTGGACAGACGCGCGGCACGTTCGGCCTGATCGGGGTCGGCGCCCACTGCGGGGGCAATCTCGCGGGCCAGCACGGCCATGCGGTCAACCAGATCGGCCTGTGTGCCCAGTTTGTTGTGGAAGGTCACGTTTTTCAGCGCGTCCAGCCATGTGGTCATGCCAGCAGAGGCGATGCGCAGGTCGTTTTCCCAGAAGAATTTTGCATCGGCCAAACGGGCCGACAGCACCTTTTGGTTGCCCGCAAGGATGGTGGCACCGTTATCGGCGGTTTCGCGGTTCGCGACGGTGATGAACCGCTCGATCCGGCCAGACTTGGGGTTGCGCACAGAAAAGAACTTTTGGTGCTCTTTCATCGAGGTTTGCAGCACCTCGGGCGGCAGGCCCAGAAAATCTTCGTCAATCTTGCCCATCAGCACCACGGGCCATTCGACCAGCCCCGCAACCTCGGCCAGAAGGCCAGCATCCTCGACGACTTCAAGCCCTTGAGCAAAGGCCTGATTGGTGGCGTCATGCCAGATCGCATCGGCGCGCTCGGTTGCGTCCAGCACAACATGAGCGCGCTGCAACTGGGTGGTGTAGTCGTCGAAATTACGCACCGTCAGCGTGCCGGGCGACATAAAGCGGTGCCCTTGGGTGGTATTGCCCGCAACGATGCCATCGACGTCCACCGGCACCACTTCCGCGCCCTCTTCGGTGACCAGAATGCACAGGATCGAATGCAGCGGGCGCACCCATTTCAACGTGCCATTGCCCCAACGCATTGATTTTGGCCACGGAAAGTTGCGGATCGTGTGTTCCAGCACCTCGGCCACAATTTCGGCGGCGGGGCGGCCCGGTTTGGTAATCTTGGCGAACAGGATCTTGCCCTTTGGGGTGTCACGTTCTTCCAGATCGTCGCGGGTCAGACCGGCACCGCGCAGGAAACCTTCGATGGCTTTTTCCGGTGCGTCAGCCTTTGGGCCTTTACGCTCTTCCACCGTGGTGGGCGATGCGGCCAGCGCGCCCTCGATCGTCAGGGTCAGGCGGCGCGGCGTCGAAAAGGCAGCAGCAGAGGCATAGGTCAAACCCGCTTCGACCAGCCCGTCCGTCACCAGCTTTTTCAGGTCACCCGCCGCGCGGGTTTGCATCCGTGCGGGAATTTCTTCGGAAAACAGTTCGATCAGCAGGTCGGGCACGGGCAGTTCCAATCAGATTGCGCTGTGGGGTGGATAGCGCCCCTCGAGCGAAGGGTCCAGAGGTGGAAAACAACGGCAATTGCCGCATCAATCAGCTTTGCAGCGGCAGCTTCAGTCAGTGGCGGGGCGTTCGGGGCATTCCTCGCCTATGACGGTGCCGTCATAGGCCTTTTCGCCGCAATCGTTCAGTTCGTGCCAGACATATCCGCGCCCGTCCTGCGTGATCGCCACAATACGGTCGACGCCATAGTGGACGTTCTTTTGCGACAGGAATGGCAATGCGGTTCCGGCCTCAAGTTCGGCGCCGATTTTTGCGGCATCAAAGCAATCGAACCAGTCCGGCGCATTGCGCGGCTCAGCCTTCTCCAGACCTACATAGGTTTCCGTCAGCAAGGGCAGCGACATTTCGGTCTTGAAGCACGCGCGGTAGCGGATCGGCGAACTGTCGGCGTCGATGGCCTGAAAGTCGGTGAAGGGGATCGGTTCAGGTGCGTCCGAGACCACCGAGACCAGATTGACCTCTTTCACTGTCACCTCGTCATAGAAGCCGTAGACTTGCAGGTAGTACATGCCTGCGCCCGCGATAAGTGCTGTGATCACGATCAGTATCGCCAGTATCTTGCCGGTCATGCCACAGCTTCCGGGGTCCAGCCCCCTGCCCGTGTCTGCACAAATGCATCGGCGCAGGCTTTGGTCAGCGTCCGCACGCGCCCGATATAGGCCTGCCGCTCGGTGACCGAAATAACGCCACGCGCGTCCAGAAGATTGAAGATATGGCTGGCTTTGATCGCCTGATCATAGGCGGGATGCGCCATGACGATGCGTTTGCCGGTCTTGGGGTCTTCGTGCTGCTGATCCAGAATCGCCTTGCACTCGGCCTCGGCCTCTTCGAAGTGGCGCAGCAGAACCTCGGTGTTGGCAACGTCGAAATTCCAGCGGGCGTACTCTTCTTCGGTCTGTTTGAACACATCGCCGTAAGTCAGCGGGATCGTCGATTGCGGATCGTTATACGGCATGTCCATCACGTGATCGACCGCCAGCACATACATCGCCAGACGTTCCAGGCCATAGGTCAGCTCGCCCGAGACGGGGCTGCAATCGTGGCCGCCGACCTGTTGAAAGTAGGTGAACTGCGACACTTCCATGCCGTCGCACCAGACCTCCCAGCCCAGACCCCATGCCCCCAGCGTGGGACTTTCCCAATCGTCTTCGACAAAGCGGATGTCGTGCAAGCTGGCGTCTATGCCGATGGCCTGAAGGCTGCCCAGATACAGCGCCTGAAGATCGGGTGGCGATGGTTTGATCAACACCTGATATTGGTAATAGTGCTGCAAGCGGTTGGGATTTTCGCCATAGCGCCCGTCGGTGGGGCGGCGAGACGGCTGCACATAGGCTGCGGCCCAGGGCTGCGCACCCAGCGATCGCAGGGTGGTCGCAGGGTGAAAGGTGCCCGCGCCCACTTCCATGTCATAGGGTTGCAGGATGGCGCAGCCCTTGGAGGCCCAATAGGTCTGGAGCCGCAGGATGATTTCCTGAAACGAGCGGGGCGCTGTGGGCATATCGGACATGGGCATTGGCTTTCCAGTTTCGTGCGCACCTTTCCTACGCAGCCCCCCGACAATGGTCAATCGCGGCTTTGTTGCAGCGCAGATCGGGTCGGGCAGGAAATTAGCGCCCAAAAGCGCGATATAAGACGTTCGGCGCGATGAATTCCCCGTGTGGACATATGGTCAACGTGGCGAAATCCTGCTTAATTGGCTCAATTAATTTCCGAGCAGGAGTTCAGGTGAAGATGATGCGCAAATTGGTGGTTGCGGCGATGTTGGCAACAGGGGTGTCAGGGTTGACAGCAGGGATGGCAGTGACGCCTGCGGCGGCCCAGTCCGCTCAGGAGGTAGTATGGGTGCAAATTGAAGCGCATCCCAGTCTTGCCACCGCAACATCCCGCGCCCGCGACTATGCCGGTGCGATCGAGGATGTGAACGGCTTTGCGCTGGGTGGTGGTTGGTACGGGATTGCCTTGGGACCCTATGCCCGCGAAGACGCCGAACAGGTGCTGAGCGTCTATCGCGCCGACGGTCTGATCCCGCGTGACGCCTATATCGCAGAATCCTCAGACTATCGCCAGCAGTTCTGGCCGCTTGGCGCAAACGTGCTGAACCGTGGCGTGGTCGATGCCCCTGATGCGGTGGCCTCCAGCACTGAAACGCAGACGGACACACAAATCACGACAGCCGAAACGGCGACCGAAACCACCGCCGAAGCGGCCCCCCTGCCCACACCCGAACCCGCAGATGAAACCCCGACCGAAGCGCGCCGCAGCGAACAGCTGTTGACCCGCGACGAACGGATGGAATTGCAGATGATGCTGAAATGGGCCGGTTTCTACGAGGCCGCCATTGACGGTGCCTTTGGACGTGGCACGCGCAATTCGATGGCCGCATGGCAAGAAGCAAACGCCTTTGACGTCACCGGAATTTTGACCACGCTGCAACGCGCGACGTTGAAAAAGCAATACAATGCGGTGCTGGACGGTCTAGGGCTGGAACGGGTCGTGGATGCGGAGGCAGGCATAGAACTGATGCTGCCCACCAAAGTGGTGTCCTTTGACAGATACGAGCCACCCTTTGCCCATTATGATGCCACCGGCGACGTTCCGGCCAAGGTGCTGTTGATCAGCCAACGCGGCGATCAGGACACGCTTAATGGTCTGTATGACATTATGCAGACCCTGGAAATTGTCCCGCTGGAAGGTCCGCGCGAACGCCGCAACAACGACTTTGTACTGATCGGCGAAAACGGCATGATGGTGTCCGAAACCCGCGCAACCCTGCAAGATGGCAAAATCAAGGGTTTTACCCTGATCTGGCCTGCGGGTGACGAAGAGCGCCGCCGACGTCTGATCGGCGAAATGGACAAGAGTTTTATCCGTCTCGAAGCGGCCCTTGATCCCTCTGCCGGCGACGGTGGTACGCAGGCGATTGATCTGGTGGCCGGTCTGGATGTGCGCAAACCGCGCATCGCCCGCTCAGGCTTTTACGTGGACAACTCCGGTCTGGTCATAACCACATCCGAGGCGGTCCAGTCCTGCACCCGTCTGACCATCGACGACGAACACGAAGCCGATGTTGTGGCCGATGACGCGACAAGCGGCATAGCCGTGGTGCGGCCCCAAGAAACACTGGCGCCGTTGTCGGTGGCACAGTTCAGCGCCGCGCCCCCCCGTTTGCAATCCGAAGTGGCGGTTGCAGGCTATAGCTATGACGGTGTGCTGAGCGCGCCCAGCATGACCTTTGGCAAACTGGCCGATGTGCGCGGATTGCAGGGCGAGACCGGTCTGTACCGTCTGGCTATGACCACCCTGTCGGGTGACGCGGGCGGTCCGGTCTTTGATGCGACTGGGTCGGTCATGGGCATGTTGCTGCCCAAATCCGGCGGCGCGCGTGCATTGCCCGACGAGGTGGTCTTTGCCGCCGACACGGGCGTGATCCGCACGGTTCTGGCGGGTGCCGGTGTCAGCATTCAGGCGGCGGCCTCAACCGGCCCGTCCGAGCCCGAGGACATCACCGAACAAGCCGTGGGCATGACCGTTCTGGTCAGTTGCTGGGACTGATCCTGCACAGGATTTGACACAAATGCGCGGCACCTCAGGGTGCCGCGTTAGCCCCTTGTTAAGGGCTGGCCATCATTTTGACGATCAAGCGTGGGGGCGCGTGAACATTGATCAAAGTGGAGTGGACCATGATTTCCAGATTTCTCAGCATCTTCGCCTTGGGCGCAACCGTCATGGCAGCGTCGCAAGCCACCGCATCCGTTGCAACGCCGCCTGCGGGCCATCAGGGCCAATGGTGGACCAACCCGCTGGGCTGTGAGTATTCGCGCGCCGGACGACCCGGCGAGACGATGTGGTTCCTGATCATCAACACCGCCAAACCCGGCTGCCCGACCTATATCGCGGGCACCACATGGGGCGGCATTTACCGCGCGCATGGCACGATCCTTAAGCGCTGAAACAACTGTTCCGCCTTCCTCACAGGGGCGCCGCAGGCCTGAAACGACCGTATGAGGCACCAACACAATAACGATTGACCGTGGCATGCAAACGGGCGGGACCATTGATCCCGCCCGCTTTTGTTATCGCGCAATCTGGCCGGTCAGCCGTTTGGCAAGGGTTCGCAGAACCCACATTAGTCGGTGACGTCAGGTGTAAGGTAGATCAACGTGGGGCCACTGGCCTTGAACGCGGCGGTAACGGCATCCTGCATCTGCTGGATGGTTTTCGGCGCGACCGCATTGGCCCCGAATGCCTCTGCCAGCTTGCAGAAATCAGGGTTGCGCGCGATCACCGCGTTGGGGGCAATCTGGGCGCGGGCCATGCTGTCCTCGATCTCTTTAAGTTTGCCGTTGTCCCACAGAATGATCGGCAGCGGCAGGCCCAGTTCCACAGCAACACCCAGTTCCTGCATCGTATAGTGAAAACCGTAATCGCCAATGATCGCCAGCGTCGGCAGGCCGGGGCGCGCGATGGCACCGCCAATGGCCGCAGGCGTGGCATAGCCCAAAGTGCCAAAACCGTAGGGGTGGTGCCAATGGCCGGGCTTTTCCATTGGCCAGACGTCCTTGGCCACATAGGCAAATTGGGTCATGTCCGAATAGATCATCGTATCTTCGGGCACCACAGCGCGCAGCGCATCGCACAAGGGCGCAATGCCGGGGCGTGCGGCGTCACTGTCGGCGCGCCATGCTTTACGGGATTTTTTGACTTCGTCCGTCGACCAGCCCGATCGGGCCTTGTCCATCATCTCGGCCCGTTCCAGTAATGCACGCATCAGCAGCGGACCGTCGCACAGGATGTTCAGTGCCCCGGCATCGGTGTTGGTAAAGGCGGCAGGGTCGATATCAACCCGCACCAGCAGACTTTGGTGACCCAGATGCGCGCGCCACAGGTCAACCTCGGCCAGTTCCGATCCGACAACAACAACCACATCCGCGGAACCGATCACCTCGGCGCTGGACGGGTTCGCCAGCCCTGCACCAAAGTGCAACGGATCATCTCTACCGACAATGCCGCGACCGGCATAAGTGGTGAATGATGCAGCGCCCAAAGCTTTCAACGCCTTGCGTGTGGTTTCGGCCCCGACGCGAGCCCCGCCGCCCAAAACGAACAGCAACCGGTCAGCGCCAAGTATACGGTCAAGCGCATCGCCCATCTGTGGTAGGCAGGGGGCGGTATAGGGGCGCGGTGCTGGCGCGGGATCTGCGGCGGCCTGAAGTGCCGCAATCGGCACCTGAATGTGTTTGGGGCGCGGACGTTGCGCCGTCATTTCGGTCAGCGCGCGGTCGATCAGCGTATAGGCGGCATCGGCCGTGCGCGCCTCGGCGGACCAATCGCAGACGGTGGCAGCGGCCGCACGTTGGTCTTTCATCTGGTGCAACTGACCTTTGACGCCTTCAACCTCGTCCAGACAGGAGGACACCACCAGCACCGGTACTGAATCGGAATAGGCCTGCCCCATCGGTGTCATGATATTGCACAGCCCCGGTCCGGTGATCACATAAGCCACCCCCGGCTTGCCCGACGCGCGCGCATAGCCGTCGGCCATAAACCCAGCGCCCTGCTCGTGACGGGCCAGAACATGCGTGATCCCTGCCTCTTCTATACCGCGGTACATTTCCTGATTGTGGACCCCCGGTATGCCAAAAATCGTATCGACCCCCCGCGCCTTCAGCATGTGGGAAATTTGGGCTCCAAGGGGACGTTTCATCAGGCTCTCCAGAATTGTACGGTCAGAATGGCATATACCACCATCAGTTCCAGCCGACCTACCAGCATTCCGCCGGCAAGCAACCATTTGGCAGTGTCGTTGAGAGGGGCAAAGTTGCCCGCAGGGCCGATCGTGTCCCCCAAACCAGGACCGATATTGCCCAGAGCAGTGGCCGCCCCCGACAGCGAGGTTACAAAATCCAGTCCGGTCATGCCCAATGCCACGGCCAGCAGCCCCACCGACACCACGAAAAAAACAAAGAATGACATGACCGACCCCAGCACGTCCGCGTCCACCGGACGGCCATCGTACCGCGGGGTAAAGATGCCATGCGGGCTGCGGGTTTTGCGCAATTGGGCGCGGACCGACGAAAACAATATCTGGTAGCGAAAGATTTTAACCGAACAGGTGGTCGAACCGGCGCATCCGCCGATCATACCCAAAAAGAAAAAGATCGAAATCAGGAACGGACCCCACGCCATGTAATCAACGCTGGAATATCCGGTGCCCGAGATAATCGAGACCACGTTGAACAGCGCCTCGCGCACCGCCTGTTCGACGCTGTGCGGAAAGATATAGGTCAGGGTAAAGGCGCTGACGGCGACAACCACGGCGATGGTCGCCAAAAACGCATGTACCTGCGTATCGCGCCAGATCGCGGTGGTGTTGCCGTTGATCATTTGGACGTAACGTACAAAAGGCAAAGCGGCGAGGATCATAAAGAACGAGGCCGCGTATTCTTTGCCGCCGACAAAACCGCCAAAGGAAGAATCGTAATTGGCAAATCCGCCGGTGGACACTGTGGTCAGCGCATGGACCGTCGCATCGAACACATTCATTCCGAGGGTCAGGTAGACCACTGCACATGTCAGGGTGATCGCAATATACAGGCCCGAAATCTGGCTGGCGATCTGGGTGGCACGGGGCAGGATCTTACCCATTGTTTCGAAGGCTTCCGAGCGGAAGATTTGCATCCCCCCGACCCGCAGTTCAGGCAGGAACACCATCGCGACCACAATGATACCGATGCCACCCAGCCATTGCAGGATACCACGCCACAACAACAGCCCCTTGGGCAGGTCATCCAATCCGGTAAAGACAGTAGACCCTGTGGTGGTCAGCCCTGACATCGCCTCGAAGAACGCGTCGACATAGCGCGCTTCGGTTGCGCCAAAGACGAACGGCAAGGCCCCGAAGATCGGCAGACACAGCCACACACCAGTGGTCAAAAGAAACGTTTGCTGGATCGTCAGACCTTCACGGACACCGTTGGCACAGCTTAGCGCCAATACGCCACCGGCAAGAATGGTGATCAGTCCGGATTCAACAAAAACAGGCCAGTGTTCCTTGCCCTCGGCAAGATCAACCAGCAACGGAACGATCATGGTTAACCCAAGCGCGGTAACCAGAAGTCCGATGACATATCCAACGGGGCGCAAATCAAACATTTCGCCAGCGTTGGCGCGGGCTGCGCCGACTGTCAAGACAGTCTCAGGCGCAGCCCAGCATCAATTCGCAATCAAACGTAGTAGAGATCGCGGAACACGTACGCGGGGATGTTTTCGCGTTCGATTTTCAGCTCGGCCAGTTGCGCGTCCGACATTGCGTTCAGACGATCAATCAGCAGCATGCGTGCTTCCATGCTGCGCGATTTTTGGCCAGCTTCGATCAGGGCGGTAAAGCCACGCGACAGGGCCGCGCCGAAACCCGCGAAGAACTGTGCGACGGGAGTTGCAGAAATGTGAGTGGCGGTTTGAGTAGCCATGATAATGTGCCTCTTTGGTTTGGGAGAGTGATTACGTTTCTCCTATGACACATCATATAGGTATGCCAACCTGACCTACCACTGACGATATTGCATAGCTGCATTGCAGCATTTCGAATATGCTTTCGCTTATTTATTGAGCGTAGCGCCCCTTTTAACACCGCTGCATCGCAGCATACGGCAAAAGGGGCGGCTCTTTAGCCCACGTGAAACAGCGACTGGAACAGTCGCGGATCAATGCTTTCAGCGGCGAAAGTATCGCCTTCGGTCAGCACGGAAACGGCATCGTGGCTGTGCAGGCTTTCTTGATGGCTGGCCACCACACGAAAGTCACCGACTCGGTGATCGGCCAGCAGCTGTTCGCAGAACAGACGCGCTGCATCTTCAACAAAAATCGGGTTGGCAGCGTTCAGTTCGGCAAAGGCCTGTTCGTCTTCGCGTTTGACCATCACCTGCGTTTCGGTCGGAACCGCGCGACGGCAGGCGTCGATCAGGTCTTCAAACCACAACGGCCCCGCGTCACAATCCAGCACCACCGATATCCGCGCCACAGAGCGTTGCGAGTGCGGTGTGGCCAACTGGCCACGGGTGGCACGGGCGTGTTCGCTCAGTTCCAGCGAACAGGGGCACGTGGACGAATAGACGTAATCAAGGTGAACAATCTTTTTGCGCACCCCGTTCTGTTCGACCAACTCCAGTGCGATATCGTAATACTGATAGCCGGACAGACCCGAACGCAGGCTTTTCACCTTCATAGGAAAGGAAAATCGCATCTGGATACGGGCATCAAAGCTTTCCAGATCGGTTTTATAGTCGTCCAGCGCCGCCTCGATCACCTCGAAGCTGAATGTCTGGTCGGCATGGGCATAGAACGAGCGCATGATGCGGCTCATGTTGATGCCCTTTTTCTCGGCCTCAAGGCTGACAGTGCCGGTCACAGAGGTTTCCAACAGCAGCGACGCATCGGTATCACGGCTGCGATAGCGGATCGGCAGCCGAAAGTTCGATATGCCGACGTGCTGGATTTGCTGATGCGCACCACGGATCAGGCTCGAAGGCCCGTTTTGCAGGTCGGGCAGCGTGTTCTTATAGGCTGCGTCGACAACAAACTCCTCGGGGTAGTTGCGCGAAAAAGCCGGATAGTTGGACCCGGAATCGCCGGGCAACAGCCGCGCGACAGAGGCGTCCAGTTCAAGAATTTCGGTGGGTGTTGCGGATTTCGCCCAGCGACGCAGCACATCAAGTGCGGCCTTGGCGTCATCACGTTCGGGTATTTGTTGGAACTCGGGCGTATGAATATTCATGCAGTGGCCCCCCTTTGTATATCAGTCCACACCCAACATAGGTACGCGACCGGCTTTTGCCAATATCTGCCAAAGGTACGCACCAAAGCGAATATCGGTTCAAAATTTCACAATAAATCACGCCGGTGACAGGATTTTTCTTGGGCAACGGTGGCGCAAAAGCGCCCGAAACCGCAGTTTCGGGCGTTGTTTTATTTGGCTTAGACCTGATCGAGCGCTTGCAGCATATCGGCGATCAAATCCTCGGCGTCTTCCAGTCCGACCGACACGCGCACCAGACCGGGTGTGATGCCCAACAGGTCTTTCTGCTCTTGCGGCAGTCGCTGGTGTGTAGTGGTGGCCGGATGGGTCAGGATCGACTTGGCATCGCCCAGATTGTTCGAAATCACACCGATTTGAAGCGCGTTGAGGAAACGGAACGCGGCCTCTTGCCCTCCGGCAAGATCAATCGCGATCAATGTGCCGCCCTTGCCCATCTGGCGTATGCACAGTTCATGTTGGGCGTGAGACGGGTGACCGGGATAAACAGTGCGGACCAGTTTGGGATGACTGGTCAGCGCATTGGCCAGCGCCTCGGCTGTGGCAGTTTGGGCGCGCACGCGCAGGTCCAGCGTTTCCAGACCTTTCAGCATGATCCACGCGCTGAACGGCGACAGCGCGGGGCCAGTGTGCTTGAGATAGGGCTCGACCGTTTTGCGAATGTAATCTTCCGACCCGAGGATCACGCCCCCCATCGCGCGTCCCTGCCCGTCGATGTGTTTGGTGGCGGAATAAACCACCACATCCGCGCCCTGTTCAAACGCGCGGCTATAGACCGGCGAGGCAAAGACGTTGTCGATCACAACCTTGGCATTCTGCGCATGCGCCAGTTTCGCCACGGCTTCGATGTCGACCACTTCCAGCGTCGGATTCGACACGCTTTCAAAGAACACCACATCGGTTTCGGGCGTGATCGCGCGTGCCCAAGCGTCCAGATCGGTGCCGTCCACCAGAACAATTTCGACGCCGTAGCGGCCAAGAATCTCTTCCAGCACATAAAGACACGAACCGAACAGCGCGCGCGCAGACACCACGCGGTCACCCGCTTTGAGCATCGACATCAACGCACCGCTGACAGCCGCCATGCCAGAAGCCGTGGCAAAAGCCGCCTCGGCCCCTTCCAGCGACGCAATCCGGTCCTCGAACATCGCCACCGTGGGGTTGCCATAGCGAGCATAAATAAACTCGTCGTCGCCCAGCTGCTCGAACCGCTGCGCCGCGGCTTCAGCTGTGTCATAGACAAAACCCTGCGTCAGAAAAATCGCTTCACTGACCTCGCCGTACTGGCTGCGGCGTGTGCCGGAATGAACAGCGCGGGTGCGTGGTTTCCAATCGGTCATATCATTCATCCTTACGGGCCAAGAAAGGGCTGGCCACAAAAAAGCCCCCGAAACGCGGTCAAGCGAAGGGAGGCTTCATCCTGACCTTTTAGCGGGATTATTTAACGTGGCCCGCAATCCGGTAACAAATCGCCACGGCGACACCGATAGGCTCTTGCGCCGCCTGCGTCAACACCGTGCGGCGGAGTCATGTAGAGTTTACATAAATTGGCTAGTGCTGCGGCGAACAGCGCAGAAACGTTGCAAGGAGACGCACTTGCCCGTCCTCAGAGTGAACGCCGCCCCCGACGGCCCCCGCCTGCACCTGACCCACGCGCCTCTGCGCCCCGCCCTGTTGCGGGCGGCCCAAGGCACCGGGCCAATTATCGTGATGATCCCCGGATACAAATACGACCCCGCCGCGCCCGCCCATTGCCCGCACCGCACATTGTTGCGCCGCGACGGCGCATGGTTGCGGCAAATGGGGTTCGGCATGGGCGACCCCGACGAAGGGCTGGCGCTGGGATTTGGCTGGAACGCACGTGGCCCTGTCTGGCGCGCAGCACGGCGCGCACGCGCTGCGGGCGGGCAGTTGGGTCGGATCTTGCGTATCCTGCACCGCGCGGCCCCGCACCGGCCCATCCACCTGATGACCCACTCGATGGGCGCCGAGGTGGCGCTGGCGGCCTTGCATGTTTTGCCACGCGGCGCCATCACACGACTGCTGACGTTGGCACCCGCGAGCTATCACAGCACCGCGGATGCTGCGTTGCAATCACCTGCGGGGGCCACGCTGGAATGGATCAACGTGACCAGCCGCGAGAACGCGCTTTTTGATCTGATGTATGAGCGTCTGGTTTCACCGCCATGCCGCAAGGACCGCGTGATCGGCGCGCGCCTGCACGCGGTCAATGCAACCACGCTGCGGCTGGACTGCCCGCGCACGCTGGACTGGCTGCAACGCTTCGGCGCGCAAATCGCACCGCCCACCGCGCGCATCTGCCACTGGTCAGGCTATACCCGTCCTGGCGCGCTTGGGTTTTACAACCGCCTGCTGCGCGATCCGGCACGCGTCCCACTGGCATCGTTGCAAGCGCCCGCACCGGCAGCCCCCGCACGGTGGAGATTGCCCCTGCCAAGCTGGCAAAAAGCGGCCACCTGATCCTGCAACCGCTTCTTTTGGCAACAAATATCCCCGCCGAAGGCAAATAACCCGCAACGCGCGACCAGCTTCAGCCGTCCGACGTGTCGCTGCCTTTTGCGTCCTCAATTCCGTAGGTCTGGAACAGTTTGCTCTGGCTCATGAAAAAGCCGAAAACCGCAATCGACAGACCAAAGGTCTTGAAATACACCCAAATTTCCGTGCTTTGCGTGCGCCAAATTACCTCATTCAGGATTGCCAGCCCGAAGAAAAACAGCATCAGCCGACGCGTCAGGATCATCCAGCCTGTGTCTTGCAGGGGCATCATCCCTTCCATCACATACTTCAGGTAGGACGCGCCGCGCAGCAGGCCAAAGCCCAACATGCCGCCAAACAGCAGGTAGATCATCGTCGGCTTCATTTTGAAGAAACGATCGTCATTCAGCCAGACCGACAGCCCGCCAAAAATCACCACCAGCACCAGTGTCGCCACCTGCATCCGGCTGACCTTGCCTGTCAGAAACCACAGCGCACCGGTCGACGCGATCAGCAGTGGAATGAACGCCGCCGTGACGATGATAAATCCGTCATACTCAGTCCCGCCGATGGTAAAGATGTGGTCCTTGAGCAGCAGGTAAGCAACAAAAAAGACAAGGATCGGGCCGAAATCCAGCGCCGATTTCAAAAAGGGGTTAATCTCGCGTTTGTCACTCTCGGGGGTTTGATTGGTCATCCGCCCATCTCCACAATCACGGCACCCACAGCAATCAGCGCCATCAGCGCGATGCGACGGGGGCCTACGGTTTCTTTCAGCACCAGCCAGCCGATAAAGGCTGCAAACACCGTCGAAGTTTCACGCAACACGGCAGCTTCGCCGACCTTGTCCAGCCGTGTCGCCATCATGATAGAACCAAAACTGAGGAAGGCCACAAGCCCGCCCAGCACACCGCGCCGCATCAGCGGAGCCACCGTCGGCCGGTCCGGCATCGCCCGCCAGCGGATATAGGCAATCGGTGGCATCACAAGCGCATCAATCAGGAAAAACCATGCCAAAAAGGTAAACGGGTTTTCTGTCGCGCGGATGCCATAAGCATCATATGTGGTATAAAGCGCCACAAACAACCCTGTCAGCACCGCCAGCCCCAGCGCCATATTCAACGTCTCGCGTGCTGCCGTCAGGTTGCGCAGATTATAGATGGCCAGCCCGAAGATACCGCACAGCAGCACCCCCACCCCCATCCACTGCACCCAAGTGAACACCTCGTTGAAGATCAAATAGGCGCCGATCACCGCAAACAGCGGACCGGTGCCGCGCACCACGGGATAGACAACCGTATAGGCACCCTTGGTATAGGCCCACGCCTGCAACAGTTTATAGACCGTGTGAATTGCCCAAGCGCCCAGAAAAATCAGCCACATGTGCGGCTCGGGCCAAGGCACGACAAACAACGCAAAGGGGGCCGCCATCACGCCATAGCTTGCATCAATCGCCCCGCGCGTCAGCCACGGGTCATGCCGCCCTTTTTGCATCGCACCAAAGACCGCGTGCAGAAATGCCGCGCTGAGCGCAAGGACCAGCGCAAGTTGGTGACCCGCTGCGGTACCCTCGATCGATGCCAGCCAGTTGGTCATACGCGGCGTCCGTCCGGACAATCGCACGCGCGCAACGGGTTGGCGGCCCGCCGGCCTGCGACCGACCGGCAAAGATTTTTGTGACCCAAATTAGGCACAGGGTGCGGGCCGGACTGTCGATCAGGTTTCATGGGCTATGCAGTGACGCGCAATCGCGCAGGCCGCAAGGCGTTTCGTGGTGCTTAATTGTAACATCTTGGATGGTTGTCAGACATCCGCGCCGGTCAGCGCGCGCGCAAAGTCGTCTGGGTCGAATGCGTCCAGATCGTCGATTTGTTCCCCCACGCCGATGGCATGGATAGGCAGGCCAAACTTGTCCGCCAGCGCCACCAGTACCCCCCCTTTGGCGGTGCCGTCCAGTTTCGTCATGACCAGTCCAGAGACATCAGCGACTTGTTGGAAAATCTTCACCTGATTCAACGCGTTCTGGCCCGTCGTTGCGTCGAGAACCAACAGCGTGTTGTGCGGCGCACTGGGGTCTTTTTTGCGAATGACCCGGACGATCTTGGCCAGTTCTTCCATCAGATCTGCACGGTTTTGCAAGCGGCCTGCGGTGTCGATCATCAGCAAATCGGCGCCGTCTTCCTGCGCCTTGGTCATCGCATCAAAAGCAAGGCTGGCGGGGTCCGACCCTTCAGGGGCGGTCATCACCGGCACGCCCGCACGTTCGCCCCAGACCTGAAGCTGCTCGACCGCAGCGGCACGGAATGTATCACCGGCCGCGATCACCACATTCTTGCCCGCCGCGCGAAACTGGCTGGCCAGCTTGCCGATGGTCGTCGTCTTGCCCGAGCCGTTGACCCCCACCACCAGCACCACCTGCGGCGTCTTGGGGTAGATCGGCAAAGGCCGTGCCACGGGTTCCATGATGCGGGCAATCTCGGTCGCCATCAGATTCTTGATTTCGCCCACCGACAGTTTCCGACCCATGCGCCCCTCGGCCATGTTGGCGGTGACACGCAGGGCGGTATCGACGCCCATGTCGGTCGAGATCAGCAACTCTTCGAGTTGTTCCAGCATGTCATCGTCCAACACGCGGCGCACCACGGGCTGTGCTGCGGGTGTACGTTTGAACAAACGGCCCAAAAGCCCGCCCGCGGCGGGTTGGTTGGTGGCCTCTTGTTGGCCCGGATCAGCGGCGCGCGGCATTTCTGCGGTCGCGGCGGCGGGTGTTTCCATCAAGGTGTCGACGGCCATCGTCGCAGGGCGCGGTCCGGGCGCTGGCGCGGGTGGCAGATCGGGTTCGGGGGCAGGAACGGGATCAGGCTCGGGCTGCGGTTCGGGCGTTTGCGGGATTTCCGGTGTGGGGTCAGGTGGCAGATCCGGCTCGGGCCCAGGGATCGGCGTGGGTTCCGGCGTTGGCTCAGGATCGGGTGTCGGGATCGGGTCCGACGGCAGATCGGGCTCGGGCACCTCTTCGGGGTGGGGCGCGGGCACCGGATCGGGTTCGGGCGTGGGCGATGGTTCGGGCGCAGGCGTTGGATCTTCGGGCTGCGGCGCTTCCGGCTCCGAAGTGCTGATTTCGCCCCCGTCCTCGACAATTGCTTCCAATCCCTCGTCAATCCTTGACGACGATTTGAACATACGGTCCTTGAGTTTCTTGAAAAACGCCATGATGCCCCGTTGGTTGGTTTAAACCTTAGCTAGTATGCAGCGCGGGGTATGAAAAGGGCCAGTATGAAACGGACCGGCGCAAAAACGATCCGCAATGTCGGGCAAAAACACGAGCAAGCATCGGAACAGCGGTGAAAATCCCTGCCGTGGTGCTTAACCGTTCAGGCGCTCGGGCCAAGGTCAGATTTCGTCCGCGAAATGCTTCATGGTCAAACGGATCGGATTTGGCGCCGCCTGCCCCAGCCCGCAGATCGACGCATCTGCCATCGCAGTGCACAGTTCATCCAGCAGCGGTTGGTTCCAACGTTCGGCCTGCATCAGCTTTACCGCCTTTTCACACCCCACGCGGCAGGGCGTACACTGGCCACAGCTTTCATCCTCGAAGAACCGCAGCATGTTCAGCGCCGCATCGCGCGCTTTGTCGTGATCAGACAAGACAACCACCGCCGCAGAGCCGATAAAGGTGCCATGTGGTTGTAATGTGTCAAAATCCAACGGGATGTCATCCATAGATGCAGGCAGCAATCCCGACGATGGGCCGCCCGGTTGGTAGGCTTTGAAATGGTGGCCTTCGGCCATTCCGCCTGCGGCCTCGATGATATCCAATATGGTTGAGCCTGCGGGCAGCAAGTAGACACCGGGCTGCGAAACACGGCCCGAAACCGAGTAGCTGCGCAGGCCGGAACGGTCGTTTTTCTGGATGCTGGACAGAATTTCCGGCCCTTCGCGGCAAATACGGGCAACCCAGTGCAGTGTTTCGACGTTATGGACCAGCGTGGGTTGACCGAAAATACCGACGGCAGCAACGAACGGCGGGCGATGACGCGGGATGCCACGCTTGCCTTCGATGCTTTCGATCATCGCGCTTTCTTCGCCGCAAATATAGGCTCCGGCCCCGCGTCGTAGATCGATATAACCCTTTTCCACAAGTCCTTTGTCTTCCAGCGCCTTGATTTCGCGCCGCAAAATCTCGATCACCGCAGGGTATTCATCCCGCATGTAGATAAAGCAACGCTGCGCTTCGATGGCCCATGCGGCGATCAGCATCCCTTCAAGAAACAAATGCGGTGTTCGCTCCAAGTAATAGCGATCCTTAAAAGTTCCGGGTTCGCCCTCGTCTCCATTAACAGCCAGATACCGCGGGCCCGCGTTGCCCCGAACAAAGCCCCACTTTTTCCCCGAAGGGAAACCAGCCCCGCCCAGACCGCGCAGCCCGCTGTCGAGTATTTGTTGCTGCACCGCCTCCCAACTGCCGCTCTCGCGAAACCTTAATAAAACCTCATAACCACCTGATTTATTGTATTTTTCAAGATTTTCGTAGCTGGGAATAACTGTATGTGTATCATTCGTGGCGATGGCGGCCTGCACCTTTTCCGCTGTGGCGTGGTCGATGTGATTGTGGCCCAGTTCCAGCACCGGCGCTGTGTCACAGCGGCCCATACAGGGTGCGCGCATCACACGCACGCGGGTCGGGTCAAGCCCGTCTTCAAGGGCTGTTTTCAACGCCTGCGCACCGGCCATCTCGCATGACAGGCTATCGCAAACACGGATAGTCAGAGCGGGCGGTGGAGTTTCGCCTTCTTTCACCACGTCGAAGTGGGCGTAAAAGGTCGCGACTTCGTAAACTTCGGCCATCGACAGGCGCATTTCCTCGGCCAACGCCCGCAGGTGCGCGGCAGACAGGTGGCTGTATTCATCCTGAATCAGATGCAGATACTCGATCAACAGATCGCGCCGACGCGGCGCATCTCCCAGCAGCGCACGAATCTCGTCCCAAGCCTGATCTTCCAAAGCACGGCCTTTGGGGCGTACGCGGCCCTTACCTTTGCCGGATTTCCACACACCCTGCCTGTTGTCGCCCTGTTTGTCGTGATCAAGTGCCATGGTCCATCCCTGCCCCAGCGTGCCCCCGAAGGGACGAATTTCACGCACCCTAGCCCATCGCCGCACCGCACTTCAGCCCAAAAGCGACCCTTAAGAGCAGATTTCGGGCCACCGACTTGCGCAGATCGTGATGAACCGGGGCGCATCGGAAACCGTGCCGTAACACTAATCTGCCGATCTATGCAGCACAGGCTGGCGCGTCGGCGTCGCGTCTGCCAGTCTGGCGCCATGATGACACGCACGTTGATTTTCGCCGCCCTTTTCGCCGCACCACTGGCCGCCGAACCAATGGATGCAGACGCCTTTGACGCCTACACCAAGGGCAAAACACTATTCTTCGGTGCCGGCGGCGCACCCTATGGTGCCGAAGTATATCTCGAAAATCGCCGCGTGCGCTGGTCGTTTCTGGATGGCGACTGCAAGGACGGATATTGGTACGAACAGGCGGGCAACATCTGTTTCGTCTACGAAGACCGCCCCGACCCGCAATGCTGGACGTTCGAAAAGCGCGGCGGCGGCCTGATTGCACAGTTTCAGAACGAACCGGGGTCGCTATCGCTGTACGAGGCGCAGGATTTGGGCGAAGAAATGTTGTGCCTTGGCCCCAAGATCGGCGTATAGCCGCCCGCTGCAGCCCAAAAAGACCACGGCGGGCGCAACCCTTTAGCCCAAAACGGTTTTCACCGCCCGCGCCGTCGCTGCAACCACCTGATCCACTTCGGCCTTGTTCAGACAAAAGGGCGGTGCAAAGCCCAGAATGTCGCCCTGCGGCATGGCGCGCGCGATCACCTTGTCCTGCGACAACAACGTGGCCGACACTTGTGCGCCGATCTTGTCTGCGGCATCAAAGAATGTGCGGTCGTCGCGGTCTTTGACAAATTCGACAGCGCACAGCATCCCCTCGCCGCGAATGTCGCCCACATGGGGATGATCGGCCAGCGCCTGCGCCATTGTCTTGTTCAGATAGGCCCCGACCGCGCCCGCGTTGCTGACAAGGTTCAGATCGTCAATCAGCTTGAGGTTGGCCACCCCGGCCGCCGCCCCGATGGGATGTGCCGAATAGGTCCAGCCATGCCCGATGGGGCCGTTTTCATCTGTCCCTTGCTCCAGCACCTTCCAGACCTTGTCGCCGATGATTGACCCCGACAGCGGCGCATAGGCCGACGTCAGCCCCTTGGCGATGGTGATGATATCCGCCTCAAGCCCATAATGATCGCTGCCGAACATGGTGCCCAGACGGCCAAAGCCGGTAACAACCTCATCCACAACCAGTAGAATATCATGCTTTTTCAGCACAGCCTGAATCGCCGCCCAATAGCCTTCGGGCGGTGGCACGATGCCACCGGTGCCCAGAACAGGCTCACCGATAAAGGCGGCGATGGTGTCTGCGCCCTCGCGTTCGATCAACGCCTCAAGTTCGGACACGCAATGGGCGACAAACTGTTCTTCGGTCTGGCTCTGATTCGCGCGGCGGAAATAATAAGGGGCCTCGGTGTGGATCACCTGATCGACCGGCAGATCAAACTTCTTGTGAAACAGCTCAAGCCCGGTCAGCGAGCCGGTGACAAGGCCGGAACCGTGATAACCACGCCAGCGGCTGATGATCTTTTTCTTGTGTGGGCGGCCAAGGATGTTGTTGTAATACCAGATCAATTTCACATTGGTCTCGTTCGCATCCGACCCGCCAAGACCAAAATACACCTTGGACATATTCGATGGGGCGCGGTCCAGAATCATCTTGGACAGAGTGATCGACGCCTCGGTGCCGTGGCCGACGTATGAGTGGTAATAAGCCAGCTCGCGCGCCTGATCGGCGATGGCTTCTGCGATCTCTTCACGGCCATAACCGACGTTGACGCAATAAAGACCCGCAAAGGCGTCCAGCAAACGCGTGCCGTCACGGTCCTCGATGTGGACGCCGCTCGCCGTCATGATCACCCGATTGGGGCTTTCGCCACGGGCATGTTGGGCCAGATGGGTTGAAGGGTGAAAGAAATTTTCGCGGTCCCATTGGTCCAATTGATCGTTCTTCAGCATCCTGACAATCCTTATGCGCAATTTGTGACGTTGGCACAGGCCTATTGGATTTTGCCGCGACCTTCCATGCTTGTGTCAAACCCGTTCGGCACGCCATGATGCGCAAAACCATTCAAGGGGGAGGAGACCCGCAGATGACACAACCCAGATGGACAAACCGGCCGCCTGGATCGAACTGGGGCGATTTCGGCCCCGATGACCAGATCGGACGACTGAACCTGATGGATCGCGCCAAGGTCAAACAAGGGCTGGCCGAGGCGGTCGAGGGGATCACTTTTTGTCTTTCCCTGCCGCTGGATTATCCCGGTGGCAGCGGGTTGAACCCGCGTCGCAAGCCGCCTGTGGTCCGCCCGACGCTGCGCGAGGGGGCGGTGAACTTTAACGCAACCATCCCCGGCGCATCGGATGTTTTGTGTGATGATCTGGCGATCTTGCACCTGCAATATTCGACGCAGTGGGATGCGCTGTGCCATGTGGGTGGGCAGTTCGACACGACGGGCGACGGCAACACCCGCAAGGTGTTTTACAACGGTTACCGCGCAGGCGAAGACATCATCGGCCCCGACGCGATGGACGATGCCGGTGTCGGGCCCAACATGAAGCCGCACAGCACATCACAGGCAACCGCATTGGGCATCGAAAACGCGGCTGCCCACGGCATTCAGGGGCGCGGCGTGATGGTTGATTTGCGCGCACACTTTGGCGACGATCGCACGTTGGTGAATTACGACATGCTGATGCGCGTGATGGAGGCCGATGGCGTGCGCGTGGAACAAGGCGACATGCTGGTGCTGCACACCGGCTTTGCCCAAGTGATTCTGGACATGAACAAAGATCCCGATGAGGATCGCCTGCACAACGCCTGCGCGGTATTGGACGGGCGCGACGCGCGGCTGTTGCAATGGATCACCGACAGCGGCGTCGCCGCCATTGCCGCCGACAACTATGCGGTCGAGGGCTATCCGGCGACACCGGGTGAGGGCTGTTGTTCCACCCTGCCCCTGCACGAGCATTGCCTGTTCAAGAACGGCATCATGCTGGGCGAGCTGTGGCACCTGACGCCGCTGGCCGACTGGTTGCGGGCCAACGGGCGGTCACGGTTTCTGATCACGGCACCGCCTTTGCGGTTGCCCGCGGCAGTTGGGTCTCCGGTGACGCCGGTGGCGACGGTCTAGAGGGTTTCACCTCTAGAACAGCGATCCCTGATCGGGTGCCTTGGCGGTGGACTTTTTCGGGGCAGCCGCCTTGCCACCGACCACCAGTTTGCCATCGGCAAATTCGATCTCAAGGATGGACGATTTCTTTGCCCGCGCCTTGGTTGTCACAACATCGCCGTCGCCGCGCACCACCGCATAGCCGCGCGCCAAGGTCGCCTTGTAGCTAAGCGTTTCGCGCAGCCGGTCCATCGCGTCGATCTTGCGGCGCAGGGTTTCGGTCTGGCCATGCCCTGCGCGCACGATGCCAGCGGTCAGGCGGTCCAGATCGCGCCGCGCCGTGGCGGTTTGCGCCGTCATGGCGGCAGGATCGAAACGACCCGTGCGCGTGGTGAAACGTTCCGATTTTGCCGCGACCGCACGGCTCAGCGCTGGTGCCAGACGCGCCGACAGCTTGTCCAGATCACGCCGTGCGGCCATGACGCTGCGGCGCAGGGTGGCAGGGCGCAGGCTGCCCGACGCTTCGGACAGCTTGACCTTGCGCCGCTGCACTCCGGCAATCAGCGCAGGGCCCAGACGGTCGCCCAGCACATCCAGCCGCTGTCGCGGACTTTCCACCAGTGTTTCGGGGCGGGGCAGCGCACGGCCCAGATCGCTCAGCCGCTGACGGCGACGGATCAGCGTGGTCGACAGTGCCTGCGACATTCGCGCGCCCTGCCCGCCCAGCCAAGCGAGCAACTCGTGGCGCACTGGGACGGCCAGTTCCGCCGCTGCCGTGGGCGTCGGCGCACGTTTGTCGGACACAAAGTCGATCAGCGTGGTGTCGGTCTCGTGGCCAACCGCCGAGATCAGCGGAATATCGGATGCAGCCGCCGCGCGCGCGACGATCTCTTCGTTGAACCCCCACAGGTCTTCCACACTGCCCCCGCCGCGTGCCACTATCAGCAGATCGGGCCGTGGCAGCGATCCGCCAGGCGTCATCGCGTTGAACCCCTCGATGGCGCGGGTCACCTCGGGTGCACAGCGTTCACCCTGTACAGCCACCGGCCAGATCAGCACCTTGCGCGGAAAGCGGTCGCGCAGACGATGCAGAATATCACGGATCACCGCCCCCGACGGCGACGTGACCACGCCGATGATGTCGGGCAAATAGGGCAAGGGCCGCTTGCGGTCCTGATCAAACAGCCCCTCGGCTTGCAACATTCCCTTGCGTTTTTCCAGCAGCGCCATCAGCGCGCCCATGCCCGCCGGTTTGATATCTTCGATAACGATCTGGTATTTCGACTGCCCGCCAAAGGTGGTGATACGCCCCGTGGCGATCACCTCCATCCCCTCTTCGGGCTGGGTTTGCAGACGGCTGGCCACACCTTTCCACATCACACCGGAAATCACGCTGCGGTCATCCTTGAGGTCCAGATAGACATGCCCCGAACGCGGACGCGACACGCGGCCCACCTCGCCACGGATGCGCACATGGCCGAATTCGCCCTCGATCACCCGTTTGATAGCCCCGGAAAGCTCGGTGACGCTGAACTCGGGAGAGTTGCCAGCCTCGGCGGGGTCGTCGATCAGGTCCATTGGTGTGCCTTGCGTGCTTGTGTGGCGGGTGCGTGCAGACTAGAACGCGGGGCAACAAAGGCCAAGGAGTGTGCGCCATGAATATTCTGATCCTCGGCAGTGGTGGCCGCGAACACGCTCTGGCATGGGCGGTGGTGCAAAACCCCAAATGTGACAGACTGATCGTTGCCCCCGGCAATGCGGGCATCGAATCTATGGCGGAATGCGCGTCACTGGATATCGAAGACGGTGGTGCGGTGGTGGCACTGGTCGAGGAAGAATCGATTGATTTCGTCATTGTCGGCCCCGAAGCGCCACTGGCCAAAGGAGTGGCTGACCGTCTGCGCGACGCAGGGGTACTGGTCTTTGGCCCAAGTGCAGCCGCAGCGCAGTTGGAAGCGTCCAAAGCCTTTACCAAAGAGATTTGCGATGCCTGCGGGGCCAACACGGCCGCCTACGGCCACTTCACCGATGCGGCATCGGCCCGCGCCTATGTGCAGCAGCAAGGCGCGCCGATCGTGGTCAAGGCCGACGGACTGGCCGCAGGCAAAGGTGTGATCATCGCCGAAACCGTGGCCGAGGCAGAAGCCGCGATTAACGATATGTTCGGTGGTGCCTTTGGTGGTGCGGGCGCGGAAGTGGTGATCGAAGAATTCATGGATGGCGAAGAGGCTTCGTTCTTCGTGCTTTGCGATGGCACGGATGTGCTGCCGATGGGCACCGCCCAGGACCACAAGCGCGTCGGCGAAGGCGACACCGGCCCCAACACCGGCGGCATGGGCGCCTATTCACCCGCACCGGTGCTGACGGATGCGATTGCACAAACCGCTCTGGACCAGATTATCAAGCCTTGCATGGACGAGATGGCCAAACGCGGGATGCCCTATCAGGGCGTTCTGTACGCCGGGCTGATGATCAAGAACGGCGTGCCGCGTCTGGTGGAATACAATGTGCGCTTTGGCGATCCGGAATGTCAGGTGCTGATGATGCGCCTTGGGGCGCAGGCGATGGACCTGATGCACGCCGCAGCCCAAGGCCGTCTGGCGGGCGCGCGGGTGAACTGGGCCGACGATCACGCGATCACTGTGGTGATGGCCGCCAAAGGCTACCCCGACGCCTATGAAAAAGGCACTGTTATCGGCGGGCTGGACGCGCTGCCCGAAGACAGCAGCAACATAGTTTTCCACGCAGGCACCAAGCGCGAAGGTGGCAACGTGGTGGCCAGCGGCGGGCGGGTTCTGAACGTCACCGCGCGTGGCGCTTCACTGACCGAAGCACGCGATCGCGCCTATGCGATGGTCGATGCGATAGACTGGAATGGCGGCTTCTGCCGGCGCGACATCGGCTGGCGGGCGCTGGACTGACGGGGTTTGTTGGGGGCTCTGCCCCCGCGTCTGCGACGCGCCCCCGGAGTTTACCTGGCAAGATGAAGCTCAATCACACTGAATGGTACCGCGCGGGGCTGCGGCGGAACAGCGACTCAATACGCGCGTTTTGGCACGGTTGTTGACCAGCTGTGTGGCCATGATCTGTGACCAGTCAGCATTGGCGGTGATGACATCGGGGGGTGCCGTCACGATCCAGATCGGCCAGACGCGGGACCATATCTTTGAACACCGCACTCTGGGGCAAGGTGACGCACGTCTGCGCCGCGGGTCCGGTCAGGCACAAACGGCCCCCATTCAGGCAGATCGCCCATGATGCCGTGGCCATAACGATGGGTTGGTGCCTCGATAGGCGCCGTAAAGGCACCAAGGCGCGTCCCGGCCTCCTGCTCTGCCGCCGAGACGCCCGCCAGCAGCACCCAAAAGAGCGCTGCCAATCGCATCAGATTTGTTTTTCGGGCATGTGGACGACCAGACCGTCCAGCGCATCGGTGACCTTCAACTGGCAGGTCAGACGCGACCGCGCGGGGTCGGGCTCGAACGCAAAATCAAGCATGTCTTCTTCCATGTCGTCCTTGGCAGGCAGCTTCTCGGTCCAGGCAGGATCGACGTAGACATGGCAGGTCGAACAGGCACAGGCACCGCCGCAATCGGCCTCGATGCCGGGAATATTATTGTCGCGCGCACCTTCCATAACGGTCATTCCGGTCGCCACCTCGACAACGTGCTCTTTGCCGCCATGCTCGATATAGGTAATCTTGGCCATTCTCGCCCCCTTCATTCAAAATCCCTGCATTTCTATCCAGCCGCTCTGGGGTGCGCCAGCCCCTTTCGCGCCCCCTCTCGGGGTGGTTGCGTGCGGCACACAGTTTTGGCGCGAACCGATGCCGCCCGCCGCCCCGACCGGGGCTGGTCAGCGCTGTGGGATGCAGGTAGCCTATGGCGCAAAGCCGCCCCTGAACCGGCACGAGGACACGAGCAATGATCCATTTCCGCACCGCCGCTCTGGGCATTTTATTGCTGGGCGCATGCGATCCCGTGACCACCTCCGGCATGGACGGGCTAGAGGGGCCGGGCATGATCCGCCTGACCGCCGAACGGCCCGAGGGGGCCGCAGTGGACACATGTTGGGGCAAAAAGACATCTCCCGCCATCATCGAAACCGTCGAGCGCGAGATATTGCTGAAGCCCGCGCAGGTGACCAGCGACGGGGTGATCCAGCAACCTGCCATTTACCAACGCGAAAGCATTCAGGAAATCGTGCAAGAGCGCAATGACACTTGGTTCGAAGTGCCCTGTGCAGCAAAGCTGACACCCGAATTCATCTCGTCCCTGCAACGGGCACTGGCAGCGCGCAAAATCTATCGCGGCCCTGTCACCGGCGAGATGTCGATGCGCACCCGCGCCGCCGTGCGCCGCATTCAGGCACCCGACGGTTTTGACAGCGACATCCTGACCATCGCAACCGCCCGAAAACTGGGGCTGGTCGCGGTCGAACGGCAGCCCGCCGAATAACAAAAGGCCGGACACAATGGCCCGGCCCTTCGCAAACTTGTAACAGCAGGTCGCTTAGTCGGCGATGCCAAGGGCCACAAAGCGCGGATCACCCGCACGGCGCACCAGCAGCAGCAACGACTTGCGCCCGGCTTCCTTGACCTCGGCCACGCGGGTTTCGAAATCGGCAATCGAAGCGATCTTTTGCTGACCGGCCTCGGTGATCACATCACCGGCACGCAGACCTTTCTCATAGGCTTCCGACCCTTCGTCCACAGCCCCAACGGCCAGTCCCACCAAATCGCTGTCTACACCCAACTGGCTGCGCAACTCGTCGGTCAACGGTGCCAGTGTCAGGCCCAGAACCTCTTTGGTGGTTTCGGGTGCCGTTTCAGAATCACCCCCCTGCGCCACCGCAGGCACAGCGCCTTCGGCGTCTTCACGACGACCCAGCGTGACCTTCAGCGTGATGGTTTTGCCCTCACGGAAGACCACAACCCGCACCGCTTCGCCCACGGGGCTGTTGCCGACCTGACGCACAAGACCGCGCGTATCGGTGACTTCGACACCGGCAAAGCTGATGATCACGTCACCGTCTTTCATGCCAGCTTCCATTGCGGGGCCTTCGGGCACCGATGTCACTAGCGCACCGGCGGTTTTCTCCAAACCCATCGCTTCGGCAATATCGGGGGTTACGTCCTGAATACGCACGCCCAACCAGCCACGGCGGGTCTCGCCGTATTCTTGCAGTTGCTTGACAACGCGCCCCACAACATTCGACGCCATCGAAAAGCCGATCCCGATCGAGCCGCCATTAGGCGACAGAATCGCGGTGTTCACACCGATCACCTCGCCGTCCATGTTGAACAGCGGCCCACCCGAATTGCCGCGGTTGATCGCTGCATCGGTCTGGATGTAGTCGTCATAGGTGCCGCTCAGCGCGCGGTTGCGGGCCGAAACGATACCAGCCGATACCGAAAAGCCCTGACCCAGCGGGTTGCCCATCGCAATCACCCAGTCCCCCACACGCGCCGCATCACTGTCACCAAACGGAACGAAGGGCAGCGGGCCATCGGCCTCGACCTTCAGCAGGGCGATATCGGTGTTGGGATCGGTCCCAACCACTTTGGCATCCAGTTCTTTGCCATTAAAGAACTCGACCTTGATCTCGTCTGCCCCTTCAATGACGTGGTTGTTCGTCACCACAAAGCCGTCTTCGGAAATCACGAAACCCGACCCCAGCGCAGATGACCGGCGCGAGCGGTCGCCATTGTCGTTACGATCCTGAAATTCGCGAAAGAAATCTTCGAACGGGCTACCTTCGGGCACGATGCCCTGCGGCCCTGTGTTGCCGGCAACCATGGTGGAAGTTGTGATGTTCACAACCGAAGGGCTGATTTTCTGGGCCAGAGGTGCAAGGCTTTCGGGTTTTGCCTGTGCCGCGATCACCTGCGCCAGCACCAGGACCATCGCCAGGGCTGTCAGCCACATGGCGCGAAGTTGTAAGAATGGGGTGCGTGTTGTCGACACCGCGACCGCTCTGGTCTGCATACGACGTTCTCCTGCTGTCCGTGCGGACAAAAGCCCGCTTTTCACACTTTACTGCGCATCTGCGCACTACCGTGCATCTAGGGTTGCAAGCATGCAACATGAAAGATCGAAATCAATCGCGGCCTGTCAACACCACGTTACCCATCTGTGAACCTGCAACCTCTCAGACAAGACCATAGCACAAAACTTCTTTTGGCCCCAAATATCCCTGCCGGAGGCTACAAGCTAAAATTCACAGAATTTTGAACAAAATCAAATGGCGCGCATGCGCCGCAATCAGTTCAGGCCCAGTTGATAGGCCACACAGACCAGCAACAGTCCGCTCACCAAAGCGAGAAGGCCAACCTGACGGCGTGTGCTTTCGGGCAGGCTGCGCAACATTTCCAGCACCCTTTCAATTAGCGAAGGGGCCAGCACATAGACCAGCCCCTCCACCATCATTACCAGTCCAAGGGCCAACAGGACCCATGCCATTTTATTCGCCTTCGGCCGACCGTGCGCCCTGATCGGAACGCAGGTAGTTGAAGAACTCGCTGTCCGGCGACAGAACCAACGTCGAGTTGCTGCCTTTCAGGGACCGCTCATAGGCGGTCAGCGAACGGTAGAACTCGAAGAACTCTGGATCGGCCCCGAACGCAGTTGCAAAGATGGCGTTGCGCTCGGCGTCGGCTTCACCGCGAATGATGTCGGCTTGACGTGTAGCGTCCGACGTCAGTTCTACCACCGTCCGGTCGGCTTGCGCACGCACCCGCTGGGCGGCTTCTTCACCGCGCGCGATTTCGTCCGCTGCTTCGCGTTCCCGCTCGGCCCGCATCCGTGCAAATGTGGCATCAAGGTTCTGTTCGGGCAGGTTTGTCCGCTTCAGACGCACGTCGACCACGTCCAGCCCCAGCGGCAGAGCACGCTGGCGCGCCTGTGCTGTGATGCGTTCCATCAGTGCTGCACGGTCCGCCGATAGGATGGTGTTCGACGTCACACCATTCGCGCCCAGAACTGCCCGGATCACCGGGTTCAGAATACCTTGCAGACGTTCTTCTGCGGCGCGCATGCCATTGGCACCAACCGCTTGCCGGAACTGCACCACGTCGGAAATCCGGTAACGGGCAAAGGCGTCAACCACCAGTCGGCGGTCATCCGAAGGCGTCACCTCGGTCGGCACGGTGTCCAGCGCCTGAATGCGGTCGTCATAGCGCACAACCTCTTGGATCAGCGGAATCTTGAACGCCAATCCCGGTTGTTCCTTGACCGATTTGATCTGGCCAAATTGCAAAACCAGCGCCTTTTCACGCTCGTCGACAATAAAAACCGAGCTGAGCAGAACGCCCAACAGCACGACGATAACGGGGATAATTATGGTTGTGTTCCGCATCAGTTCGATCCTCCACCACGCAATTGATTGAGTGGCAGATAGGGAACAACCCCTTGCCCCCCGTTGCCACCGGATGTCTCCTCGAGGATGATTTTATCCACATCCCCCAGAATTTTCTCCATCGCCTCCAGATACAGGCGCTTGCGCGTCACCTGTGGTGCCTTGGCATATTCTTCGAGAACCGAGGTAAACCGCGCGGCTTCACCCTGCGCCTCGTTGACCTGTTGGGCACGATAGGCTTCTGCCTCTTCCAGCGTTTGGGCCGCTTCACCACGCGCACCGGCAAGTTCGCGGTTGGCATAAGTGTCAGCTTCGCGTTGCAGACGGTCACGTTGTTGCTCGGCCGCTTGCACTTCGCGGAAGCTGTCGATGACTTCACGCGGCGGGTCAGCCTTGTCGAGGTTCAGACGCAGGATATTCACGCCGCTGTCGTATTGGTCCAGCGTCACCTGAATAAGTTGCTGTGCCTGATCGGCGATCAGCTGACGGTCACGGTTCAGAATCGGCGCCAACTCCGAACGTGCAACCACTTCACGCATCGCCGATTCCGAAACGGCGCGAATGGTGAGATCCGGCTCGGCCAGATTGAACAGGAACTTGGCCGGATCCGAAATGTTCCAGACCACTTGGAAATCAATGTCGATGATGTTCTCGTCAGTCGTTAACATCAGGCCTGTTTCGGTGCTTGCTCCGCTACCGATATTTTCGGTCTGTTCCCGCGTCACCGGCAGAACAACCGAAGTAATCAGCGGCCACGGCGCAAAGTTCAAACCGGGGCTGCCCGTGGACGAATATTCGCCCAGGAACAGTTCGACCGATTGTTCTTCGGGTTTCACGGTATAAAAGCTGGCAAGCCCCCATGCCACGATCAAACCCAGAACCACAAGGCCAACGGTCCCGCGTGTCAGGCGTGGTCCACCGCCGCCACCGCCCGGGCCAGACCCGCCAGTGCCGTTGTTGCCACCACGACCGCCCATCAGGACGCGCAGCTGCTCTTGGCCCTTTCGAACCAACTCGTCGATTTCGGGCATCTGCCCGCCGCCTTCGCCGGGGCGACGACCGCCACCGGGTTTGCCACCATTGCCCGCGCCGTTCGCGCCGCGCCCGTCGTCACCGCCAGAGCCTCCGCCGCCCCAAGGGCCGCCTGTGTTGCCAGCCATATGTCTTCTGTCCTCCTGTTCGCGACCCGTTGGGGACGCGTATCAAATTAATACCTGTGTATTTTGCTTGAGAATTCAAGCAGTGCGTGTCGGTGTCCGCATCGTCACGATTTCCTCGGACATGGTCGGATGCACCGCGCAGGTCCGGTCAAAATCTTCTTTGGTCGCGCCCATCTTGATTGCAATGCCCGCCAGCTGGATCATTTCACCCGCATTTGGCGCGACAATGTGACATCCCAAAATCACGCGCGTTTTCTTGGATACGATCAGTTTCATCAGTACCCTGTCATCGCGTCCGGCAAATGCGGTCTGCATGGGCCGGAAACTGGATGTGTAAACCTCGATCTCTTCTTGCTCGGCTGCGGCTTCCTCGCTCAGGCCGATGGTGCCCATTTCGGGCTGTGTGAAGATCGCAGAAGGGATCAGATCGTGATCCACCGGCGTCGGGTTGTCACGGTACACCGTCTCGACAAAGGCCATGCCTTCGCGGATTGCCACCGGCGTCAGGTTCACACGGTCGGTGACATCGCCGATAGCATAGATGTTGTCCACATCCGTTTTGGAATAGTCATCGACCAGAATCTCGTGGCCCCTGCCCAGCTTTACGCCCACCTCTTCCAAACCCATGTCATGGGTGGACGGTACGCGGCCCGTGGCAAAGAATACCACGTCAAAGACCTTTTCGCCACCTATGGTCGATTTCACCCTGATCGGCCCCCCACGCGAGCCTGCTTGGGCATCGGTTCCGGGATTGACCACCTCGGAGCTTTGTCCGCTCGGGGCGCCCATCGCGGCGTCTGATCCCACATGCGGCGCGTGGTCTTCGCTGTCGGGGCACAATTCGACAATGTTGGTGCCCACGTGCAGATCGATGCCACGTTCGCGCATCGCTTCGGCAACAAGGCCGCGCGCCTCGTCGTCAAAGCCGCGCAGGATCTGCGCGCCGCGATAATATTGCGTCACCTCGACACCCAATCCATGCAAGATACAGGCAAATTCGCAGGCGATATAGCCGCCGCCGATGATCAGGATCGACTTGGGCAGTTTTTCCAGCTTGAAAATGTCGTCACTGACGATGCCCAGATCGGCATTGGGCACATCGGGTCGCACCGGATGACCACCGGTGGCGATCAGGATCGTTTTGGCGGTCTTTTCTTCACCATTGTCCAACACGATGGTGTGTTTGTCTTTCAGCCTGGCGCGGCAATCGAATGTCTTGACACCCGAATTCGCCAGCAGGCCGCGATACACTTCTTCAAGCCGGTCCAACTCTGTGTTCAGACGATTTTGGAACACGGGCCAATCAAACGGCCCCTCTTTAATATCCCACCCATAGGCCGACGCATCGCGCACCGTGTCACGGTATTCGCTGGCAAACACCATCAGCTTTTTCGGCACACAGCCGCGGATTACGCATGTCCCACCATAGCGGCTTTCTTCGGCCAGCCCGACCCGAACCCCGTCGCCCGCTGCCACACGGGCCGCACGTACACCGCCTGAGCCGCCGCCGATTACAAAAAGATCAAAGTCGTATGTGGAAGCCATGAAATCGCGCCCTTTAATTAATCCGCAAGGTCTGTAAACAGATTGTCCGTTTCGACAAAATCCAGACGGTCCTGTTCGATCGTACCTTGATTTATGTCGCGCACCTCGACCCGTCCATCGCCATAGCCAATCACAACTGCGTCACAAATGTCGATGAACAAACCATTTTCAACGACACCGGGCATCTGGTTCAAAACCAATGAAAGCTGTCGCGCATTGCCGATACGGTTCAGGTACAGATCCAGAATATGGTTGCCTTCGTCGGTGACAAAGGGGCGCGCGCCGTTCATGCGCAGCGACGATGACCGCCCCAGCACGTCCATCGAGATCAGCGTTTCCTCGACCAGCGCCTGCGTCGTCTGCCAGCCAAAGGGGATCACTTCGACGGGCAGAGGGAAGGCGCCTAGCGTCTCGACCTCTTTGCCGACGTCAGCGATCACAATCATCTGGTCGCTGGCTGTGGCCACGATCTTTTCTTGCAACAGCGCCCCGCCGCCGCCCTTGATCAGGTTCAGGTCGCCGTCGAATTCGTCGGCTCCGTCGATGGTCAGGTCCAGCCACTTTGCCTCGTCCAGTGAGATCACGTCGATGCCCACGTCGCGGGCCAGTTCTGCCGTGCGTGTCGAGGTTGGAACGCCCTTGATCCGCAACCCGTCGTTGCGCACCATCTCGCCGATGCAACGCACCAGCCAAGCGGCAGTGCTGCCGGTGCCCAGCCCCACCCGCATGCCATCTTCGACATAGTCGGCGGCACGTTTGGCAGCGACGAATTTCGCCTTGTCGATCGGCGATAGTTCTCCGGACATCGGGCAGCTCCGTTGATGTGTCGGGCTGCTTATAGGAAAGTTGCGCCTTGGGTGCGAGGGGCAATCGCACGCATCCCCCCAACCGGTGCGCGACGAATGCGCTCGCAACCCCCCTGTCATGTTGCTGCAATCGCGTGCTGTGCGTCAGCTTTTGCCGTAGATGCGTCGCAAATGACGTGCCTGGTCCAATGACCGCGCGCTATGCCTGCGACCATGACCTATGTGCTGCACTATGCCCCTGACAATGCCTCGCTGATCGTGCGATTGGCGCTGGACCATGCCGACCTGCCCTATGAGGCGCGTCTGGTTGACCGTGCCAGCCGTGCGCAAACCTGCGACACCTATCGCGCGCTGAACCCCAACGGGTTGATCCCCACGCTGGAAACGCCACAGGGCGCGCTGTTCGAAACCGGCGCGATACTGCTGTGGCTGGCCGACACCCACGGCGGGCTTGGACCTGCGCGCGATGCCGCACAGCGGGGCAACTGGCTGAAATGGCTGTTCTTTGTGTCCAACACCCTGCACCCTGCGCTGCGCATGACGTTCTATCCCGAAAAATACACCGGCGACGACCGCCACGATCAGGCCCGCCTGCGCCGCCACCTTCAACAGCAGATCACCACCAGCCTGCGCAATCTGGATGCCGCCGCGACCGACTGGCAGTTTCACGCGCCGACGGTGCTGGATTTCTATATTGCGGGTTGCCTGCGCTGGTGTGCCGTCTATCCTGCCGACACCGACCGCAGTTGGTTTGACCTTGCCGCCTTTCCCGCGCTGCACACCACCTGCCTGCGCGTCGAAGCTTTGCCCGCCTGCGCCACCCTAATACGTGCCGAAGGTCTGGGCGACACGCCATTCACAGCGCCCCGCGCGCCCACCCCGCCCCAAGGAAGTGCCACCTAAATGTTTCTATCCGTCTTCGAGATGTTCAAAGTGGGCATCGGCCCGTCGTCTTCGCACACTATGGGGCCAATGGTTGCTGCCGCGCGCTTTCTGGACATGATGCGCGCCTCGCCCTTCCAATTTGCGGGGGTGCGCGCGTCGTTGCACGGATCGCTGGCCTTTACCGGTGTTGGCCACGCCACAGACCGCGCCACCATTCTGGGCCTTGCGGGGTTCGTGCCCGAAACCTATGACAACGACCGCGCCGAGGCGCTGCTGGCCGATCTGGAGACGTCACACCAGTTACACCCCGAAGGTCTGCCGCCGCTTAAATTCGACCCCAAGCGCGATCTGGTCTTTGACTATGACACCCAGCTTACGGGCCACGCGAATGGCATGATCCTGATGGCCACCGACGCACAGGGCGACGTGACCCTGCGGCAGGTGTTCTATTCCATCGGCGGCGGATTTGTGATGACCGAGGAAGAACTTGCCGCAGGCAAGGACACCGACGAAGGCGCGCCTGTTCCGTTCCCGTTCAAATCCGCCAAGGAAATGCTGGAGATGGCACAGGCCTCGGGCAAGACCATCGCAGGCATGAAACGCGCTAACGAGGAATCGCGCGGCGGGGCCGACAACCTCAAGCGCGGCACGGCGCGGCTGTGGCAGGTGATGAACGATTGCATCGACCGCGGACTGGCAAATGACGGCATCCTTCCCGGCGGATTGCAGGTAAAACGCCGCGCCAAGGCGATTCACGATGCGCTGCAAGCCGAACGCGGTTTGAACCAGCAAGCACCTCACACCATCAACGACTGGATGAGCGTTTACGCGATGGCGGTGAACGAGGAAAACGCCGCCGGTGGGCAGGTGGTCACCGCCCCCACCAACGGGGCGGCAGGCGTGCTGCCCGCAACGCTGCGCTATTACCTCGACCATGTGCCGGGCGCGTCGGAAAAGCACATCGAAGACTTTCTGCTGACCGCCGCCGCCATTGGCGGGCTGGTAAAATACAATGCCTCGATTTCGGGTGCAGAAGCGGGCTGTCAGGCCGAAGTGGGCAGTGCCGCGGCCATGTCCGCCGCAGCCCTGTGCGCGGTGATGGGCGGCACACCCGAACAGGTGGAAAACGCAGCCGAAATCGCGCTGGAACACCATCTGGGCATGACCTGCGATCCGGTCAAGGGGCTGGTGCAGGTGCCGTGCATCGAACGCAACGGTTTGGGCGCGATCAAGGCGGTCAGTGCTGCGTCGCTGGCCCTGCGCGGTGACGGCACCCATCTGGTGCCACTGGATGCCTGTATCGAAACCATGCGCCAGACCGGCGCGGATATGTCCGAGAAATACAAGGAAACCTCGCTGGGCGGGCTGGCGGTGAATGTGCCCAACTGCTGACGCTTTGACCGTTTCCACAATTGCCAATCCCTCCGGTCGAATCTAGCGTGCCACGGATGGATCAGGACCGACCCCTTTTGGGCATCATGTTGATGCTTGGCTTTTGTGTTGTCGCACCGATGGGCGACGCGCTGGCCAAGGTCATTGGCCAGTCGTTGTCATTGGGGCAACTGCTGTGGTGCCGCTTTTTTGTGCAGATGATGGTGTTGATTCCGCTGGTCTGGCTGACCGGACGCGAATGGCGGATGCGCGGCCGCGAATTGCGCCTGACGTTCATCCGCACCCTGCTGCACATCGCGGGCATTGGCGGCATGTTCACTGCCCTGCGGTATCTGCCGCTGGCCGATGCGGTGGCGATTGCCTTTGTCATGCCGTTCATGATGCTATTGCTGGGGAAATTCGTTCTGGGCGAAGAGGTTGGCAGCCGCCGCCTGATTGCCTGCGTCGTGGGCTTTGCGGGCACCCTGCTGGTGGTTCAACCCAGCTTTGCCGATGTGGGCTGGCCCGCGCTGTGGCCGGTGTTTGTGGCATTTACCTTTGCGCTGTTCATGCTGGTCACACGCCAGATCGCAAAACAGACCGATCCGGTGGGCTTGCAAGCTGTGTCGGGCGCGATGGCAGTTGCGATCATGTCACCGGTGTTGTTGCTCTTTTCGGACGACCTGGCGGGATTGGCGATGCGTCTGCCTACAGGAAGCGAAACACTGTTGCTGGTGGGCATCGGGTTGTTTGGCACGCTGGGGCACCTGATGATGACATGGTCGCTGCGCTTTGCGCCCTCGGCGACGCTGGCACCGATGCAATATCTGGAAATCCCCTTTGCGACGGCCATCGGTTATGTCGTGTTCCGCGACTGGCCCAACGGGTTGGCGGCTGTGGGCATCCTGATCACGATCGGTGCAGGGCTTTATGTGGTGCTGCGCGAACGCTCTGTTGCGCGGCGGCAGATGCGGGTGCCACCTGCGGCTTAGGTCAGCGCGGAAACCAGATCGGACAGGATGCGCCGTGGCGCAATGCACAGCATCCCCGGTCCGTCCATCCACAACCTTACCGGACCCGTTGCACGATTCGATGTGCCGATCAGTCGCATGGGGTCAAAGGCCAGCCCCTCGATCGGCCACTGCAATCCGGTCGACCGGCCCGAAACCTTCTGCATTGGAAACAATGATACGACATCTCCGTCAGCCACTGGCAAAGCCACCTGAGCCGGACAATGAAAGATAACCTCATGCGCCCCCAAAACGACACAAGGACGCCCTGCATGGGCCGCGAGAACGTGAAAAGCCGCCAGTTGATGATCCACACGGTCGCCTGTAAACCCGACAGCAATCACCAAGGGGGCCACAATTCTGCACAGCGCCTTGTCAAAATCGGTGCTGGACTGTTCCGTTATATGAAAAAGGCGCGCGGCAGGGATTTGTGCGCTGATTTCATCGGGCAAACTGTCAAAATCACCGATCACCGCGTCGGGCATTACACCCGCTTTCAATGCCAGTGCGGCGCCGCCGTCAGCGGCCACACAGACCGGAGCCAGCGATTGCGCCAAAATCACGTCAGCCGCATTGCCCGCACCACCTCCGACCAGTGTAACTGGCGCTTTGCTTTCAACAATTGCCTTATTCACGGTGGCATTCACCCCATATTTGGAAACAGGTCACAAAGTCGCCATGAAATGATACCGTGTTGAGCACAGATTCGGGCCGCTTTGGCCGCGCCAGTCAACATTAAATGTAGCTGCAGCAGCGCAGAGGACGAGTAGTATGTTGAGTAACAATAAGATTTTAACGGTCTCCTACGGCACATTCTCGTGCACGTTGGAAGGGTTTGACGATTCTTTCCACACAATGAAAGCCATTGCGGAATATTTTCGCGATCTGGCCAGTGATGACCGTTACTTTGGCGCCGAGCCTCCGCAACCTGACGCCGAGATGCTGGCGCGCATTGCCGAACGCGAAATCGCCCGCAGGGTCGAGGCGCGGACCAATGACGGCCGCATCTTTCTCAACGCCACAGCACCGCAAACAGCGCCCGCGCCGATGGCCCCACAACAGCAGGCCCCTGCCGCGGAATCGGCTGCTGCCGAACCTGCCGCGCAACCTGCCCCTGCCGAAACCGCCAAGGCTGAAGAAGCTGCCAAACACATCACACCCGAGATGATCCCCGAAACCGACGCCGTCCAGCTGCAGGACGTCCCTGGGGATGCGGTTGATTATGCGGATGATCAGGACGCCATCGACAGTGCCTTTGATCGCGCCAACGCAAGCGACATGCTGGCCCCACCCGCTATCGCCGCCATGAAAGACGCAAAAACCGAAGCCGAGGCCTTTTTTGCGGACACCAAGACCGACATTGTTGCAGGCGAACCCGAAGACCAACAGGCAGAGACCGCCGAAGCCGAAGACGTGGTGGCCCCCGTCCGCGACCGTGTCGTGCCCCATGCAGACAGTATCGCAGCCAAGCTTGAACGTATCCGTGCCGTTGTTTCGCAGGCCGATGACGACGACAAGGACGACGACTATTCCGAAGACGAACACGCCGAAAATTTCGTGCCCGGCACCGCACATGCGGACGACGACTACGAAGACGAATCTGAAGACATGCAAGCGCAAGACGATGCGCTGATGAATGCCCTGATGAACGAGGACGACGAAGCCGCGGAAGAAGCCGCGGAAGAAGCCGCACAAGACGTTGTCGCAGAGGCCGCTGCCGACGTGACAGCCGCACTGGACACAGACGACAGTATGACCATGTCGCAAGAAGACGACAACGAAGACGTGGCCGCCATCCTTGCGCGTTTCGACGACAGCATGTCCGACAACAAAGCCGAAGCACCCGAAGTGGCAGCGGATGACAGCGACGACATGAACCTGTTTGGCGACGACGACGACAACTACATGGACGAAGATGACGACGAAGAGATCATGATCGTCGATGAAGACGATGACATCGATAATTCAGCAGCCAGCTCTGCCCCGCGCATCGCCCGCATCGTCAAAGTCAAACGTGCCGACCTTGAAGCCGCCATCGCCCAAGGCAATCTCGAAGAGATGTCCGACGAGGATGACGAGGACGAAGAAGACCGCAGCGCAATCGGTTCTTCGCTCTCGGACGAGGACGAACACGCCTTGATGCGCGAACTGGCCGACGTCGAAGGCAGCATGAGCGACGTGGAAAAGGACGAAAACAACGCCGCACAGGCTGTCAGCAAACTGAATGCCGCTGGCGAAGGCGATATGGACCGCTTGATGGCCAAGGCCGATGCGCAAATGGGCGAACCCGAAAGTGCGCGCAACCGCGACGCCTTTGCCCACCTGCGCGCTGCCGTGGCTGCGAAAAACTCGGATGAAGGCATCGTTGGTGCCAAAATCGCCGAAGACGCATTGGAAGTGCGCGCCTATCAGACCGATCTGGCCGATGTGGTCAAACCGCGCCGCCCCGAAGCGCGTGGCACAGGCAGCAGCCGCCCCGCGCCGCTGAAACTGGTCGCTGAACAGCGTGTGGACAGTGTTGTCGCAGCCTCCGATGGCCCCGTGCGGCCGCGCCGCGTGTCTGCCGCCCCTGCGGTGGTCGAGGTTGACAGCGGCCACAGCTTTGCCGAATTTGCAGAAGACATGGGTGCCCACAACCTGCCCGATCTTCTGGAAGCCGCCGCCGCCTATCTGGTCTTTGTCGAAGAGCGCGAGCAGTTCTCGCGCCCTCAAGTGATGACCAAAGTGCGTCAGGTGATCGGCGCCGACTTTAGCCGCGAAGACGGCCTGCGTTCCTTTGGCCAACTGCTTCGGGCCGGGAAGATCGAAAAGATCAAAGGCGGGCGCTTTGCTGTCTCTGGCGACATCGGGTTTCGGCCCGACCAGCGCGCTGCGGGTTAACTGCCAAACCTGAAAAGAGACTGTAACGGCGGGCCTTAGGGTCCGCCGTTTGGCGTTTTGGGGGTCAGCCTTGCGGCACCGGTGTACAAAAGATCAGCCGGTTGCCAAAGGGATCAGCCACAACCATGTCATCCATCCCATAGGGCTGGCGCTTCACCGAGGGACGGGCAAACCCGTATCCCTTGTCACGCAACGCCGCAGCATAGGCCGCCACATCCGCGACCCCGATGCGCAGCACAGCGCCCGGCGATGCATCGCCGTGATGTTCGGACAGGTGAATTTCGCAGTCGCCCATCCGCAGGCCTGTATAAAGCGGCAGATCGGGTGAAAACCGGTGCTCGAAAGCCACTTCGAAGCCCAGAAAATCAACGTAGAATTCCCGCGCCTTGGCCGCATCGAAACTGCGCAGTACCGGTATGGGAGCCGCCGCCTGCATCAGTCGTCTGCGTCAGGGTCCGGTTGCCCGACCCCCTTGAACACAGCCCTGAGCGGAAAGGCCCACAAGACGCCAAGCCCCAGATAGATCAGCAATTCCACCCAGATCGACGGCCGGTCGAACAGCGCCACCAGATTGACCGCAACGATCACATAAAGCGGCAGGCCCACCAGCAGAATGATCAGCGACCAGCGTCTCCTTGCCTTGTAACTCAGCGCCATATCGCCCCCTTAGTCCGCAAACGGATCACGCACCAGAATGGTGTCTTCACGCTCGGGCGAGGTTGACAGCAATGCCACGGGGCATTCGATCAGTTCTTCGACGCGGCGCACATATTTGATCGCCTCGGCGGGCAGTTCGGCCCAACTGCGCGCGCCTTCGGTCGATTCCGACCAGCCCGGCATCTCTTCGTAAACCGGCGTGCAGCGTGCCTGTTGATCGGCGGCAGTGGGCAGATAGTCCATCCGTTCGCCATCCAATTCATAGCCAACGCAAATTTTCAGCGTCTCGAACCCGTCCAGCACGTCTAGCTTGGTCAGCGAAATGCCGTTCACGCCGCTGGTCGCACAGGTCTGTCGCACAAGGCAGGCATCGAACCAGCCACAGCGCCGCTTGCGGCCTGTGGTGGTGCCGAACTCATGGCCGCGCTCGCCCAGCCGCTGGCCGTCATCGTCGTGCAATTCGGTCGGGAACGGGCCTTCGCCCACGCGCGTGGTATAGGCTTTGACGATGCCCAGAACGTAATTGATCGCCCCCGGCCCCATACCTGTGCCCGTGGCCGCCTGACCTGCAATCACGTTGGATGACGTAACGAAAGGATATGTGCCAAAGTCGATGTCCAACAGCGCACCTTGCGCCCCTTCGAACAGAATGCGTTTTCCCGCCTTGCGCTTTTCGTTTAGCACCTTCCAGACAGGCGCGGCAAAAGGCAGGATTTCAGGCGCAATCGCGCGCAGTTGGGCCAGCAGATCGTCGCGATCGACCGGTTCCAGACCCAGCCCCGAACGCAGCGCATTGTGATGCACCAAAGCACGGTCCACACGCAATTCCAGCGTCGCGTTATCCGCCAGATCGGCGACACGGATCACCCGACGGCCCACTTTGTCCTCGTAGCACGGCCCGATGCCGCGACCGGTGGTGCCAATCTTGGCGACCGAGTTCTGATCTTCGCGCGCGCGGTCCAGCTCACCGTGGAACGGCAGGATCAGCGGAGTGTTCTCTGCAATCATCAGCGTTTCGGGGGTGATAACGACGCCCTGTTCACGGATGCCTGCAATCTCCTTGACCAGATGCCATGGGTCCAGAACCACACCATTCCCGATCACCGACAGCTTTCCGCCGCGCACCACACCGGAAGGCAGCGCATGCAGCTTGTAAACCGTCCCGTCGACCACCAAGGTGTGGCCCGCATTATGCCCGCCCTGAAAGCGCGCAATCACATCAGCGCGTTCGCTGAGCCAATCGACGATCTTGCCTTTTCCTTCGTCACCCCACTGGGCGCCGACAACGACGACATTGGCCATGATGCAGGTCCTTTATATTTGCAAACCGGAGTCGGTATAGTCCGCCAGACACATACGCGAAACCACAAACTGAAACCGCACGCCGCTTATCGCCAATAAATTTCCAAAGGCCGATGCGACGCTGCACCCTTTACACATGGGGTGGTTTTGGGCAATTCCTGAAGCAACCAGACACCGGAGACCGCGATGGGCTTTATCCTGCGCTGGCTGGCGGCCTTTGTGCTGCTGGCCCTGACCTATAATCCGACCCAGTTCAATTACGTGCGGTGGGCGCGCGATTACGGGGACAAAAACCTGTCGATCGCGGTTCTGGTCGGGCTGCTTTTGCTGATCGGCTACATCATTTATCTGCGCGCGACGCTGCGGTCGATCGGCGGATTCGGCATGGCGCTGGTGCTGTCCGTGATGGGCGCGGGGCTTTGGGTGCTCTATGATCTGCAACTGCTCAGCTTGGAGGATTCCAACCTTAACACATGGCTGGGCCTTCTGGCACTCAGCTCGGTTTTGGGAATTGGCCTGTCGTGGAGTCTGGTACGGCGGCGTCTGTCCGGTCAGGCGGATGTGGACGACATCGACGAATAAAAATCAACCGTCCAGCATGACCGGATCGCCGTGCGGCGTGCGCAAATAGGCGGCCTCCCACGCGTCACGCACCTTTGCCACAGCGGCGGCGTCGGCCCAGCCTTTTTCGGCCAGCAGTGTTTCCAGCGTCTGTAGCCACGCCGCGAAATAATCATCGCCACCGTTCAGATCGCGGGTCAGCCCGTGCTGCGCCAGAGTGGTCGAAAACCGCGCCGCCCAGTCGGGCCAGTCGAACCGCCCTGCCTCGTTCAAATGCACGGTCAGCGCAAAAAGTTGCGCGTGCCACGGCGCTTCGAACACGGGTTCGGGGCGGCTCATGTTGCAGGCTCCAGATAGCTTTGCCACAGGTCCAGCACGACCTCGTCGCGCGGATGTTCGGGACGTGCCCACAATTCGGACGCGGCAAAGGCCACGGCATAGACAGGTTCGGGCCGGTCGCCCAGACCGTGCGCTGCGGCGTCGGGCAGCACATGATGACCATGCAGCCGCACGATGCGCCCTGTGGCTCCCGCCGCATAATCAGGCAAACGGGTGTGCCCCCCGTCAACAAAAGCATTGTGCGCGTGGCGGCGCGTGCGCACCCTGTCACCGCGCGCAAACGTGGCAGCGATCTGTGCTGGCCGGTCCGCGGGGCCGCCGCGCGCCAGAACACCGGTGACGGCATCTGCGGTCAGTTTACGATCGGCCAGCGGGGATGGTCCTGCGGCATGACCGCTGGACAGTTCCTCGGGAGTCAACACACCCTTGTCCACCAGCATATCGGCCAGGCCCGCCAACCACTTTTCGTAGTAGCTGAAGGCGGCGTAATCCTTGGGCGCCAGCCGTTCGCGGGCATGACGGCTGGTGTCGATGTTCCATTGGTCCAACGATCCGCAGGCCAGCGTCACCGCCAACGCACGCGGATGCCAGTCAGCATGGAACACTTCGGTTTCGGGTTCGGGCTGCACGGGGCCATCGCCAAAGCGTCCGCCCATGTCGTGAACGCGGCTCATGGCCTCAAAGCCAGTCCGGTGCCGATCATCGAATCGCGTGTCACCAGATCCATCAGCGCCGCCTCGTCCAGTCCTTCGGTGCCGGCTGGGCGCTGCGGGATCACCAGATAGCGCACCTCGGCGGTCGAATCCCAGACCCGCACGGCGGTGTCTTCGGGCAATGTCACGCCGAAATCGGCCAGCACCTTGCGCGGCTCGCGCACCGCGCGGGCGCGGTAGGCGTCGGATTTGTACCATGCGGGCGGAATTCCCAGCAACGGCCACGGATAGCAACTGCACAGCGTGCAAACGACCATGTTGTGCGTGTCTTCCGTGTTCTCGACCGCGACCATATGTTCGCCTTGTCGCCCGTAATAACCCAGTTCGGACACCACAGCGGTTGCATCCTCCAGCAATGCCGCGCGAAAAGCGGGATCGGACCATGCACGCGCCACCACATGCGCGCCATTGCGCGGTCCGATGCGGTTTTCATAGGTGTCGATGATTTCATCCAGCGCCGCGGGGTCGATCAATCCCTTTTCGGTCAGGATCGTTTCCAGCGCCTTGACCCGCAAAGCAGGGTCTGGCGGCAGCAGCGCATGGGCGTGATCGTGGTCATGATGGTCATGAGGCATAGCCGCAGCATGGCGCGCAGGCGCACCATTTGTCCATACCCTCGTGCTTAACCGGCCACGCACCCTTGCCCCGCCTGCGAAACTTGCATAGATACCCGCAAAACCGAACGTGAGCATCGCGAGCATACATGGAAAACGTCGTCCTGATCATTCACCTTATCCTGTCTCTGGGGCTGATTGCCGTAGTGCTTCTTCAGCGCTCGGAAGGCGGCGGTCTGGGCATGGGCAGCGGTGGTGGCGGTGCCACGGCAGGCCGCGCAGCCGCGACCGCACTGGGCAAAGTGACATGGATTCTGGCGATCTGCTTTATCATCACGTCGATCACGCTGACGATCATCGCCGCTGAAAAATCTGCCGGCACCTCGGTCATCGACCGGTTGGGCGCCGCGCCAGAGACGCAGGACGGCACCCCGCTGACCCCGCCCGCCGATGGTCTGACACCGCCCACCCAAAGCGACGCCGAAGCGCCGCTGGTTCCGGCGGGCGACTGACCTTTTAACTCTATACCTTGAGGCAAGATGCCGCGCTGCAACATCATGTTGCGGCATGGCTTGCCTTGAACCGAAATCATCCGTTATACTGAGGCCCCGTGGTGCTGTGAAAATCGCAGCCGATTCTGGTGGTTTTGGTCAATCCGAAATTCGCATTTGCAACACGGGGAGCATCCGACTCATGGCGCGTTATATCTTCATCACTGGCGGTGTGGTCTCTTCACTTGGCAAGGGGCTGGCGTCGGCAGCGCTGGGGGCCTTGTTGCAGGCACGCGGCTTTTCCGTCCGGTTGCGCAAACTTGATCCCTATCTGAACGTCGATCCGGGCACGATGTCGCCCTTTGAACACGGCGAGGTATTTGTCACCGACGACGGCGCCGAAACCGATCTGGACCTTGGCCATTACGAGCGTTTCACCGGTGTGCCTGCACGGCAAACCGATTCCGTGTCCTCGGGACGGATTTATTCCACCGTGCTGGAAAAGGAGCGTCGGGGCGATTATCTGGGCAAAACCATTCAGGTTGTTCCCCACGTCACCAATGAAATCAAAGAGTTCCTGCACATAGGCGACGACGAGGTCGATTTCATGCTGTGCGAAATCGGCGGCACCGTTGGCGACATCGAAGGCCTGCCCTTCTTTGAAGCGATCCGCCAGTTCAGCCATGACAAACCGCGCGGCCAGTGCATTTTTATGCACCTGACGCTGCTGCCCTATCTGGCGGCCTCGGGCGAGTTGAAAACCAAACCGACGCAACACTCGGTCAAGGAATTGCAGTCCATCGGCATCGCACCCGACATCCTTGTGTGCCGCTCCGAACAGCCCATTCCCGAAAAAGAGCGCGAGAAAATCGCCCTGTTCTGCAACGTGCGCAAAGAAGCGGTCGTGGCAGCCTATGACCTGCCCACAATCTATGACGCGCCACTGGCCTATCACGAACAAGGGCTGGATCAGGCTGTTCTGGATGCGTTCCAGATCAGCCCCGCACCACGCCCCGAACTGTCCACATGGCAGGACGTGTCCGACCGGGTCCATCACCCCGAAGGCGAGGTCAAAGTGGCGATTGTCGGCAAATACACGCAGCTGGAAGACGCCTATAAATCAATCGCCGAGGCGCTGACCCACGGCGGGATGGCAAACCGCGTCAAAGTGCGCATCGAATGGGTGGACGCCGAGGTGTTCGACAAATCCACCGATGTGGCGGCCCATCTGGACGGGTTCCATGCGATTCTGGTGCCCGGCGGCTTTGGCGAACGCGGTACCGAGGGCAAGATTAAAGCGGCGGAATATGCCCGCGTGAACAAGGTCCCCTATCTGGGGATCTGTCTGGGTATGCAGATGGCGGTGATCGAGGCCGCGCGCAATGTGGCGGGTATCGAAACCGCAGGGTCCGAAGAATTCGACCACGAGGCGGGCAAGAAACGGTTCGAACCTGTGGTCTATCACTTGAAAGAATGGGTGCAGGGCAATGCCAAGGTCACCCGCAAGGTCGGCGACGACAAGGGCGGGACCATGCGTCTGGGGTCCTATGATGCGGTTCTCAAAGAAGGCTCGAAAGTGGCCCTTGCTTATGGAACCACCACCATCGACGAACGCCATCGCCACCGCTACGAAGTGGACATCAAGTACCGTGACCAGTTGGAAAAAGCGGGCCTGTGCTTTAGCGGCATGTCGCCCGATGGCCGCCTGCCCGAAATCGTCGAGTGGCCGGACCACCCGTGGTTCATCGGTGTGCAATTCCACCCTGAACTAAAATCCAAGCCCTTTGCGCCACATCCGCTGTTCAAAGATTTCGTGCGCGCGGCGAAAGAAATCAGCCGGTTGGTCTGATCCCGAGGGGCGATGTACGCCTTGGGGTTACAGTGGCTTTTGACTAGAACGCCAGCAGGCAGCCACGCCTTGCGCCCTGCCCCGTCATGCCGCAGAAGGGCTTATGCTGAGCTATCAACACATATACCACGCCGGAAATCTGGCAGATGTTCACAAACACGGCCTGTTGGCATGGATGCTGGAATATCTGACCCGCAAGGACAAACCGCTGTCCTATATCGAAACCCATGCGGGGCGCGCCAGCTATGATCTGGACGCTATTGAAGCCCGCAAAACCGGCGAGGCGGCCCAAGGCATCGCACGGGCGCGCGACTGGTTTTCCCCCGACCATCCCTTTGCGCAGGTTCTGGCGCAGGTCCGCGCCGAGGATGGCCCCCAAGCCTATCCCGGATCACCGATGATCGCCGCGCGTCTGCTGCGCCCCACAGACGCCATCCATCTGGCCGAATTGCATCCGCGCGAACACAGTGCGCTGGACTATGCAATGTCGCCCTATCCGGTCACCTGTCACCAGCGCGACGGCTTCGAGATGGCGCACAGCCTGCTGCCCCCAACACCCAGACGCGGGATGTTGCTGATTGATCCGTCCTATGAGATCAAGGACGACTATGACGAAATCCCCCGCCACATCGCCAAATACACCCGTGCGTGGAACGTCGGCATCGTCGCCTTGTGGTATCCGGTGCTGACCTCGGCGCTGCATGTGCCCATGCTGAAAACCCTGTCAAAAACCTATCCGGACGCCCTGCGCGCCGAGGTCCGCTTTCCGCCCGCCCGTCCGGGGCATGGCATGATCGGATCGGGTCTTTTTGTGATAAATCCGCCCTTCGGTCTGGACGCCGAGGCAAAACGCCTGAAAGATCGCTTCGACCAGCTGTAAAGGGGAAGATGCCGATGGCCGCCAAAGGATACTGGATCGCGCACAACGTGGTGCACGACGCCGAAGCATACAAAAAATATCAGGCCGCCAACGCCGCACCACTGGCCGAATACGGCGGACGGTTCGTGGTACGGGGCGGCCAGCAGATCAACCCCGAAGGATCGTGGAACAGCCGCACCGTGGTCATCGAATTTCCCAGCTATGCCGATGCGGTCGCCTGCTACGAAAGCAAAAGCTACAAGGCAGCTTTGGCCCTGCGCATCGACATTGCCGACGGCAATCTGGTGATCGTCGAAGGCTATGATCCCTAGGGGAACGTCCCTGTGGTGCGGTGCCTGCATCGCACTGGCGGTTGCGCCTGCTGCTGCGGCCTGTGATGCGCCCCTATGCGCGGTCGATCCCGACACGCTGGCGCTGACACAAATCATCACCTTTGATGACCAACAGGCCAGCTTTGGCCCCGGCCGTCATTTGGATAGCATCCTCGACCTTGGCGGCGCGCGTTTTGGCGAACGGTTTTTTGGCCAAGGCGTTTCAGCCTCGGGCACCCACGACAGCGTGCATGGTGCCGCACTTGGTCCCCCGCTTGTTGTGATGGCGGGGGACGCGGGGCAAAATCTGGCGTTGGTCCATATGGGCGGAGCCGCCCGCACGGTGCTGGTGGGGTATGGCACCGCAGGCTTTCCAAAACGCGACGCACAGGGCGAAGGTGCCATCGCGGTGCAGTTTGCCCGCGACCAACCGGCGCTGGCCTTTGATCTGCGTGGTGGCGAAGGCGGCACAGCGCAGGTGATATTTCTGCGCGCCGACGGATCGGCCATCGCCACGCTTCAACTGGGTCCGCTGGGCGAGGACACCTTCGGATTTGCACGCGCCGATAGCATATCCGACATCGCAGGCTTTGTGCTGACAAATTTCGATGTCCAAGGTCTGGCTTTGGACAATTTACGCTTTGGTCCGCCACCTGATCTGGGCTAGGGTAAGGCCATGTTTGAACGCCTCTTTCCCCGCCGTCCCCGTGACCAGAAACCCCTGCCCGAACCAGACGCCCAACTGGCGCTTGGCGCCCTGTTGGTGCGCGTGGCGCTGGCCGACCGCAGCTATACCGTCGAAGAGGTCAGCCAGATCGACCGCATCCTGCAAGCAACCTTCGGGCTGAAACCGCTGGAGGCCGCGAAATTGCGCGCCACCTGCGAGGCGCTGGAACGGCACGCCCCCGGCACCGACGAGTTTGCCAGAATCCTGCGGCAAGAGATCGGCTATGACGACCGCCGTTTGCTGGCCGTGGCAATGTGGAAGGTGGTGATGGCAGACGGGCGGCGCAAAACCTCGGAAGTGCTGTCGCTGCACGAAATCGAAGCAGCCCTTGGTATCACCGACACTGACAGTGCCACGATTCAGGCCGAGGCAACAGGCGCCGCCCCCGGTCACTAAAGCGGGGCATTGGCCTTAGCCGCAACTGCACCTATATCTGCGATATGTTTGCTGATTTCCTCAAACGGCTGACCCAGCCGGAGCCCGCCCAACTGCCCGACACCGACGCACGCCTTGCGCTGACCGCCCTGCTGGTGCGGATCGCACGGTCTGACGGCACCTATGACACCGGCGAAGCGGCCACGATCGACAGCGTGGTGTCGGCCCGATACGGATTGACGCCCGATGCAGCAGCCACCCTGCGCCGCGACGCCGAAGGATTAGAGGCCGAGGCCCCCGACACCGTCCGCTTTACCCGTGCGATCAAGGACGCGGTGCCCTATGATCATCGTCTTGGTGTGATCGAGGCGATGTGGACTGTGGTGCTGGCCGACGGCGAACGCGCGCAAGAGGAAGACGCCGTGCTGCGGCTGGTCGCCAATCTTTTGGGCGTCACCGACCGCGACAGCGCCATCGCGCGCCAACAAGTTGGCGGCGCATGATTGCGACCTTGGGCATGTACGACATGCCTCACGCCCGGGCTGCCAACGACCGCTTGTGGGCCGGTGTCCGCGACGCCCTTGGCTTTGGTCCCGACATGCTGACCCGCGACGCTGACCCGTGGAAAATCTGGCAAGCGTCCGACCTGTTGCTGGCACAGACCTGCGGCATGCCCTATCGCACGCGCCTGCATGACCGCGTGCAACTGGTGGCCACCCCCGATCACCATTTGCCCGACTGCCCGCCGGGCCATTATTTCAGTTATCTGGTCAAACGCCACGACGACCCGCGCGATCTGGCGGCGCTGGCATCCGGTACGCTGGCCTATAACGAGGCGCTGTCGCAATCAGGTTGGGCCGCCCCCGTAAACCACCTTGCGGCACAGGGTCTTACCCCGACCACGTCCCTGCAAACCGGCGCACATCTGGCCTCTGTCGCGGCCGTGCTGGATGGCCGCGCGGATTTCGCTGCAATCGACGCTGTCACCTTGCTGATGTTCGGCGACAATGACCCCAACGCGCGAGCCATGCTCACCGCCTTCGAGCGCACCACGCCCACGCCCGCCCTGCCCTACATCACCGCCACGGGACGCGACCCCGCCCCACTGGCCCAGGCCCTTTCTGCCGCCATCGCAGCGCTGGTGCCTGACGACCGCGCCACCCTGCATCTGCACGGAACGCTCCAGATTCCCGCTGCCGGCTATCTGGCCATCAGAACACCCCCCGCCCCCTAAAGTTCTTTTGGCTGCAAATATCCCGGGGCAGGCGCGCCAGCGCCGGGGGCAGCGTCCCGAAACCGTCGCTGTGAAACGCCCAGTTTCATGGCATATGCCGCTTATCCTTGCGTCAACCGCAGCAGACAGATCACATTGCATGCAAAACCACGTTGCAAAGTGCCTAAATTTTGTCCCTTATACCCTCTAACCTGTCAACCGAGCCCAAAAGGCCAGCCATTGCCTGACACATCACCTGTCATCGAAATCCACAACCTGCACAAAGCCTATGGCGCCCTCGAGGTACTGAAGGGCGTCGATATTTCCGCACCGCGCGGCAATGTGATCAGCCTGATCGGGTCGTCCGGTTCGGGCAAGTCTACGTTGTTGCGGTGCTGCAACCTGCTTGAAGACAGCCAGCAAGGCGAAGTGTTGTTCAAAGGCGAGCCCGTCAAATGGCGTGGTACCGGTTACAGCCGCAGGCCCGGTGACGCGGGTCAGGTTTTGCGCATCCGCACAAACCTTGCGATGGTGTTCCAGCAGTTCAACCTGTGGGCCCATATGACCATCCTGCAAAACGTGATGGAGGCGCCGGTCACCGTGCTGCGCCGCGACCCCAAAGAGGTCGAGGCCGCCGCGCGCGCCTATCTGGACAAGGTGGGCATTGCCGACAAATGCGACGCCTATCCCGCCCAGTTGTCAGGTGGCCAGCAACAGCGCGCCGCCATCGCACGCGCGCTGTGCATGGAGCCCGAGGCGCTGTTGTTCGACGAACCGACCAGCGCGCTGGACCCCGAACTGGAACAGGAAGTTATCAAGGTTATCAAGGATCTGGCTGCCGAAGGCCGCACCATGATGATCGTGACCCATGATATGAAACTGGCCGCTGACGTATCGGACCACGTGGTCTTCCTGCATCAGGGCCTGATCGAAGAAGAAGGGCCGCCTGACACATTGTTCGGCGCACCCTCATCAGAACGACTGCGCGGGTTTCTGTCTGCAACCCACGCCGCGTAACCAAAAAAACCAAACGGGAGTTAACTTTATGAAAAAGATCATCCTTGCATCCGCCGCTCTGGCAGTCAGTGCCGGCTTTGCCATGGCCGACGCCCACGGCAAAACCATCCGCATGGGCACCGAGGGCGCCTACCCTCCGTACAACTTCATCAACGACGCCGGTGAAATCGACGGTTTTGAACGTGAACTGGGCGATGCGCTGTGCGAACGCGCCGAACTGACCTGCGAATGGGTCAAGAACGACTGGGACAGCATCATTCCCAACCTTGTGTCAGGCAACTACGACACCATCATGGCAGGCATGAGCATCACCGACGAGCGTGATGAAGTCATCGACTTTACCCAAGACTATTTCCCGCCCACCGCATCGGCCTATGTTGCCGCAGCGGAAGGGGTGGACGTCAATGACGCCATCGTGGCCGCACAAACTGCAACCATTCAGGCGGGCTACATCGCTGAAAGCGGCGCGACACTGGTTGAATTCGCAACGCCAGAAGAAACCGTTGCAGCCGTGCGTAACGGCGAGGCCGACGCGGTATTTGCCGACCGCGACTATCTGGTGCCACTGGTCGACGCATCCAATGGTGAGTTGGTGTTCGTTGGCGACGATATCCCCTTGGGTGGCGGTATCGGCATGGGTCTGCGTGAAAGCGACACCGAGCTGAAAGAAAAGTTCGACGCTGTCATCACCGAGATGAAAGCAGACGGTACGCTGAACACCATGCTGAAAAAGTGGTTCGGCGACGAAACCGCGACCTATTGATAAAGCATCAGGGCGGGGAAACCCCCGCCCTGAACTCCCATGTTTTCATATTGCACTGATCCCTCGACATTGGGCACGCTGCCCTGGTTCTCCTGTTTTCTGACAACAGGGGTTCATATGTCGTTCTATATGTCCTTCCTCAAAGTGCTGGGCCTGTTGGCCGTTACTGCCCCTGTTGCGCTGGCTTTCGGATTCCTTGGGGCAATGGCCGCGCGGACCAGCTTCACGCCCCTGTCTTGGCTGGGAAAAGGCTACATCGCCGTGGTGCGCGGCGTGCCGGACATTGCGTTTTTCCTGTTCTTCGTGATCGCGCTGGACCAGTTGTTTGAATACACCCGCCACCGCGTTCTGTGCCCCGGGTGGGACCAGCCGGTGCGTCAGGGCAATGATTTTATCGTGTGTCAGGCGGCCAAGCTGCCTTTGGGCAGCAGCCCCGAGTGGATGCACGAAACCTATGCTTTCGGCCTTGCTGTCATAACCTTTGCCATCGTCTTTGGCGCCTTTGCAGCCAATGTGCTGTTTGGTGCAATGCGGGCCGTTCCACGTGCGCAGCTGGAAACCGGCGAAGCCTATGGCATGACCCAGCGTCAGACCTTCTGGCGCATCCTAGTGCCGCAAATGTGGGTCTTTGCCCTGCCCGGCCTGTCGAACCTGTGGATGGTGCTGATCAAGGCCACGCCGCTATTGTTCCTGCTGGGCATCGAAGACATCGTTTATTGGGCACGCGAACTGGGCGGCACCAAGACACCGGCCTTTACCAGCTATCCGCATAGCGACTGGCGAATGTGGTATTTTCTGGCCTTGCTGGTGTTCTATCTGCTGATGACCAAAGTGTCTGAAATCCTGCTGGGCCGCCTGATGGCGCGACTGACGCGCGGACAGGCAACCGCTGGCGGCGAAGCCCAAAGGAAAGCGGCATGAGCTGCATCGAGACCATTCAGTCCTACGCCTTCCGGTCGCTGGGCTTTGGCGAACGGCTGCTACCGCGTTCTGATTTCACCTTATGCGAACAGGTCACGCTGATCGGGTCCGGGATGATCTGGAATGTCTATTTCGGCGTCTGCGCACTGCTGACCGGATTTTTTATGGCCACCCTACTGGCCGTGGCCAAGGCATCGCCGCGACGTTCACTGCGCAAGCCTGCGGAATGGTTCATCTTCATATTCCGGGGCTCGCCCCTATTCATCCAGTTTTTCTTTGCCTACTTCCTGTTTTTGTCGCTCAAAAATGTCTCGCCGGTCTTTACCAACTTCACCGCCGCATGGTTGGGGGCGCTGATCGTTCTGTTTTTGAACACCGCAGCCTATACCGCCGAAATTTTCTATGGCGCGTTGCAATCCATCCCCAAAGGCGACACCGAAGCGGCCGACGCTTACGGCATGTCGGGCTGGCCACGCTTCCGGCGGATCATCTGGCCGACGATGCTGCGGCTGGCATGGCCTGCCTATACCAACGAAGCGATCTTTCTGTTTCATGCCACCACGCTGGTGTTCTTCAGCGGCTTTCCCGCATGGCAACAACGCGGCGACGCGCTGTATTACGCCAGCTATTTCGCGGACAAGACCTTTAACCCCTTTGTGCCTTACCCGATCCTTGCAGGGTATTTTATCCTGCTGACGCTGGTGATTGTCGCCCTGTTCGGGGTGATCAACAAACGGCTGAACCGGCATCTGCCTGCGAACACACGCACGCGGCTGAAATTCCGGATGAACCTGATCCGCTAGGACCGCTTTAAAATTGATCTAAAACAGGCCTCTTGACGACCTGCGCAAACTTTTGATCAAATTACATAGACTTTCCACCCCTGGCAGGGCTATTCAGTAGCTGAATAATTTGAGAGCACTCATGGACAACTGGCTGAAATCCAATCCCGACATCCGCGCCATCCGCGTTGCGGCTTCAGATCTGAACGGACAACCGCGCGGCAAACGCGTGCCTGTGCGCTTTGCCGACAAGGTCATCGAAGACGGCACACGCTTTCCCATGTCGGTGATGAACCTTGATATCTGGGGCGAAGACATCGACGACAGCCCGCTGGTGATGGAAAGCGGCGATCGCGACGGCGTGTTGAAGCCCACCGATCGCGGCTTTGTGCGGATGCCGTGGCTGGACACCCCCACAGGGCTGATGCCGATCTGGATGTTCCACGAAGACGGCCGCCCCTTCGAGGGTGATCCGCGTCATGCGCTGGCCGCTGTGCAGCAACGCTTTACCGATCTGGGGCTGACGCCTGTGGTTGCGGTTGAACTGGAATTTTTTCTGATCGACGACTCGGGCCGTGATCTGCGGGTGCCGGTCTCGCCTCGGTCCGGCAAGCGCCGCGTGGCGGGCGAAATCCTCAGCCTGCGGGCACTGGACCAGTTCGACCAGTTCTTTACCGAGCTTTATGACGCCTGCGATTCGATGGATATTCCCGCAGACACCGCCATTTCCGAGGCAGGTCTGGGCCAGTTCGAGATCAACATGATGCACCAGCCCGACGCGATGAAAGCGGCAGATGATGCGTGGTTATTCAAGATGCTGGTCAAAGGATTGGCGCGCAAACACGGCTTTGCCGCGTCGTTTATGGCCAAACCCTATGAAGACTACGCGGGCTCCGGTTTGCATATGCACTTTTCGGTTCTGGACAAGGACGGCAAGAACATCTTCAACGACGGGACCGAACGCGGGTCGGACGCGCTGCGCTTTGCAGTGCAGGGCTGTCTGGCTGCGATGCCCGGTTCGACGCTGATCTTTGCCCCGCATCACAACAGCTTTGACCGGCTGGTGCCCGGTGCCCACGCACCCACCGGCGTGGCATGGGCTTATGAAAATCGCACGGCGGCCATCCGCGTGCCATCGGGTGCCGCTGCCGCGCGCCGGATCGAGCATCGTCAGGCGGGCGGCGACGTGAACCCCTATCTGTCGGTTGCTGCCGTGCTGGGGGCCGCCCTGAACGGTCTGGAAGACCGGATCGAACCGCCTGCGCCGATTACCGGCAACGGCTATGATCAGGATCTGCCGCAGGTGCCCGGAAGCTGGATCAAGGCCATCGACACTTTTGAAACCAGCCCCGAGATCGCCCGCATCTTTGCCCCCGGCCTGATCCGCAACTTTACCATGACCAAACGCCAAGAGGCCAAATACATGGAAGAGTTGAGCCCCGACGAACGGGTCGAAATTTATCTCGATACCGTGTAAAAGAGAAAATGGCGGGGGATGCATATGCGCGACCCCTGCGCAAATTTGATCAAATCAGGTGACCCATGAAGATCGGCATTCTGCAAACCGGCCACGCCGCAGCGGAAGTACTCAAAGACCACGGCGACTATGACGCAATGTTCCACCGACTGCTCGGGGGCCACGATCTGGATTTCGTGACCTTCGATGTGGTGGATATGAAATTTCCCGACAGCCCCCAAGACGCAGACGGTTGGCTGATCACAGGATCAAAGCACGGCGCCTATGAAGATCTGCCGTTTATCCCCCCGCTTGAAGCCTTTATCCGCGATATCCGCGACGCAGGGCAGCCGCTGATTGGTGTGTGCTTTGGCCACCAGATCATCGCGCAGGCCTTGGGCGGCAAGGTTGTCAAATACGACGGTGGCTGGTCGGTGGGGCGCACCGAATATGACATGCACGGGGCCAAGATGGCGCTGAACGCATGGCATCAGGATCAAGTCGTCGAAGTGCCCCCCGGTGCCCGCATCGTCGGTGCCAGCGATTTTTGCGCCACGGCGGCGCTGTTGTACGGTGACAAAATCTGGTCGATCCAGCCGCATCCGGAATTCGACAGCGGTGTGATCGACGGGCTGATCCGTCACCGCGGCCCCGGCGTCGTGCCGGACGCGCAGTTGCAAGACGCCGCCAGCCATTTGAAAGACGCAGACAACAGCGCCGAAATCGGCACATTCATGGCCGAATTTTTCAAGAAAGAGAGAACATAATGGCCGATAAAAGCTGGTTGGAAAACCTCCCCGAAGCTGCACAGGCCTATCTGGAAGGCCGCCGCCTTGATGAAGTGGAATGTATCGTATCGGATCTGCCCGGAATTGCCCGCGGCAAGGCGGTGCCTGCGTCGAAATTCGTCCGACAAGATTATTTCCACCTGCCCGACAGCATCTTTTTCCAGACCATCACCGGCGACTGGGGCGAAGCGGCAGGTGCCGACGGGTTTATCGAGCGTGACATGATCCTGCGCCCCGACATGGACACCGCCACCGCCGCCCCGTGGACGGGCGATTGGACGTTGCAGGTGATCCACGACGCCTTTGATCGCGACGGCAATCCTGTACCGTTCAGCCCGCGCAACGTACTGAAACGTGTGGTGCAACTGTACCGCGACAAGGGATGGGAACCGGTCGTGGCTCCCGAAATGGAATTCTATCTGGTGGCGCGCAACATCGACCCAGCCAAGGAAATCGAGCCGATGATGGGCCGCTCGGGTCGTCCGGCTGCTGCGCGTCAGGCCTATTCGATGACAGCAGTGGACGAATTCGGCCCGGTGATCGACGACATCTACGATTTCGCCGAGGCACAGGGTTTCGAGATTGACGGCATCACCCAAGAGGGCGGCGCGGGCCAGTTGGAGATCAACCTGCGCCACGGCGATCCAATCAAACTGGCGGACGAAGTCTTCTACTTCAAACGTCTGATCCGTGAGGCCGCATTGCGCCACGACTGTTTCGCCACCTTTATGGCCAAACCCATCGCGCAAGAACCCGGATCGGCCATGCACATCCACCATTCGGTGCTGGACGCCAAGACCGGCGACAACATCTTTTCCGACGCTGATGGTGCCGAAACGCCCGAATTCTACCATTTCATCGCAGGTTTGCAGAACCACATGCCCGACGCGCTGGCGGTGATGGCCCCCTATGTGAACAGCTACCGGCGCTATGTGAAAGACCACGCAGCACCGATCAACCTGGAATGGGGCCGCGACAACCGAACCACGGGCATCCGCGTACCGCTGTCGTCGCCTGCCGCGCGGCGGGTGGAAAACCGCATCGCGGGCATGGATTGCAACCCTTATCTGGGGATCGCTGCTTCGCTGGCCTGCGGCTATCTGGGTATGGTCGAAGCGACGCAGCCCAAGCCGGAATTCAAGGGCGATGCCTATGAAGGCGAGGGCGACATTCCACGCGATATGGGACAAGCGCTGGAAGGGTTCGATGCTGCCGATAAATTGCAAGAGGTGTTGGGGCAGGACTTTGGCCGCGTGTATTCCATCGTGAAACGTGCCGAATATGACGAATTCCTGCAAGTCATCAGCCCGTGGGAACGCGAACACCTGCTGCTAAACGCCTAACGAAAAGAGCCGCCCCCGTGAACCTGCTTTATGCCAATGATACCTTCGGAACCTATCCCGATAGCTGGTACGCCGCGACTGCAAATGCCCTGCCCCCCTTTGCCCCGCTGAAAGGCGAGACCAAGGCGGATGTCTGTGTGGTGGGTGGCGGCTATACCGGCCTGTCGGCGGCGCTGCATCTGGCCGAAGCGGGCCGCGACGTGGTGCTGATCGATGCGCAGCGTGTGGGATTCGGCGCATCCGGTCGCAATGGCGGGCAGTTGGGGTCGGGCCAGCGGGTCGAGCAGCCCAAGCTGGAAAAGATGGTCGGCCTTGATGCTGCGCGCAAGCTGTGGGATTTGGGAGAGGATTCCAAGCATCTGGTCAAAAGCCTGATTTCCAAACACCGGATCGACTGCCACCTGAAATCCGGCATCGCGTGGAGCGCGTCGGACAAGTCGGATGTCGCAGGGTTGCACGACTATGCGGCGCATATGGAACGTGTCTATGGATGTGCGATCGAGACCTTCGACGCAGCGGGTTTTGCTGAAAACATCTGCCCCTCGCCCGACTATTGCGGCGGTATTCTGGACAAGGACGCCGCACATCTGCACCCGTTGAATCTGGCGTTGGGGCTGGCGCGGGCCTGCAAGGCGGCGGGCGTACGGATATTCGAAGGCTCTGCTGCCCATCACATCGACCACGGGGCCAAGGCCACCGTGCGCACGGACGGCGGCCGGGTGGTGGCCGATCATGTGGTTCTGGCCTGCAACGGCTATCTGGGCGGGCTTGAACGCAAGACGGCGGCGCGGGTCATGCCGATCAACAATTTCATCGCCGCGACAGAACCGCTTGGCGCTGCTGCCAAAGATGTGCTGCGTCGGGACGTGGCCGTGGCCGACAGCCGCTTTGTCGTCAACTACTTCCGGCTCAGCCACGATGGCCGCCTGCTATTTGGTGGAGGCGAAAGCTATGGCTACAAGTTCCCCGCCGATATTCCGGCCAAGGTACGCGCGCCGATGTCTGTGGTGTTCCCGCACCTGAAAGACGTGCGGATCGACTATGCTTGGGGCGGTACGCTGGGCATCACCATGAAACGCCTGCCCTATCTGGCGCGGGTCGCGCCCAATGTGCTGTCTGCGTCGGGCTATTCCGGTCACGGACTGGGAACGGCCACCCATGCAGGTCAGTTGATGGCGCTGGCCATTCAGGGACAAAGCGACGGGTTTGATGCGATGGCCGCGATCCCCTCGGTGCCCTTCCCCGGCGGACCTGCAATGCGCGCCCCCCTGCTGGCGCTGGCGATGACATGGTATGCGTTGCGCGACCGTTTAGGCGTCTGACCCCTGATTCACCATCTGGACAAAACGACGCAACACCGCCGAAATGTGGTGTCGCGTCACAAAACCGTTTCCTTTTGTTCTTAACTGTTTTACGAAATTGAAAACCGCAGTTAAGGAAATGCAAATATGTCCCTGCCAAACATGCATCACGCCGAACCGATCCCCCACGCCGCCAAGGCCGAGATTGACCGGCTTTTGCAAACGGGCGACCTGTTCCGCTATACTGCCGCCGCAGATGCGCCGGTGACCTTGCTTGAGGCCGAGTTTGCGCAGATGATGGGCAGCAAATATGCGTTGGCTGTCTCGTCGTGTTCAGCCGCGCTGTTCCTGTCGCTCAAGGCGTTGAACCTGCCGCGCGATGCGCGGGTGCTGATCCCAGGATTTACCTTTGCCGCTGTGCCCTCGGCGGTGATCCATGCGGATTGTCTGCCTGTGCTGTGCGAAGTGGGCGACAACTACCGTGTCGACATGGCTGATTTCACAGCCAAGTTGCCAGATGTCAGCGCCGTGATCATCAGCCACATGCGGGGCCATACATCCGATATGGACGCGATCATGGGCCTGTGCGACGCCGCCGGTATTCCGGTGATCGAAGACGCGGCACATTCGCTGGGCACCCTCTGGCATGGCCGCAAGATCGGCACGATTGGCCGCATCGGCTGTTTTTCGTTCCAGTCCTACAAAATGATCAACGCAGGCGAAGGCGGCATTCTGGTCACCGACGACGCCGATCTGGTGGCACGCGCCGTGATCATGTCGGGTGCCTACGAACACAACTGGAAAAAACATCCGGTTCTGCAAGAGGCCTTTGCCAAGCATCAAAACACCCTGCCCCTTTACAATCTGCGTATGGGCAACCTCAGCGCCGCCGTGATCCGCCCGCAACTGCCCGAACTGGCGCGCCGTGTGACTGACGGGCTGGCGGGGCACGACCATGTTGCGGCACTGTTGAACGGCAGCACTTGGATCGACGTGCCCGCTCCGCTGGCACCCGAAACGCGCGCACCGGATTCGATCCAGTTCAACGTACAGGGCGTCACCGACGCGCAGGTGTTGGACTTTGTCGCCGCGGCCAAGACCCAAGGGGTCACTGTGCAGGTCTTTGGCCTGAGCGACGATAATGCGCGCGCCTTCTGGAACTGGAAATTTATCAAAGACCTGCCCGAGCTGCCGCAAACACGCGCGATGCTGATGCGCGCCTGCGACGTGCGCCTGCCCGTGCATCTGACCCGCGCCGAGCAAGACAGCGTGGCCGACATTCTGCTGGGCGCGGCCGAGGCTGCCTTTGGACAGACGCTGGCGTACGGAACCTGAGATTTCGATCACTCACGGACAACAAAAAAGGCGGCCTAGCGGGCCGCCTTTTGCGTGCATACCGTGGGGCGTTTCGACATGCCCCCGCGTTCGAAAACCTTACTTCAGCTTCGACAGCTTGGCCTGAAGTTCGGCCAACTGCTTTTTGATCGCATCCAGATCTTCTGCCGGTTCTTCCTCGGCGCCCGCTTCTGATGTGTCCATGTCGGGGGCCGTGGTCCAGTTGGTGCCGATGCCGCCGATCCCGCCTGTCATCGCTTTGACAAAGGCCGCCTGCTGGGCCTGCATCGCCTCGAGTCCCGGCATTTTGGCGATCGGGTTCATCGCACCCATATTCTCCAGCATACGGCTTTGACCGCTGCGCAGCATCTCAAAGGACGCCTCAAGGAATTGCGGGACAACGCTGGCGTTGCCGCCCATGTAGCTACGCACAAGATCATTCAGCACATCCACCGGCAAAACGCTTTCGCCGCGGCTTTCGTGTTCGGCGATGATCTGCAAAAGATATTGGCGCGTCAGGTCGTCGCCGGATTTCAGATCAACGATCTGCACCTCGCGTCCGTCGCGGATAAAACCCGAAATATCTTCGAGCGTCACATAATCGGATGTCTCTGTATTATAGAGCCTGCGGCTGGCGTACCGCTTGATCAGCAATGGTTTGTCTTTTGTCGTCACGGAAAATCCTCCCCAGACTACGTGCTGCATTGCAGCTTAGGGGGCGAAACCGCAAATGGAAAGGAATTCATCCACCAAGCTGCGATGCACGGCATCTGTATTCCATCAGATCATCATCCCAAGGGCGTACGGCATAAAAAAAGGGCGGGCTCCTTTCGGAACCCACCCTGACTTACCGCGAATAACAGGGAGGAAATCGCGCGGTTATGTCTAACGACTTACTTCGCTGTCGCTTTTTTCACAGCCGCTTGTGCGTCTGTCGAAGCTTTTTTCATCGCTGTCTGAGCTTCTTCGCTCATGTCTTTTCCAGCGGCCATCATCAGTTCAACGGTTTCCATTTGAACTTTTTTGGCGATTTCGGCGAAGGCGGCCATGTTTTCGGCAGCGACTTCAGCAGTGGACGAAGCGAATTCGGTCATTGCTTTGGCATAATCTGCGGGCTCGGATTTCGCTTTCGACATGTCTGCCAGCTTGGCCAGAGTTTCCTTGGTCCATTTGTTGGACACTTCGGTGGATTTCTCTGCAGCTTCCAGCGCGACACCGGACAGTTTTTCGTTCAGTGTGGTCGCGGATTTGAAAGCATCTTCCATCGCGGCGGTGTCGACTGGGAATGCACCCATCATGTCTTTGAACATCGCGGTCATATCTTGTGTCTTAGCCATTGTATTGTCCTTCCGGGTTGCTTTGCGGGGCATCCCCGCGTTCGGCGTCTGAAAGGAATATAGATGCTGCACTGCGGCATTGCAAGGAAAATGCTGCAATGCAGCAAAATAAAGTTGACCCAGGGTAATTCGCGGGGAATATCAGGCCTTTGGCTTGTTCGAGACATAGGTGCCGGGCGCGTCACACAGTGCTGGGTGTGAAGAATCGCCGGGTGTGCGGGCGGGAATCATCTTGCCTGACCGCTTTTTCAACCATGCTCCCCAACGCGGCCACCATGACCCGTCATGGAACTGCGCACCCTCCAGCCAATGGTTATGATCACCGGTCATATCCGTATTGGTGTAGTGGCCGTATTTTTTCTTGGATGGCGGATTGACGATGCCAGCGATGTGGCCCGACTGGGTCATCACAAAGGTCTTTTGCTTGGATCCCATCTGTTGCACACCGCGAAAGCTGTCCTTCCACGGGGCGATGTGGTCGGTCTCGCAGGCGATGGCGCAGATCGGCAGATCAAGATCAGCAAGCGTCAGTTTGTGACCCAGCAACTCCATCTCGCCACGGGCAAGACGGTCTTCCTGACACAGACCACGCAGATACTGTAGCGCCATCTTGGCTGGCAGGTTGGTGCCATCCCCGTTCCAGAACAGCAGATCAAACGCCGGAGGTGTTTCGCCCATCATGTAACTGCGGATCGCGGGTGCATAGACCAGATCATTTGAACGCAGGAACGAAAACGTCCGCGCCATGATAACCGAAGGTAGCACGCCCTTGTCTTCGACCTCGGCGGTGATGCCATCGATAAAATCGTTCGTCAGGAACGGGGCAAATTCGCCCTGATCACTGAAATCGGTCAACGCGGTAAAGAAAGTGGCGGATTTTACCGAAGTATCGCCACGCTGTTTCATAATCGACAGGGTCATCGACAGCGTCGTGCCCGCAATACAATAGCCGATCGCGTTCACCTGTTTCTGGCCGGTGATTTTCTTCACCTCGTCGATGGCCGTCAGATAGCCCTCTTCGACATATTCCTCGAGGCCCACCTCGCGGTAGGACGCATCGGGGTTCACCCACGAGACGATAAACAGGGTGTAACCCTGATCGACGATCCATTTGACCAGTGAATTCTGGGCTTTCAGGTCAAGGATGTAGAACTTGTTGATCCAGGGCGGGAAAATGATCAGCGGCGTAGCGTGGACTTCGTCGGTGGTGGGGGCGTATTGGATCACCTCCATCATACGGTTGCGAAACACGACCTTGCCGGGTGACGAGGCAATGTTGCTGCCAATGTCAAAGGCCTGCTCGTCGGCCAGTTTGACCACCAGCTCGCCATTGTTATTTTCCAGATCCTTGATCAGATTCTCCAACCCGTCGATCAGGCTCTGGCCTTCGGTGGCCACGGCTTTTTCCAGCGCGTCGGGGTTGGTGGCCAGAAAATTGGTCGGGCTCATCAGGTCGACGATCTGACGGGTAAAATAGCCCAGCCGCCGTTTTTCGGCGGGGTCCATATCCTCGACAGCGTTCACAGCCTCAAGCAGGGCAGAAGAGTTGATCTGGTACTGCTGTTTGACGAAGTTGAAATAGGGGTGATGGTTCCACATCGGATTGGCAAAACGGCGGTCCTCGGGTCCGTGGTCTTCGGGGGCAGAAAGTCCCTTTTGGGTCAGCGCCTTTTGCGCCTCGACGAAATGCGCCATCGTCTTGGACCAGTACCCCATTTGTTGTTCGATCAACTTGGCCGGATTATGGACCGCATCCTGCCAATAGGCCGTCGCTGCCTTGCCAAACAGCTCTTGATTCGGGCCATCTAACGCAGCGTTATGTGTGCTGCGATGCGTCATAACCTTTGACAGACGCTCCCGAAGTTCTTCAACCTTGGCAAGGTTTTCTGTCAATTTGTCGATGGTTTCGTCTGACAGTTCACCAGATGCTGTGTTTTTTGTTGTCATCTTGAAAACGAACCTCGTACTTTGCAGTTGCAGCATTATGTAGTAAGTTAACTAATATTTAACGTCGCCGACTTCGGGGAGGAATGCGACGACTGCGCCGGGCACACCCGGCAGAACAGGAGACCCGAAATGCGTAACATGGCCACCTACGATCTGATGGAGACAATCAGAACGACGAATCAATGGCTTGGCGCCTCGGCCCTTGCAATGGGATCATACCCTGCCTTTTCCATGATCCCAAACCCTGCGTTCGAATGGATGCGTGCATGGGGCGAAGTAACGGAACGTAGTTTCCAGCGTATGGTTGTGAAACCTGACTGGAACATCCCCCACTTCACCGCGAAAGACGGCAAAGATCATCTTGTTTCGATCTCGAAAGTTGTCGAGGCCGACTTTGGCGACCTGATCCACTTTGAAGTTCAGGGGCGCGTCGAAGAAAAACCCACCGTGCTGCTGGTTGCCCCCATGTCGGGCCACTATGCCACGCTGCTGCGCAAAACCGTGATTTCGCTGCTGCCCGACTGTGACGTCTACATCACCGACTGGCACAATGCCCGCGACATTCCCGTCAGCGCTGGCAAGTTCGACGTCGAGGATTACACGCTCTACCTTGTCGACTTTATGAAACATCTGGGCCCCGACATCCACGTAATCGCTGTTTGCCAGCCCGCACCGCTGACCTTGGCCGCCACCGCCTATCTGGCGGAAGAAGAACCCGAAGCCCAACCACGCAGCCTGACGTTGATCGGCGGCCCGATCGACCCGCGTGCTGCTGCGACCGAAGTCACCGACTTTGGCCACAGTGTCACGATGGGCCAGCTTGAAGAAATGATGATCCAGCGTGTCGGCTTTAAGTTCGCAGGGGTGGGCCGCAATGTTTATCCGGGTCTGCTGCAGCTTTCGTCGTTTATCTCGATGAACGGTGAAACGCACGCCAAGGCGTTCACGGACCAGATCGCGCGCGTTGCCCGAGGCGAGGCGTCGGACCATGACAAGCACAACGAATTCTACGATGAATATCTGGCCGTGATGGATATGACCGCTGAATTCTACCTGTCCACGGTCGAGCGCATCTTCCAGAACCACGAGATCGCCAAGAACGAATTCGTGGTCGCGGGCCGCGCCGTCGACATGGGCAAGATCACTACCGTTGCCGTGAAAACCGTTGAAGGCGGCGCCGACGACATCACCGCCCCCGGCCAGTGCATCGCGGCACTGAACCTGTGCAGAGGTCTGCCCGACTCGAAAAAGGCCAGCCACGTGGAACCGCGTGCCGGTCACTACGGCATTTTTGCAGGCAGCAGCTGGCGCAACAATATCCGTCCGATGGTGTTGGAGTTCATCAACAAGAACAGCGCTGCCAGCGCGTCCGTTAAAAGCGCCGCAAACACCACGCACAAGCCGGACGCAGCGCCCAAAGCAGTGCGCAAGAACGGATCGACCGACGTACCCGTCTGACGCGTTTGGACATATCTGACGACCAGAATGTGCGCCTCTCCGACACCGGAGGCGCACATTTTTTGTGTGCGGTGTCGTATTTGTTGAAATTGTCGCGTTTGTGCTATTCTATTTCTTACGACGACAGAGTGCGATGACCGTGCTCGGAGCGATCAGGGTCAGCGATGGCCGGTCGCTTTAGACTCCTCACGAGAACAGATGAGAGTTTCATGACATTTTCCAAAACCATTCACCCCGCCGCACGCGATTACGCGGACGAAGTTGCCGCAGGCACCCTGTCACGCCGTGAGTTCATGACCCGCGCCACCGCATTGGGCGTCAGTGCCAGCGCCGCCTATGGGCTTTTGGGTCTGGTCCAGCCGGTACATGCCGCGGCCCACGCCCAGTCGGGCGGCACCCTGCGCATCGAATCTTCGGTTAAGGCGCTGAAAGATCCGCGCACCTTTGACTGGCCACAGATGTCGAATTTTACCCGCGGCTATCTGGAGTATCTGGTTGAATACCAGGTCGACGGCAGTTTCAAACCCGCGCTTCTGGAAAGCTGGGAGGTCAACGACGACGCCACCGAATATACGCTGAAGGTCCGCCCCGGTGTGACATGGAGCAATGGCGACGCCTTTACCGCCGAAGACGTGGCCTTCAACATCGCGCGCTGGTGCGAAAAGGGCGTCGAAGGCAATTCGATGGCCTCGCGCATGTCGTCGCTGGTGGATGAAGAAACCGGCAAGGCCCGCGACGGCGCGATCACTGTGGCAGACGACACAACCGTCGTACTGACACCTGGCAAACCCGACATTACCCTGATCGCAGGCTTTTCCGACTATCCGGCGGCCATCGTCCACTCAAGCTTTAACGGTGATCCGCTGGACAATCCCATCGGCACAGGCCCCTACCTGCCCGAAGAATTCGAGGTTGGCGTGCGCGCAGTGCTGGTCAAGAACGAAGACCACAACTGGTGGGGAGAAGGCGCCTATCTGGACCGTATCGAATATCTGGACTTTGGCACCGATCAGGCCAGCATCGTGGCGGCCGTCGACTCGGACGAGGTGGACATGGTCTATGAAAGCATCGGTGAATTCATCCCGATCATGGACGACATCGGCTGGAGCAAGTCCGAAGCTGTCACCGCCAACACCGTTGTGATCCGCGCCAATCAGGCAGCGGAAGTTGATGGCGTCAAACCCTATGCCGACGCGCGCGTGCGCCGTGCATTGGCGATGGCAATCGACAACAAGGTGCTGCTGGAGCTGGGCTTTGCCGGCAATGGGCGTGTGGCCGAAAACCACCACGTCTCGCCGATCCACCCCGAATATGCAGAGCTGCCCGCACCTGTCTTTGACCCCGCCGCCGCCAAGGCGCTGATGGAAGAAGCGGGCTTGGGTGACTTTGAACACGAGCTGATTTCGATCGACGACACATGGCGCAAGGACACCACCGACGCCGCTGCCGCCATGCTGCGCGATGCGGGGATCAGCGTGAAACGCACGATCCTGCCCGGTTCGACCTTCTGGAACGACTGGCTCAAGTATCCGCTGTCGTCCACCGACTGGGCCCAGCGCCCGCTTGGCGTGCAGGTTCTGGCACTGGCCTACCGGTCGGGCGAAGCATGGAACGAAAGCGCCTTTTCCAACGCCGAGTTCGACGGCCTGCTGAGCGATGCGCTGGCCATTGCCAATGCGGACGAGCGCCGCGAAGTGATGGCCAAGCTGGAAAAGATCATGCAGGACGAAGGTGTGATTGTGCAGCCATACTGGCGCTCGATCTACCGTCACCACAAACCCGAGGTGATCGGTGCGGAAATGCACCCGACGTTTGAAATTCACGTCGCGAAACTGGGCTACGCGGCCTAATCGCACTGAAGACGCGGCCCGGCCCTCTTGCGGGGTCGGGCCGTTTGCCGTTTTCCCGACATCACTGTGTCAGCTGCGCAGAACCAGTGGCTGCTTCATCCAGTCCCTCAGCGCCGCGCTGGTCGCTTGGGGCTGTTCCAGCGGTGGCAAATGCCCCGCTCCCTCAAGCACGACCAGTTTCGCATAGGGGATCAGTTCAGCCATAAAACTGTGATGCTTGACCGGTGTCAGCGTGTCATGTGCCCCGCACATCACCAGCGTCGGAACCTTGCATTTGCGCAGCGTGCTTTGCTGGTCGCGGCGGCGTTGCATGGCGCGCGACTGGCGCACAAACACCTCTGGCCCCAGCGCCTGTGCCATTCTGGCCACCTGTGCCTGCACAGTTGTACGGGCAGTGCCGGGGGCCAGATGCTCTGGTTTCAATTGCGTGCGCATCACCTCGTCCAGCCGTCCCGACCGTGCGCCGACAATCAGCAACTCGCGGGCGGCGGCGTTTTGCGGTGTTTCGGCCTGCGCATTGGTCGCGATCAACGCGATGCGGCTGACGCGGTCGGGGGCGCGGCGCAAAATCTCCATCGCCACCATCGCGCCAAGTCCCAAGCCCGCCAATGCAAAGCGTTTGGGCAACTGGTCCAGCAGGTTCGATGCAATCTCCTCGATCCGCTCGCCTTGGGTTACCGGTGCGAGGGTCACGCAAATCTCGTTGGAAAAGGCAGCGATCTGCGCATCGTAAAGTCGCGCGTCGCACATCATTCCGGGGATTAGAACCAAAGGTTCGGCCATGCCTGTCTCGCGCTTGTTCGTGCAGCTTTTGCAGGGCAGCATGTCGTATGCGCGGGCCTGCTACAAGGGTTAACCCACGCCGGATCAAGCGGAAACCAGCCCCCTGGCTATTACAGGACCAATCCGCGAAAGGCCGGAAAATCTGCATAGCGTGTGCGGCGTTGCTTTGGCTCCTCGTCCGGTTCGGCGCCTGCGCGCAGCAACATCCCCTTGGGCGCGATATAGCTGGATATGGTGCGCAGCGGCGTGGGCCGCCAGTCCAGATTGAACGCGCAGAGCTTGGGAAAGAACCAGATCGCCGAATAGGGCAGATGGTCATGCAGCCACCACGCCAGATCGCGCCAGTCGCGCCCCTGCGCATAGCGATCGGCAAACCACGGGATCGCAAGTGACGTGCCTGCAATGGCCTGCGCACCCCCTGCCCGATCCCAGATATGACATTCCATCGGGTTGTCATTGCGCGCACAATTCAGCCCGTTTTCATTGCCAAAGCGGTTCAGCGCGGGCGACCGGTATCCAGACCGGATCGCCAGCCGCCCGAAGGTTTCGGTCAGCGGGTCCAGCAGATCGCGACACAGCGCGCGCCCGTTGGCGATAGCAAGGTCGGGATCGGTGGGCACGTTGGCGATGCCATGCAGGCTGCCGATCTCGGAATAGAGAAAATCGCGCATGTAGAAATGTTTTGACAGGCGCACACGCCCGAGGTTCTCCAGCCCGCGCATACTGCGGGGCGGGCGCATCAGACGGCCCCGTTCCATTGAAATGCGCCGTCTGGTGCCAGCGGGGCAAAGGGATTGTGGGCGATTTCCCAGATGTGCCCTTCGGGGTCGGCAAAGTAACCGATATGCCCGCCCCAGAAGACATCATGCGCAGGTTTCAGGATGCGCGCACCCGCCGCCTCGGCCTGTGCCAACAGCGGCGCGACCTGCTCTTTGTCCCGCACGTTATAGGCCAGCGTCACCGCTCCGTGCCCCAGCGCGTCTACCGGCAGACCCATGTCCCGCGCCAGATCCTCAAGCGGGTACAGACCCAGCGTCTGTCCGATCAGGTCAAAGGCCACGACCCCGTCGGGGCTGTCCACCGGTTGCCAGCCCAGCGCGGTGTAAAATGCGGTTTGCGCGGCAAGATCGCGCACGCCAAGGGTGATCAGGCTGATCCGCTGTTCCATCATTCAATCTCCTTTATCCAGCCCAGTATGCCCGAGACCATCATATCGTTCTGGCCCGGGGACATGATATCGCCGGCGATCACATGGGCGTTAGGGTCATCGCCCTGCTTGAGGTCGGGGTAGGCCCGCGTGACCACCGTGTGCCAGTCTGCGCCCCATCGGCGGCGCACATGGTCGGTGGCAGCGGGCTGCACCACTTGATCGTTGTCCGAATACCAGAACAAGGCAGGCGTCAGGAACTGGCGGTGATCCAACGCGTTCACCGCCTTGATCAGCGCGCCCATCGGCAGGGTTGCGACGGACGGATAGGACGTAGTCCAGTATTCTTCCTGTGCCGCGTTGCGCGGCGTAAAGCTGATGGTTTCGCCCGCGATCCAAGGTGCCCAAATGCGTGCGGCAGGCCATGTCAGGACGCGGGCAAAAGGATTATTGACGCCATAGTTGGGCGAGACAAGGACGACACCCGCCACCCCCTCCATGTCGATCGGGCTTTGCGCCGCCGCCGTGATCAATGTGGCGCCCGTCGATGTGCCGATCAGGATCACCTTGTCACCAAGGGTCTTTGCTGCGGCCAGACCTTCGGCCATATCCGCCATCCAGCCTGCCACCGTGGCGTCGCCCATCGCGGCGCTGCTGCGTCCGTGACCCTGCAAGCGGGTGTAGATCAGGTTTGCGCCCAGCGCCTGCGCCACACGGTCGGGGACGGGGCGGATTTCTTCGGAGGTGGCAGAAAAGCCGTGGACATAAAGCACCGACCAGCCGGTTTTTTGTTCGGGCGCACCGGCCCAGATCACCCGTTTCTCGGCGCCCGCAGTGATGTCGTCAAAGCGGGCCTCGGTGCGGTCGAAATGGGCGGCAACGCCGTCTTCGAACTGCGAAAGGTCGAAATGCATATCCAGAGGCGCCGGTTCGCGCGGGCCAAATGCAATCAGCGCGGCCAGCGCCGTCATCAGCGCGATGCCGAGCCAACCAAGAACCGGGCGCACGTGCATCACGCGGCCGCCGCAATGACATCCGTCACTGCCTGTTCGATCAGGCCAAGGCACGGCCCGTCGGAAAAGCGGTGGTCGGCGTCCTTGACCAGCAACAGCCTCATGTCGGGGCTGTTGGCGTGGTTCAGCAGGCGCACAGCGGTTTGCGTGCTGACGGCGCTGTCAGCGGTGCCTTGCAGGCAGCGGACCGCAAAGGGCAACGGCAGCGGATCGCGCAGCACCAGTCGGCTGCGGCCATCGTCGATCATGCGTTTGGTGATGATAAAGGGTTCCATATAATCCGACGGCATGGCGATCTGGCCGTCGCGTTCCAACGCCGTCTTTTGGTCGTCGGTGAAATTCGCCCAATAGCCGTCTTCGGTGAAATCCGGTGCCGCAGCGATGGTAACCAGCCCTGCGACGCGAGTGGGATGCGCACGGGCAAACAGCAGCGATTGCCAGCCGCCCATCGACGAGCCCACGAGGATCACCTTGCCCGTGGTCAGAGTGGTGATCGCGGCGGCGGTGTCCTCGGCCCAGTCACCGATGCAGCCTTCCTCGAAGGTGCCGCTGCTTTGGCCGTGACCGGAGTAGTCGAACCGCAGGAACGGGCGGCCTTTGGCGGCGCACCACGTTTCGAGGTGCACGGCCTTGGTGCCTTCCATGTCGGACTTTAGCCCCCCCAGAAATACCACGCAGGGGCCATCGCCCGCAGTCAGGTGATAGGCGATACGGCGGCCTTGGGGTGTTTCCAGAAACTGCGGGTCGGGCATGGACGGCTCCTTGGGTCAGGTTTGGCCGCAGTCTGCGCAGGGATGCGGGCGCGTTCAACACGAATATTGCGGGATCGTGGTATCTTGTACCTACTGGATCTTGCCCCGGCGCAGGCGCAAGGCGATGGTGAATGCGGGCCTTGCACTTCCTGCGTGGCCAACGCAAAGGTTGCGACATGCAAGCGCCCCCGAAAATGTTGATCCCTGTCCTGACCCTGTCGAATTTCCTGATCGGCGTAGGGGCATTTATTATCATCGGGATGCTTGAGCCCTTGGGCACCGACCTGAAGATTACGCCCGCCCATGCCGGACAATTGCTGACCGTCTATGCGGTGGCCTATGCCGTGTTGTCGCCGGTGCTGGTGGCCGTGACGGGCCGGATCGGGCGGCGGCGGGTGATGGCGTTGGGGCTGTCGATGTTCGGACTGGCTGCGCTGGCCTCGGCGCTGGCGCCCTCGTTGTTGGTGCTGAACGGGGGCCGTGTTCTGGCCGCAGCGGGTGCGGGCCTGTTCACCCCCGTGGCCGCCGCCACTGCTGCGGCCCTGTTTCCGCCCGAGCAGCGTGCGCGGGTGCTAGCGATGGTTTTTTTCGGGTTCAGCGTGGCACAGGTGCTGGGTGTGCCTGCGGGCAGCTGGATTGCCTATACTTTCGGCTGGCGCTGGGGGTTCTGGAGCGTTGTTGCGCTGGCTCTGCCGTGTATCGCGATGATCTGGCACCATGTGCCCGCCGGTCTGAAATTCCAGCCGACCACGCTGCGGGATCTGGGCGCGGTGCTGGGCAATCTGCGGATGATCCTTGCGGTGCTGTTCACCAGCACCTTTCTGGGGGCGACCTATATTCTTTACACCTATATGGCCCCGCTTTTGAGCGAAACGATGGGATATGGCCGTGACGGGGTGACCTTGGTTCTGGCTGTTACCGGTGTGGGTGCTGTGATCGGCAATCTGGCCAGCGGGCTGCTGACCGACCGTCTGGGATGGCGGCGCACGCTGGTTTCTCTGTGCATTTGCCAGATTATCCTGCTTCCGGTCTATTCGCTGTTGCCGGTTGCCAATGTGCAGCTGCTGGCGCTGACAGTGATCTGGTCGATGACCGGCTGGGCCTTTATGGCAGCACAGCAATCGCGGCTGATCGGGCTTGCCGGTTCACAGGCCACCGTGGTGCTGGCGCTGAATGCCGCCGCAATCTATGTGGGGGCCGCTGTCGGGTCGGCCATCGGCGGCTGGGTTTTGTTGCATGCAGGGCTGTCTGCGCTGGGCTTCGCTGCGGCATGCGGCATGGCCGTCGCACTGGTGCATTTGCTGCTGTCGGCACGAATGTCACCCAAGGTGCCCTCAACCACTTGACGCAGCCGCCCTGCCCCGCCACAAGGCTGCCACACATATAACCCGCAACCGGGCGTTCCGTGGGCGCCAAACTGACGAGGAGTGCCAAGATGGCCCAAGTCTCCCTTACCTTTCCCGATGGCAATGCACGCGACTACGAGGCCGGTGTCACCGCCGCCGCCGTCGCGGACAGCATTTCGAAATCACTGGCCAAAAAAGCCATCAGCGCGACCGTCAACGGCCAGCACTGGGACTTGCAGTGGCCGATCCATGCCGATGCGCAGATCGCCATTCACACAATGCAGGACGAAGAACAGGCCAACGAGTTGGTGCGCCACGATCTTGCACATATTATGGCCCGCGCGGTACAGGAAATCTGGCCCGACACCAAGGTCACCATCGGCCCGGTGATCAAGGACGGCTGGTATTACGACTTTGACCGCGCCGAGCCGTTTACCCCCGAAGATCTGGGTGCCATCGAAAAGAAGATGAAAGAGATCATCAACAAGCGCGATCCCGTCCGCACCGAGGTCTGGGACCGCGATGTGGCGATCAAATACTACCAAGACCGTGACGAACCCTATAAGGTCGAGCTGATCGAAGGTATTCCGGGCGACGAGCCGCTACGCATGTACTGGCACGGCGACTGGCAGGATTTGTGCCGTGGTCCGCACCTGCAACATACCGGGCAGGTTCCGGGTGACGCGTTCAAGCTGATGTCGATTGCCGGTGCCTATTGGCGCGGAGACAGCAGCCGCCAGATGCTGCAACGCATCTATGGCGTGGCCTTCACCGGCAAGGAAAAGCTGCGCGCGCATCTGAACATGCTGGAAGAAGCCGCCAAACGCGACCACCGCAAGCTGGGCCGTGAAATGGAACTGTTCCATATGCAGGAAGAGGCGCCGGGGCAGGTATTCTGGCATCCCAACGGCTGGACCATCTACACCGAATTGCAGGACTACATGCGCCGCAAGCAGCGCGCGGGCGGCTATCGCGAAATCAACACACCTCAGGTCGTGGACCGCAAGCTGTGGGAAGCATCGGGTCACTGGGAAAAATACCAGCACCACATGTTCATCGTCGAGGTCGACGAGAGCCGCGATGGCGAGAATGACGACGCCGAAGTCAAGAACAAGGCCGCGACCCGCATCAACGCGCTGAAGCCGATGAACTGCCCCTGCCACGTGCAGGTGTTCAATCAGGGTCTCAAATCCTATCGCGACCTGCCGCTGCGGCTGGCCGAATTTGGCTCGTGCGCACGGTTCGAACCATCGGGTGCGCTGCACGGCATCATGCGGGTGCGCGGCTTTACCCAGGACGACGCGCATATCTTTTGCACCGAGGACCAGATCGAAGCGGAATGTGCCCGTTTCATCGAATTCCTTGCCGATATCTACGCCGAACTGGGCTTTCCGACCTTCGAGATCAAATTCGCCACCCGCCCCGAAAAGCGGGTCGGCACCGAGGAATCGTGGGACTACGTCGAGAACGCACTGGAAGGGGCGATCCGAAAAACCGGACGCACCTATACGTTGGAAGCAGGCGACGGTGCATTCTACGGCCCCAAGCTGGACTTTTACCTGACCGACGCGATCGGACGCGTCTGGCAGTGCGGCACGTTCCAGGTTGACCCGAACCTGCCCGAACGGCTGGGGGCCACGTATATCGCCCAGGACGGGGCCAAGGCACGACCCTTTATGCTGCACCGTGCGACACTGGGATCGTTCGAGCGGTTCATCGGCATCCTGATCGAAGAGCACGCGGGCAAACTGCCATTCTGGCTGGCGCCGCGTCAGGTCGTCGTGGCGTCGATCATTTCGGATGCGGATGACTATGTGCAAGAGGTTGTTGCAGCGTTGCAGGCCAAAGGCGTGCGCGCCGAAGCCGATTTGCGCAACGAAAAGATCAACTACAAGGTGCGTGAACATTCGGTTGGCAAGGTGCCTGTGATCCTTGCCGTGGGCGCGCGCGAAGTCGAAGAACGCACGCTGTCGGTGCGGCGTCTGGGCGAAAAACAGACCAGCGTGCAAGCGCTGGACGACGTGTTGCAGGCGCTGGCTGTTGAGGCCACACCGCCCGACCTGAAAGACTGACACAATTGGCGCGGCACCCCCAGCAGGTCCGGTGCTGCGCCGCAGAAATTGTTACAATGCGCCCGTCATGACCCGAACGGGCGCTGACATGATGAAATATTTAACTTCTGTTCTGTAAAATTTGCCCTCTTGTGCCAGCTTTCAATAACACCGCTGTGACTCACAGGCTCGTGAGTGGTAGGGTAAAGGGTGCCACGGTAATCTGACATCAAGGGCCGCAAGCGTCCGGATCAGGATTACGTGTTTTAGGGAGATTTAAGATGTCGAATTCAATGAAAACCGTCGCCCTGTTGGGTGCTGTCGCCGCCGCAATGGCCACCCAGACAGGTGGCGTCAGCGCCGCCACCAAGGAAAAGTGCTATGGCATCTCGCTGGCGGGCGAAAATTCGTGCAAGGCGGGCGAAGGCACCACCTGCGCGGGCACCTCGACTGTCGATTATCAGGGCAACGCATGGACGCTGGTCGATGCGGGCACCTGCACCGAAATCGAACTGCCCGCGATGGCAGACGGCACCCCGCGCGAAGGGTCGCTGGACGAACTGAACCGCGACCTGCCCGCATAAGGCAGCTGCGCATCGGGCCGCATCCGGCCCGATGCCCCCCTGCGGAAAAGGCCACCCCCCATGCTGGACACGCACCGCACACCCGATACATTGCCAAACGCGCCCGGCGTCGGCTTTAAGCCCGCGCATTTTCAGGGCCTGGCCACCGATCCCGGCCCCGTGCGCTGGATCGAAGTTCATGCCGAAAACTATATGGCCGATGGCGGACGCCAGATTGCCCAGTTGCGTGCGCTGTCCGAACGGTTTGCCACCTCGGTTCACGGTGTGGGACTGAGCATCGGCGGCGCGCAGGATCTGGACACAGAGCATCTGGCGCGGCTGAAACACCTGTGCGACTGGCTGAAACCTGACAGTTTTTCCGAGCATCTGGCGTGGTCTACCCACGGTGCCGAGTTCATGAATGACCTGTTGCCCCTGCCCTATACCGATGCGACGCTGACCCATGTGGCCGCCCATATCAATCAGGTGCAAGACACGTTGGGCCGCCGGATGCTGCTGGAAAATCCGTCGAGCTATCTGGCCTTTGAAAGCAGCACATGGGCCGAGACCGAGTTTCTGGCCGAACTGGTGCGCCGCACCGGCTGTGGGCTGCTGTTGGATGTGAACAACGTGTTCATCTCGGCCACCAACCTTGGCACCAGCGCCGACGCCTATATCGACGCCTATCCGCTTGACGCCGTGCGCGAGGTGCATGTGGGCGGCCACGCCGAGGATGCGGACGAACACGGTGCACGCCTGCTGATCGACAGTCACGACACCCCGGTGGTGGGTCCGGTCTGGATGCTGCTGGCCCGCGTGCTGGCGCGCACAGGGCCCCTGCCCGTGCTGGTCGAATGGGACAATGACGTGCCCGACTGGCCCACCCTGCGATCCGAGGCCGACCGCATCGCAGACGCGCTGGCGCTGGAATGACGCCGTTTTACCGCGCCTTGCTGGACCCAGATCAACCCGCACCAAAGGGGCTGCACGACGGGCATGGCGGTGCAGCTGGCAAACGCTTTGACGTTTACCGCAACAACGTGATGCAATCGCTGACGGACGTGATGCGCGCAGGATTTCCGGTGGTGCGCAAGCTGATCGGGGCCGCCAATTTCGACATCGTTGCCGGAGCTTTCATCCGCGCGCACCCGCCCACCCAGCCGGTCATGCAACGCTATGGCGATGGCTTTGATGCCTTTCTGGCGGATGTTCCTCAGTTGGCGCATCTGGGGTATCTGAGCGATGTGGCGCGGCTGGAACAGGCCTTGCGCTTGTCATACCACGCTGCTGACAGCACACCGCTAGAGGCTGTGGCACTGGCAGATCTTGCGCCAGAACAGCTTGCAGATACGCAACTGGTGTTTGCACCAACGGTCCATCTGATCAGCTCGGTCTGGCCGCTGTTCGACATCTGGCGTTTCAACACCGAAGAGGCTGCCCCAAAACCACAGCCCGTGGCCCAGCACGTTCTGGTCACCCGCGCCGAATTCGACCCCGCGCCGCACCCCCTGTCGCCCGCCCAAAGCGCATGGATCGCGGCGTTGATGGCCGGCGCCACGCTGGATGCAGCGCAGGATGCGGCCAATGCGGTCGACCCGAACTGCGATATTGCCACATCGATGGGGCTGCTGTTTGCGCAGAACGCCCTGACCGGACGAACAGGGAAATACTCCGCATGACCCAATTCTACTCCAGCCTGCTGGCACGCGCGGACTGGCTGCTGCCGACGTTGGCCCGCCTGATCTTTGCCGGAGTGCTGCTGTTCTATTTCTGGGTTTCGGCGCTGACCAAGTTGGGCGACGGCATTACAGGTCTGATCTGGCTTTCGGACACCGCCTATGTGCAGATTTTCCCCAAGGCGATGGAAGCGGCAGGCTATGACCAGTCGCAATTGGGTGCGGGGCATTGGCTGGTGGCGGTTCTGGGCACCTGGGCTGAATTTGTGTTGCCGCTGTTCATCACCATCGGCCTGCTGACACGGCTGAGTGCGTTGGGGATGATCGGGTTTGTCGCGGTGCAAAGCTATGTCGACATCTTTGGCCACGAGGTCGGCGCCAAGACCACCGGCGCGTGGTTCGACCATGTCGCGGGCGCGGCCATTGCCGACCAGCGCGCCCTTTGGGTGATGCTGCTGGTGGTGCTGGTGATCAAGGGCGCGGGGCCGCTGAGCGTGGATGCGGCAGCCAGAGCGATGCGCCGCTCGAAGCTTTGACACCGGGTTTTGGGGCGATAATCCTAGGCGCCGACGCCCAGCGCATCGCGGGTGGCCGCATCCCAGCCCAGATACATCCGGTCACCGGAGACGATCAGCGGACGCTTCATCAGTGCGGGATGCGCGGCCAGAAGCGTGGCTTGTGGCTGTTGCCGCGCGGTGTCATCCAGCGCCCGCCATGTGGTGCTGCGGGTGTTGGTCAGCGTGTCGCCAAAGATCGCTTGCGCCTGCGCCATCACATCGTCCGGCACACCGTCCTTGCGCACATCAACGAATTCCGCCTGCGGCAACACCTTGATCGCCTTGCGGCAGGTGTCGCATGTTTTCAGACCGTAAATCTTCATCATCGTCCTCCTACTTAAAGAGCAAAATAGGGAATCTGCCCTCGGATTACAGGGCTTTTTCTTGATTTTTTCCTAGCTTGATCAATGTTTATAAATGTGGCGGTGACATCGCATTTGATGCGCTGCGACAGCAATGTCCCGTGGGTATGCGGGAGTGAACGTAAGGTAGAAGGAGGCACGGGATTATGCCAACGGGCACCGTGAAGTGGTTCAACACCACAAAAGGATATGGCTTCATCGCACCGGAGGAAGGTGGGAATGATGTTTTTGTTCATATTTCAGCAGTGGAAAGGTCCGGATTGACGGGTTTGGCTGACAATCAGAAGGTCAGTTACGAGTTGTCGGAGGGGCGTGACGGGCGTCAGATGGCGTCGGATTTGACGTTGCTTTGATCCCGAACGGAGCAAGTGGCCCGACGGTCAGTCGGGCCCTTTGAACGGTGATTACGGTCAGTCGTAGGTGCAGCCCCCGGTGCCGATGGGGCAGTTTCGGGCGCGTGCGCACGGATGTGACCGACCGTGCGGCGGGTTTACGGCGGGATTTCGACGGGTCCGCGCGCCTGTGCGGGGCGTGGATTTGACAGTTGGGTACATATTCACGGCAATCCTGTACAAGATCGCGGCGGGGATTTGGCCGTAAAATCGCGGATTTTGGCGGTGTTGTACATATTCGGGCGGGATATGTACGGGATGGAGTGCTGCGGGGAAAATGGCGCGGGGAAAGGGTTAATTCGACCGGATTCTATGCGCTGCCGCTGTGGTTTTTTTTGAGGGGGGGGCGTGCCGTACGCTATGATCTTTCAACTGGGCACCAAGTCCGGACTCAAGGTGCGTGGTGCCGTCGGCCTCTTGGTGTTTGCAAGCGAACATCTGCCCCGTGGGGGCAAAGGGCATCCTGGAAACCGTCCGGTGGATGGCTTTGTGCCTGAACGGGCGGAGCCCCGAGGGCGTGGTCGGGTTATATGGTTTGCAGAGGGCCGCGCCCGAACCGAGGGGTGGGCGTGGAGCGCCCGCCCCGTGGGGGTGGTTCGGGCGCTGCCCGGCGGTGCCGCCGGGCGGTGTGGTTAAACACGCATACTTATGAAAATAATCTCAGCTACCCGCCCTGCATCTTTGCTTCAATCTGAGCATCTTTCCAGTCACCATAATTAACGTTCCGACCTTTTACGATCCAGTCGGTCCGGCCATTTCGACTTGTACCAAAAAGAAACACTGACGCAGCACTAGGGCTGGAAAAAGAGATGTCCTGAAGAAGACGGAAGTTTGTATCGCCAACTTTTAGGATCCTTCCCGTTTCAAAAGCTTCATCGCGAGCCGCCTTATTTCTATCATTAAAAGAGCGAGCTTGACGCGATGCACCTATTGACCCTTCCTCCACAACAAATTCCCCCGCATCTTCACGAGCGGTTGCTACAATACCAGCCTTAACGTTTTCCAACTCGAATTGAACTTCGTACTCTCCTTCGTCACCAAGGATCAACGACTCTTTCCTGTCGGGTTTAAGTGAAGGCTTTTTGAATATCTCGACACCGATAACAGGTAATATCAACTGGATTTCTGACAGGAAAGATTCCATATCCGATTTATCTGCCTCCGGAAGTAAATCGAATTGGGGAATATCCTTATTCTCAATCTTTGATTTTCTAGCCTCTTTCAAAAGCGCCAGCAAACGACCTTCAAGATAACGCACATGAGCTTTTGTAAGGTTCATGTCTTTACTAGTTATCGCTACAAACCTATCCCAAAAATCCTTATCCTTATTATGAGAGTAAAGGCGTTTTTCAATTTCATCACCTTCCCCAACATAGACCTTGGTCAAATCGGACCCTTCATCATCAGGTCCGATTAGGAGGTAAACCCCTGTTCTTTTTAGCTCCGACCTACTGAAAGCATCTTCAGACCTTGTTCTTGGCGCTGCAAGTAAATGACCAGTCCAATTCATTATTTCAGCAGTCAGGATGCCGGTAGCCTTTCCATCAGCAAGATAAAGACGGACAGAACGACCTATGTTCACCCAATTACCCCCTCAAATTCCCGCCATTCTCCCTTGGACATGCCCGATGTCTCTTGCGTCACCTGCTCGCCTTTGAGCATCCGGCGCACGCAGTCCAGCCCTTTGGCCGACAGTTGGGCGCCGCCCATGCGGTAGTCTTCGAAGGCGCCGTAGGCGGCGGGCACCCAGTCGGCGACGACTTTGGCGATCGCGTCGGCGTAGACGCGGATTTCGTATTGGGCGTGGGCGTCGGCGCGCAGGCGCAGGAAGTGGAAGAGGTTGTGCAGGTCAACCTTCCAGTACCATTGGGTGTAGATGTTGGCGGGCAGGTTCATGCGGGCCAGTTCGCGGGCCAGACCGGACTGGCCGTCGTCGGAAATCATCTGTTCGTAGTGGTCATAGGCGCGGTTGCTGTCGGCCTTGAGGATGTCGAGGACGCGGGCGGCCTCTTCGCCCTCGAGCAGCGCGCCGCGGCCCTGATTGTTGACCACGGATTGCGCGTTCAGGTGGTCGGGGGCGGGAATGTAGAATTCGCGGTCGAGGATCGAATAGCGGGCCGAGTATTCGTTGACGTTGGCGGTGCGGTGCCTGATCCACTGGCGGGCGACAAAGACGGGCAGTTTGACGTGCAGTTTGATCTCGCACATCTCGAAGGGGGTCGAGTGCCAGTGGCGCATCAGGTAGCGGATCAGACCTTCGTCGTTCTGGACGGATTTGGTGCCCTTGCCATAGGACACGCGGGCGGCCTGACAGATGGCGCTGTCGTCGCCCATATAGTCGATGACGCGGACAAAGCCGTGGTCGAGCACGTCGTGCGGCTTGTAAAGGTGCTGTTCGATGCCGGGCACAGTGGCGCGCAGGGTGGATTGCGGGGTGTCCCGCAGGGCGTCGACTTCGGCTTGTTGATCGGGGCTGAGAGGCATTGCGCGAATCCTTTTGGCACAGAATCTGATAGGGCGTCACCTTATCTAGCGGCGAGCCATCCGTGAACCGCTATATCGTGGTCGCCGGTAAGACACATCTATTCAGGGTTGTTCACAGTTTCGTTGACTTTGCATGTGTTTGCGGGGAATTTGATGAAAACGAGGCAGCAGTTTAACAAAAAAAGGTGGTCGCAAATGACCCGTTTACTTTCAGGCATCGCCGTTCTGGCGCTGGTTGCCGCATGTGGTGATGGCAACCCTTTCTCCGGCACTCCGACGGACACCGACGGTGATACGACCAGTGGCGCCATTCCGGAAACGCTGGCAAGTGATCTGGACAGTTTCAGCTATAACCCCACCACCGGCACGCTGACCGTGACCGGCGTGGGTCTGGACGAGGACGCGCTGGAATCGGTCTATCGCAGGGCACCGGGGCTGGATGTTCCGGGCTATGTGGCCTTTACCGCGCAGGATGATCCGCTGGACCAGCACGCGACGGCCTATGTGCACGACATCAACGGCACGCGCGCGGGCATTGTGGTGACGGGCGGGCAGTTTGGCACCTATAACGGTGGCGGTGCCTATGCCCGCGACGGTGCTTACAGCCCCCATGTGGTGACGCCCGACAGTGGCGAGGTGACCTATGCGGGCGATTATGTCGGGCTGACCAACCTGCCCAGCGACCGGACGGATATTGCGGTGGTGCCCCCCGGCACGGACGATGCGTTGATCCCGGCGCAATCGGCCAAGGTGACGGGCAAGATTTTCTTCAACGTGGATTTCTCGGACAACACGTTGAAAGGGGCGATCTATGACCGCGAGCTGGATCTGGACGACAGCCTGTTGCCGCCCGGAGATACGGTGCTGGAGGTGGCTGACATCGAGTTCGACCCCACCACGATCGACAGCGACGGGACGTATTTCGGAGACGTGCGCATGCGCGACGGGACAACAGATATCGGGGACTATGGCGGCATCTTTGGCGGCGTCGAAAGCGAAGCGATGGCCGGTGTGGTCTTTATGGAAGACCACCTGGTTACAAGCACGACCGCAGAGAACGAATACGGTGTCTGGGTTCTGGGCAAATGCGGTGGCCCCGAGGCAACGGCTGCCATTTGCGCGGACGTGGACGGCTGAGCCTGCTGGCGATCTGATCCGGTGCCCCCCTTCTGCCACATGATGCGCTTTGCGGCCATCGCAGCGCTTAGCCTTGGTGCGGCGATGGCGGTCGCGCAGCCGCATGGCACACCCGCCGGTCAGAACATCACGCTGGGCGAGGCGCGGGCACTGGCGCATGTGGCGTTGAGCCGGGGCGATGCGGACCTGGCGCTGAAGCTGGGGCGCAGTCTGTTGCAGGCCAATGCGAAGGACGCCAATGCGCTGGCCATTGTCGCCGCTGCCGAAGCGCAACTGGGCAATCATCGGGCGTCACGGGTGGCGGCGGGGCGTGCCTATCGCGCCAGCGACACGTCCAAGGCCCGCCTGAAGGCCGCGCAGTTTGCCGCACGGGCCGCGATGCTGGACAACCGCCCGACGCTGACCCAGATCTGGCTGCGCCGTGCGGCCACCAACACCACCAATGAACATGACATGAAACGCATTGGCGCCGATTATGCGCGGGTGCGCAGGATGAACCCGTTCAGCTTTCGCATCGGGGGCAGTGTAACGCCGTCGGACAATGTGAACAGCGGGTCGGACAGCGCATTGCAACTGATCGACGGCGTGCCGATCATCGGCAGTCTGAGCGGCAGCGCACAGGCGCTTTCGGGCACCATTGCAACCACCGACGTGGCGCTGGGGTATCGCATTTCCCAGTCCAAAACCGCTGCCACCCAGATTGGCGCGCGGCTGTATGTCAAACGGGTGTCGCTGTCATCCGAGGCCAAGGCGGCGGCGCCGGGACTGAGCGGGTCCGATCTGGGCAGCACCTATGCCGATCTGTCGATTGACCGGCATTTCCGCTGGGGCAAGGCGGGCAACACTGCGTCAGTCGGGGTGGCCGTGGGCCGTACATGGTCCGGATCGGAAGAAAACTATGATTTCGCGGTGGTGCGTGGCAGCCGGTCGATCAAGCTGGGCGCGCGCACGCGGTTGCGTTTTAACGCATCGCTGGAAGAGCGCAATTCGGCCTTTCGCGACAGTCAGGACCAGACCCTGACCACATTCGGCGCCCAGATCAGCCACAAGCTGGAGCGCGGCGACAGCGTTGCGCTGTCTTTTTCACTGTCTGATGTGGATGCAGACCACATCAACATGCGCCAGCAGTCGTCAAGCCTGCGGGCCTCTTATCATTTTGGCAAATCCGTCGGGCCCGCGCAGATCAGCGCATCGCTGACCTTTGGCCAGTCGCAATTCGACGATTTTCGCGTGGGGTGGATCTCGGTTCCGGGCGGGCGTCAGGATATGTCGGCCTACGGCGACATCACCCTGTTCTTCGAGGATTACGACTATGCGGGCTTTGCCCCGTCGGTGCGGCTGCGCGCCGGTCAACGCCAAAGCAATGTCAGCCGCTATGAGGGCGACGAGATTTCCATCGGCTTCGAGATCAAGTCGCGGTTCTGATTGCCCCCTGCCCTTTCTTGGCCTGTCCCGATCAACCGTTTTGCACGGCAATGTGCTCTGGCCCTCGGGCGTGCCCGTGCTAGTGTTAGCCGTGACTTCAAAGACGAAAGGACGCAACAATGGCGCTGAAGTACTTGCACACGATGGTTCGGGTAAAGGATCTGGAGAAATCCATGGCCTTTTTCGAAATGCTGGGCCTGAAAGAGACCCGCCGCATGGACAGCGAACAGGGGCGTTTTTCGCTGATTTTCATGGCCCCCGAAGGGCAGGAAGACTGCCCCGTCGAGCTGACCTATAACTGGGATGGCGACGACAAACTGCCCGATGACAGCCGTCATTTCGGGCATCTGGCCTATGCGGTCGATGACATCTATGCGATGTGCCAGAAACTGCAGGACAACGGTGTGACCATCAACCGCCCGCCGCGCGACGGGCATATGGCCTTTGTGCGTTCGCCTGACAATATCTCGATCGAGTTGCTTCAGGCAGGTGACGCGCTGGCCCCGCAAGAGCCGTGGGCCAGCATGGAAAACACCGGTCACTGGTAAAGGTGAAACGCGCCCTGATCGCATTGTGGTGGGGCCTGACGGCCCTGCCCGCCGCAGCCGAACAGTGCCGGTTGGCGCTGGTGCTGGCGCTGGACGTATCGTCGTCGGTGGATCCGACCGAGGATACGTTGCAGCGGCAGGGGCTGGTGGCGGCGCTGACCGCACCCGAAGTGCGCGCGGCGTTTTTTGCCACGAATGACCCTGTGGCGCTGGCGGTTTACGAATGGTCGGGGCGATACAATCAGTCCATGGTGCTGGACTGGGTGCTGGTGCGCAGCCCCGCAGACCTGTTGATGGCAGCCGAGACCGTGGCCGTGTCGCAGCGGTCGCACAATGATTTCCCCACCGCGATGGGGTACGCGCTGGGATATGGCGCGGGGCTGTTCGAGCGCGCGCCGCAGTGTCTGTACCGCACGCTGGACATGGCCGGTGACGGGCAGAACAACGACGGTTTCGGGCCGGCGACCGCCTATGATGCCTTTGCGTTCGACGGGATCACGGTGAACGGTCTGGTGGTCAATGCCGCCGATTTCGAGGCCGAGGTGGGATTGATCGCCTTTTACCAGCGCGAGGTTTTGCACGGTTCGGGGGCGTTTCTGGAAGTGGCGCAGGGATTCGAGGATTACGAGCGCGCGATGCGTCGCAAGCTGGTGCGCGAGCTGTCGCCACCGGTGATCGGGGCGCTGCGGGATGAAAGCAGTCAGGGATGACACGGCTGGCGCTGCTTTTGTGCGCGATGCTCTGCGCAGGACAGGCGCAGGCGGCGTGCCGTCAGGCGCTGGCGCTGGCGCTGGATGTGTCCGGTTCTGTCGATGCGCGCGAATACCGCCAGCAACTGGACGGGCTGGCGCAGGCGCTGGAGGCGGGCACGGTGCGTCAGGCGCTGATGCAATTGCCGCAGACCCCTGTGCGCCTGTCGGTTTTCGAGTGGAGCAGCCCCGACGACACCACGCTGCTGGTGCCGTGGACCGACATCACATCCGAGCACATTCTGGACGGCATCATTGCCACATTGCGCGGCACGAACCGCGTGCCACGTTCGCCCGGAACCGGTCTGGGATCGGCCATGCAACACGGTGCGGCGCTGCTGGAGCAGACCGATTGCACCCTGCGCACGCTGGACATCTCGGGCGACGGGCAATCCAACCTCGGGCCGCGTCCGCGCGACGTGAAAAGGCAACTGGCGGGCCGCGGCGTGACCATCAATGCGCTGGTCATCGGGGCGGACACCCCGACAGCCGGGGACCGCAGACAATCCGAGATTGGCGAGTTGAGTTCCTATTTCCGCGCCGAGGTAATTTTGGGCGCGGATGCCTTTGTTGAAACCGCTTTGGGCTATGACGGCTATGCCGAAGCAATGCAACGCAAGCTGGAGCGTGAATTGCAGACCTTGGTCATCGGGCAAATTGTCCGCCCCTGATCCGCTTCATCTTGCCAGAAAAACTCTCCCCGAAGGGCCGAACTGCCAAGCAGCGGGTGGCTGCTGTCAATAGATATAGCGGATCTGGTCCGTCCAATAGCGTTCCACCCGTTTCAGGGTGCTGGTGATGTCGTCGATACCGTCGGCACGCAGGACGTTGGCGGCTTGCAACCCTTCGGCGTGGCGTTCGAACAGATCGCTGACGGTGTTGCGGATCATGCGCCCGTTTTCGGTCAGCCGCACCCGCACCGAGCGGCGGTCGACCTCGCAGCGCTGGTGGTGCATATAGCCCATTTCGACCAGCTTTTTCAGGTTATAGCTGACGTTGCTGCCCTGATAGTAGCCACGGCTTTTCAGCTCGCCCGCTGTCACCTCGTTGTCGCCGATGTTGAACAGCAACAGCGCCTGCACCGCGTTGATTTCCAGCACGCCGACGCGTTCGAATTCGTCCTTGATCACGTCCAGCAGCAGACGGTGCAGCCGTTCGACCAGCGACAGCGACTCAAGGTAGCTGACGATGAAACTCTTGCCCGGAGGACGTTCCCCGGGGACCCGCAGCGCGGGTTCCTGAATGCTCATTGTTGTTCTCCGACTCGTTCATTCTGCGAGAGAGAATGCGTCGAATTTGACAATAAACCGTTAAGTGGGTCCGGCCACTTTGCAAGTGCTGTAACTTTACAGGACAGAGCCCTGGAATTGCAGGGAAATCCGCCCGATCAGCCCCGAGAATCTGGGCGGGGCGGCAACCTGCCCCGTGACCCATTGATAGAGATCCTGATCATTTTCGTTCAGCATCTCGTCGTAAAGCGTCAGTTCCGCGTCATCCATCAGATGCAGCGTGTCGTCGGCATAGGCTTCGAGGATGATATCCATTTCCTTGATCCCGCGCCGCATCGAGCGCATTTTCAGGCGTTTCAGACGGTGTTCGTGCACTTCAGACATCGGTTGTTTCCTGTACCAGCTTGCGCAAGGTTTTTTCCATTCGGGCCACCTGTTCGGCCTTGGACACCAGATCGGCGCGCAGTGACCGCAGGTCGGCCAGCAGCAGGCGCATGTCGCGCGGCAGCGGATCTTCCTCGGGCGAGGCCAGACCGTCGCCTTCGCCGTTGATCAGCCACATCATCGACACGTTCAACAGCCCCGCCATCATCGACAGGCGGTTGGCGCGCGGCTCGGAGCGGTCGTCTTCCCATCCGCGCACGGTGGACAGGCGCACGCCCAGGCGGCGGGCCAGTTCCTTTTGGCTCAGACCTGCGGCCTCGCGCGCGGCGGCCACCCTGTCACCAAAGGTTGCTGCCTCTTGGCTGTACCAGTCGTTGCTTTCGTCGGTCATGGTCATGTCCTCTTTGCATTGGTGGTTAAGTTGCTTGATCGCGCTTCGGCCCGCGCCTATGAGTCCCATGTAATCCTAGACCTGCGAGGCTCAGATGAAACTGCTTTCTGCGACACTGGAACGTGTCAAACCGTCTCCGACCATAGCCGTATCAAACAAGGCGGCGGAGTTGAAGGCTGCAGGCAAGGATATCATCGGGCTGGGCGCCGGTGAGCCGGATTTCGACACGCCCCAGCATATCAAGGACGCCGCCGTAGTGGCGATTGCACTGGGCAAGACGAAATACACCGCTGTGGATGGCATTGCCGAGTTGAAACAGGCGATCTGCGCCAAGTTCAAGCGCGACAACGGGCTGGATTATGTGCCTGCGCAGGTGTCGGTGTCGTCGGGCGGCAAGCAGGTGCTGTACAACGCGCTGATGGCGACGCTGAACGAGGGCGACGAGGTGGTGATCCCCGCGCCCTATTGGGTCAGCTACCCCGATATGGTGCTGCTGGCCGGAGGCACGCCGGTGGTGGCCGAGGCGTCGTTGCAGACCGGTTTCAAGCTGACCGCCGACCAGCTTGAGGCGGCGATCACGCCCAACACCAAGTGGTTCATCTTCAACTCGCCGTCGAACCCGACGGGGGCGGGATACAGCCGCGACGAGTTGAAGGCGCTGACCGATGTGCTGATGCGCCACCCGCATGTCTGGGTGATGACGGACGATATGTACGAGCACATGTCCTATGACGATTTCGCGTTCTGCACGCCGGCCGAGGTGGAGCCGCGGCTTTACGACCGCACCCTGACGGTCAACGGCGTGTCCAAGGCCTATGCGATGACGGGCTGGCGGATCGGCTATGCCGCCGGGCCCGAGGAGTTGATCAAGGCAATGCGCAAGGTGCAGTCGCAGTCCACGTCGAACCCCTGTTCGATCAGCCAGTGGGCCGCCGTCGAGGCGCTGAACGGGCCGCATGATTTTATTGCGGACAACAACGCCGCCTTTGTGCGCCGCCGCAATCTGGTGGTTGAAATGCTGAACGCGGCACAGGGCATTTCCTGCCCGACGCCGGAAGGGGCGTTTTACGTCTATCCCTCGATTGCGGAACTGATCGGCAAGACCAGCCCTGCGGGGGTGAAAATTGCCGACGACGAGGCCTTTGCCACGGCATTGCTGGAGGAAACCGGCGTCGCGGTGGTCTTTGGCGCGGCTTTCGGGTTAAGCCCGAACTTTCGCGTCAGCTATGCGACGTCGGACGAGGCGCTGACAGAGGCATGCACGCGGATACAGAAATTCTGCGCGGCCCTGACCTGAGAGGGTTGGCGGGGCTTTAGTGCCCCGCCGATTCGGCAGTTGTAGTCATTGCCTAAATTCTAAACGGCTTTAGCCACTCCCATAAACACGAGCCAATTAGTCGGAATTGTTGATATTTATAGAGAGGTCCCAGACGAATAGGCCTAACTTGGTCTCCAGCTTTGTATTCCGCTTCATTGTAACTTCAAAGCCATCAAATGTGAGGTCGTAAGAAATATTTGAAGCAATCATATTCACATAGTGGTCATCATGTGTCCGAGGGTCGGAACTGCTGACCTCATAGAGAATCCCGATTGACGCCCGCCATGGGAACCTACCTAGTCGCATGGCGTCTATTTCATCTGAAATATCGAAAAATTCATCAGCCTGCTTAGTCTTAATGAGAACGCCTGAAGCGTCATAAAAAAGCGCGATCGCTCCAGAGGGCCACCCATGAAATATTTCAACATCAACAAGTTTTCGTTGTATTGCGTCATATCCCATCACAGAAAAAACTCTCGCTTCAACTGCGTTTTAGCACTTTCTGGCAATGTCCGGATTACAGCGCTAATAAGTGCTACAAGGTTCGCGTTTCTATCCGCCTCCTCCACATCAACATCGTCGATACTAACGATTGCGTTGAAGCGTACCCGCTTGTTTGGCACCTTACCATAAGCCGCCAGCATCTTCGTCAACCGATCATAGTGAGCAAGATGCTCGCTAGTGTTTGGCGCTACTTGACGACGCAAAGAAGCTAACGATGCTTCAGTCAACTGACCGCCCAGCTCCCTGCTATCGGTCAGCCGAATATAGGTTTCTGCATCCATATCCTTGTAGCCGACCCACTTGCTGGGTCCGTAATGATAGACTCCATCTGTCTCAAAGAAATACCAAGAAACGTTGTTACTAAGCCTGTTAATCAGGTCTTTTGATGTGCCCAGATCCTCATTGTAGGTCACGATAGCTTTCATCAGTTCTTCAGCGGTTTGTGTGTAACTGGTCATTTTCTACTCCATTGCTTGGTTGTCCCACCTCAGTAGCATGCCTTAACAACTTTCCAAAGTTAAAATTAAACAAAGTTTCGTCTTTTATCCGCTACAGTATGTACAAGGTTGCAGTTCGATCGCAACATCTCCCTTGCCTGCTTCCCGACGACTAAATTTCTTTGCCTGACAACCCGTTGCTGTTAGCCTGGCAACCCGTTGCTGTTAAACGCAAAGCGGAAGACACCCGAACGATCAAGGATTGCGGCAGGGCAGGCGAGTTACCCGACTATTATTTCAGAGTTCGGGAAAACGGGGCAGCCGTATTTCGCATCGACACCGAGAACCGGCAGCGCCGGATCGAGATGGACCAGATCGCTGTCATCAACATCCGCAACGGCGAGGTCAAACCGCATGACGACCGCACGCTAAGCCCCGAGGATATGGCCGAAATCCAGTCGTGGATGGCCTCGCGGCAGGCGCTGCTGGCGGCGCGCGACATTGACGATATCCACCGCGCAGTGGACTATTTGAACCTGACCACGCATTGGGCACAGTCCAGGGCCACCGATGACCAGTTGGAAGATGTGACCGATGCGCTGCTGCTGGCGATGCACGATCTGCGCAGCGTGCTGGTGCGCAAAAAGGCCGATCGGTTGATGAACGGCTAGGACGTCTGCATCGCGGGGAAGCTGACCCGCCAGAAGCGCCATGCCAGCGTCACCGCAGCCCCGCCCAGCCCGACCACAAGGCCGAACCACACGCCGACCCCGCCCACGTCTCTCGGCTGGGCAAGGTGATGACACCTGGATCAAGCCACCGGACCGACAGTTTCGCGCAGGATCAGGCGAGGCGGCAGGCAGGTCACGCCTCCGCCCGACGGAGGATACAGCAGGCTGTGCGATGCCGCGCGGCCAATGCTGCCCTTGTCTACCGCCACGGTGGTCAGGCGCGGAAAACTCAACCCTGCCTCCTCCATGTCGTCACAGCCGACGATGGACAGATCGCGCCCCGGGACCAGCCCCAGATCGTGGCAGGCGGTGATCGCACCAAAGGCAATCAGATCGCTGAAACACACCATGCCGGAGGGCGGATCGGGCCATTCCCGCACGGCATGCACCGCCTCATGGCCGAACCGACGCGACGTCGGCCCATGCAGAACGCAAGGCGGTGGCAGGCCCGCGTCGGCCAGCGCGGCACGACACCCCGCAAGCCTGTCACGGGCGGTCGAAGTTTCCTGCCCGCCGCCAACCCAGACGATGTGATGGTGCCCTCGGACGATCAGGCATTCGGCGGCCAGCCGCCCCGCGCGCAGATCATCGTTTACCACCTGCGGCAGCGGCACATCCTCCAGCGCGCGGGAAAACAGCACCGTCGGCACAACCGGCCCCGAACCATCACTGCGCATCAATCCCGACAGATCGTCGGCCCTGGTACCGTGGACGGGGCACAAAAGAATGCCCCCGACCCCCTGCTCCAGCGCAGTTTTCAGGAACTGCCGCTGCAGACCCGCATCTTCGCGGGCGATACCCAGAAACACCTGCCTGTGATGGCGGTTCAGCGCATCCTCGATATGCACCAGAAATTCGTTAAACATTGGGTTCGACAAGTCCGCCAGACACACGGCAATCAGGTTGCTGCGGGTCTGGCGCAGGTTGGCTGCAGCCCGGTTATAGATATACCCCATGCGCCGTGCAGCCTGTTCCACCTTTTGCGTGGTTTCCGCCGAAATACGCGGATGCCCCCGCAATGCCAGCGATGCGGTGGACACCGTGACGCCCAAATCATCTGCAATATCGCGTAGGGTGATCCGCTTGGTCATGGGGTGACCATATCTGGCAAGCGGGACATAATCCAGTTGGTTAATCGATTGACTACAGCAATTGCGATGTGATTATTTCAGGTTGGGAGGCTCTGCGCACAGTGTTCGCGCGGGGAACGACACAGGAGGAGAAACCTATGACCCTATTTGCAAAAACCGGCGCGCGGGCTTGCGCGCTGAGTGTGATCGCCATAATTGGCGGCGGCGCGGCCTTTGCGCAGTCGTGCGACTGGACGCCAGAACGCGCCGTCACCTATGTGGTGCCCTGGGGCGCGGGCGGCGGCACCGACGCCAATTCCCGGATGCTGGCCAGCATGCTGGAGCAGAAGATGGGCGTGCCGTTCAACGTGGTAAACCGCACTGGCGGCAATGGAGTAACCGGCCATTCGGCCATCGCCATGGCCGCACCTGACGGATACACCGTGGGCGCCGTGACGGTTGAAATCAACACTATGCACTGGGTCGGCCTGACCGACCTGACCTATAACGACATCACGCCGATCGCGCTGGTCGATATCGTGCCGTCCAGCGTTCTGGTGGGCAAGGACAGCCCGTTCAAGTCGCTTGATGAACTAATGGCTCATGCGCGGGAAAACCCCGGCAATCTGACCGCCTCGGGTACGTCGCTGGGCGGAATCTGGCATCTGGCGCTGGCGGGGATGCTGAACGCAGAAGGGATGGACCCCGAGGCTATTCGCTGGATTCCATCGCAGGGTGCCGCGCCTGCCTTGCAGGAACTGATCGCAGGAGGTGTCGATGTGGCTACCCCAGCCCTGTCCGAAGGCAAGGCGCTGGTAGATTCCGGCGAAGTGCGCGCGCTGGCCTATATGCATAACAGCCCGATGGCCGCCCTGCCCGATGTGCCGCTGACTTCCGAAGCGCTGGACAGCGGCTGGACCCTGGCCGCCTATATTACCATGTCCGGTCCCGGCGGGATGCCAGAGAACATCGCATGTTCTTATGAGCAGGCGGTTGCAGAGATCGTGCAGACCCCGGAATGGGCCGAATTCAAGGCCAGCCGCGGCGCCGACGTGGTATCGATGAGCGCCGCCGATCTGACAGCCTTCATGGAGGCGCAGGACGCCGCCCTAGGCGACACGATCAAGGCGGTCGGCCTTGCCCAGTAACAAGGACATAGGCGCGTCGCCGGGCGAAAACGCCCGCCCGGCGACTTTTCTGCGCGACGTGGTGGCGGGGGCAGCACTGATTGCCATCGCCATCGCGATGATCTGGGGCGCGCAGGGTTTTCCGCAGATCAGAGCAGTAGCTTTCGGCCCCGATCTGTTTCCAAAGATAATCGCAGGCGGGCTGATCCTGTCGGGGCTCGGTATCGGGCTGAGCGCTGTGCGCGACCGGCTTGCGGTTTCTCCGGCAGACGACACGTCGCCCGCCCCCTTCGCAGTGCTGCCCTTTCTTGCGGTGCTGGCCATTGTTGCCGGTTTCGCACTGTTGCTGCCGGTGCTGGGGTTTCACGTCACCGCCGCGCTGGCACTGCTGGCTTCCGTGCGGGTGTTCGGGGGCGGCTGGACGCTGGCATTGATCATGGCGCTGATCGCGCCCGTGGTGCTGCATTATATATTCTATTCGCTGATGAGGGTGGTTCTACCCTGGGGCATTCTTCAAAACTGGGCCTGGTAGGCGGCAATGGATCTGCTCTCTATTCTTGCGGTCATTTTTGACCCACGTATCTTTACCACCATCCTGGTCTGCACCTTTTACGGCGCCTTTGTTGGCGCGATGCCGGGGCTGACTGCGACAATGGCCGTCGCGCTTCTGGTGCCGTTTACGTGGTTCATGGAGCCGGTGCAGGCAGTTGCAGCCATCGTCGCCACGACCACCACCGCCATCTTTGCAGGCGATATATCGGGCGCACTGCTAAAGATTCCCGGCACCCCCGCCTCGGCCGCCTATGTCGAAGACAGCTATCGCCTGTCGCAAAACGGCAAGCCGCGCACGGTGCTGTTCACATCGCTTCTGGCGTCGGTGTCGGGGGGTGTGATCGGGGTGCTGATCCTAGCTCTTGCCACACCGCAACTCGCCAATCTTTCGCGCGGATTTTCAAGCGACGAGGCATTCTGGTTGGCGACCCTTGGCCTGTCCTGCGCGGTATTCGTGGGCGGGCCATCCGTGGCCCGAAATTTTGCAAGTCTTTTCATCGGTCTGGCCGTGGCCACCGTCGGAATCGACGTGGCCGTTGGCCATCCCCGTTATACCTTCGGGGTGTTCGAACTCTACGATGGGGTCAGCTTCATCCCTGCGATGATCGGCATTTTTGCCCTGTCCGAACTGCTGCGCAACGCGGCGTTGGGACGCGTGACCCGCCTGAGTGGAATCACGGTCGAGCCACTAAAAACCGCCATTGCGGCCGCTTGGGGCGAATTCTCCAGCCGCTGGAAAAATGTCCTGCGTTCGGCCACCGGCAGCACGGTAATCGGCGCCCTGCCCGGAGCGGGGGCCGATGTGGCAGCATGGATCGCCTATGCCCTGTCGCGGCGGATCTCGAAGACCCCGGAAAAATACGGCACCGGACATATGGAAGGCATCGTCGATGGCGGGGCCGCCAACAATGCCGCCGTCGCGGGGGCCTGGACACCCGCACTGGTGTTCGGCATTCCGGGCGACAGCGTAACGGCCATCGCCATCGGCGTGATGATGATGAAAGGTCTGACCCCCGGCCCCGATATTTTCACCAACGATGCACTGCTGGTTTACACCCTGTTCGGTTCGTTTCTTTTGGCCAACATCCTGATGCTGCTGTCGGGCGGCATGTCAGTCAGCGTGGCGTCCTATCTGCTGCGAGTGCCGCGTGCGGTACTGATGCCGCTGATCTTGCTGCTGTCTCTGATCGGGGGCTATGCGATCACCGGCAGTGTTCTGGCGGTCTGGATCATCCTTGTGCTTGGTCTGGTCGCCTGCGCCATGCTGTGGGCCGATATTCCTCTGGCCCCTGCCATCCTGGGCATCGTCTTGGGACAGGTGGTCGAGGATAACTTCATGGTGTCGATGATGAAAGCTCAGGGCGACCTGACGCAATTCTTCGACCGCGGCGCGGCGGCGGTTCTGGGGGCAATCACCCTTGCCGTCTGGGTCGCACTTCTTGTGCGCGCCGCGCGCAACGTTTTTGAAAATCGGGCCCCGCCCGGCAACACAGAGAAACAATAATGACTGGTAGAAACACACTTAAGGCGCGGATCAACTCGGGTGAAACCGTCACCGCCGCATGGCTTGAAATCGGATCGCCCGATGTGGCCGAGCTTCTGGTTCATTGCGGATGGGATGTCGTGGTGATCGATTGTGAACATGGCACATTCGGGCTGGAAGAAGGGCTGAACATGATCCGCGCGGTCGAAGCGGCAGGCGGCCAGGCGGTGGTGCGGGTACCCGATTCAGACGATGCCACCCTGAAACGCGCCCTTGACCGTGGCGCGCGCTCGATCATGGTGCCCATGGTGCAGAGCGCCGACGAGGCGCGCCGCATCGCCGATGCCTGCCTGTATCCGGCCCGGGGGCGTCGTGGCTATGCGGCCCCCATCGTGCGCGCTTCGGGTTATGGCGCTGTGGCCGATTATGCCCGCAATATCGCCCATGACGAGACCCTGTTGATGGTGCAGATCGAACATCCCGATGCCATTACCCACGTGTCCGAGATTGCACAGATCGAAGGCGTTGACATGGTGTTCATCGGGCCAAACGATCTGGCTGCAGCTATGGGCTTTCTGGAAGATATGGATCGCCCCGAAGTGCATGACGCCCTTGCGACGATTGAAAAGCAGGTCCGCGACGGCGGGCTTAAACTCGGAACGGTTCTGGGGGCGGGGCGAGACTATAAGGCACTGAAACTGGGCGGATACAGCCTCATCGTCGGCCCCTGCGACATCGCAATGCTGGCCGAGGCCGCCCGTACCGCACGGCGTGCCTGTGACGAAACCATCGGCTGATGCTTCGGATCGCCTGCGGCGGGCTGATCAGCCTCGATATGGAAATGGACGTGGCCGACCCGCCGAAACCGGGTGTAAAATACCGCGCCCTCGGGGCGCGGCTGATCGCTGGTGGTGGCGCCCTGAACGCCGCCAAGGCGGTGGTGGGGCTGGGCGGTGCTGGTGTTCTGGTGGGCGCTGTCGGCGATGATGAAATCGGCGGTATCTTGTGTCGCCGGATTGCGGACCTGGATGTTGACACCCGGCATCTTCATATCGCACACGGCGCAGTCACGCCCCACTCCAGCGTGCTTATTCTGCCTGATGGCGAACGTAGCGTTATCAACCGGCGCGACGACAGTATCGTCGAGGGAATCCCTCCGCTACCCGATCCGTTTCCTTATGACGGGGCGCTGGTGGATACCCGGTTCGGCACGCTATCCCACAATCTGCTAGTGGCGGCACGCCGGGCGGGCAAACCGGCGGTCATAGATGGCGAAGCGCCGGTGACACTGGCCGAAGCCGCCCTGCCCCACGCCAGCCACATCGCATTTCCCCTGCAAGGGTTGCATGATTTTGCTGGAGCCGCCAACGGTGAGGCGTTGGCGGCCATTGCCGCGCGGTTCGGGTGCTGGGTCTGTGTTACCCGAGGGCATGACCCGGTGCTTTGCCACGATGGCACAACATTGAGCGAAGTTCCCGTGCCGCAAGTAACGCCAACAAACACCAACGGTGCCGGCGACACCTGGCACGGTGCCTTTATTCTCGCGCTTGCCGAAGGACAAGACGAACGTGCAGCGGTCGAACACGCCAATCAGGCCGCCGCATGTCATGTCGCGAGACGTTGAAAGGGCATTGTCATGTTGTTCGCCCACAGCCTGAGCAAGAACAGCGCGGCTTTCACGCGGTCATTTCGTCGGCAAAGTCGGCCCACAGGCTGAACGCGTCAGCACGGGCATTACTGCGGCTTTGCACCAAGATTTCTAGCACACTACCGTTGGCATCGACGGCCCGCCAGAGCCAATGCTTCTGGCCCCGGCCAGAGATTACAACCTCGTCGAGGTGCCGCTCGTCGGCCGGTACTGGACGGTCGCGTCGCATACACGCGGCGATCTGAGTCCCGAACCGTAGGCACCACACACGAATGCTTTCATACAAAACAATCACGCCCCTCTCGGCCAACTGATCCTCAACATCCGAAACTCAAGCGGCTAAGCATCACTTCAGTGGGATAAATTTCACCCAATAGGAATTTTTCCAGAACGCATTGACCGACGACCTCCCACTCCATATTCATCCACTACGCGACAAATTGCGGGGTGTGAAATTACTTGCGAGGAGGCAAGATTCCACATCCAGGAGGGGGGTTCAGCCCCTCATATTGGGAGGAAAAAATGAAAAGATTAGCGATTTCACTGGCGCTGGCGCCAGCGGCTCTGGCCATTTCGATGGCAACTGCTTCGACGGCATCGGCACAAGACACCCTGCGCTGCGCCGAAGGCGAAACCTACATCATGAACGTAATGGTGTCGGCCCATCCCTACTGGGTGCCAGTCTATCAGGGGTTCAAGCAAGCCGCCGAAGCGTTCGGCTGCGAGACAGTGTTCTCGGGCACGCCGGACTATGACATTACCAAGCAGATTGCCTCTTTCGAGCAAGACATGGTCAAGCAGCCCGCGGGTATTCTGGTTCACCCGATGCAGTCGGATCCATTTATCGAACCGATCAATCGCGCAATGGACAACAACATCGAAGTCGTGACCTTTGCCGCCGACTCGCCAAACTCAAACCGAACAGCCTACATCACCTCAGACAATCTGGCCGAAGCAAAATTTGCCGCAGACGAGATCGTCTCGCAAATCGGGGCAACCGGACAATACGCAGTGCTTGAAAACCCTGGCCAGTCGAATCACGACCTGCGGGTGACCGCGCTAATCGACTACATGGAAGCCAACTACCCCGATATGAAACTTGTCGGACGTCAGGCAACCAACCAAGACAGTACCGCAGCCTATCGTGCTACCGCTTCGATCCTGCAAGCAAACCCCGATCTGGGCGCGATCTGGATTCCCGAGGCAGGCTCCGCCGAGGGTGCGGTTGCCGCGATCCTCGAAGCCAAGTCGGATGTACTTGTGATGCATGCTGATATCACTCCCGCGACGCTGGAACATATCAAAGCGGGCAACATCCACATGGCCCTGAATCCCAATCAGGGCATGCAGGGTTTCATGGGCTTTCTTTCTGCATTCTTTGCCGCCCATTCCGAGGTATTCGATCCGTTCAACGACTACAAAGTTTCGGGCTATAACCCCGTGCAGATTCCCTTTGTCGACAATGGGTTTTCCGTCATCACAAAAGAGAACGCGGACAGTTTCGATCTCAACGTCTACATGGAAGGTCGCGACCCGAATTGAACCGGTTTGCAGTGCGGGCTGACTGCTTCGGCCCGCCTCTTTCCTTAGTCGCCCCATTTAACGTTCGGTAGTCAAATGCAAGAAGACCTGATCCTGAAAATCGTGAACCTCAAGAAGTCTTTTGGCCCGGTCCGTGCACTCAGAGGAGTAGATTTCGAACTCCGGCGCGGGGAGATCCATGCCCTTGCCGGTGAAAACGGTGCAGGCAAGTCGACATTGATGAATATCATCGACGGCATTCTTCAACCAGACAGCGGCGAGATTTTCTGGAACGGTGAACCGGTCTCTATTGCATCGCCCACTGAGGCGCAGAAGCTCGGCATCGGTTTGGTGCACCAGGAAATCGCATTGTGTCCTGAGGTGACGGTGGCCGAAAACATCTTCATGTCCACGACCAACCAGAGCCGACGGATGCTGATGGACTACGCGGGGCTTGCGCGCAAGGCGCGCGACGTTCTTGGCCAGTTGGCTGATATCGACCCCGCGACGCTGGTGCGCGATTTGCCTATCTCAGATCAACAGTTGGTCGAGATTGCAAAAGCGCTGACTCTGGATTGCAGGGTTTTGATCCTTGACGAACCGACGGCCGCACTGACCGAGCGCGAGGCCAACCTTCTGTTCACCATTATGCGACGTCTGGCATATCAAGGTATTTCAATTATCTATATTTCGCATCGCATGGTCGAAATTTTTGACAACTGCGACCGCGTTACGGTGTTCCGTGACGGTCAATTCATCACGACCCAAATTGTGGCCGAGATTGAACCGGCTGATGTAGTCAATGCAATGGTCGGGCGCGTAGTCGATACGCTTTACCCCGACAAATTGCGCGTGGAAGATGCAAGCGAAGATGTCATCCTCGACGTAAAAAACCTGACTGACACGCGTCGTTTCCACGATGTTTCCTTCCAACTGAAGCGCGGTGAAATTCTGGGCATCGCCGGTTTGATTGGTGCCGGGCGCAGCGAAATCGTCAAGGGCATCTGCCACCTCGAAGGGACAGTGACAGGTGACGTCAGACTAAACGGTGAAAGGCTGAACCTGCGCACTTATGGCGACAGTATCCGCGCGGGTATGGTTTACCTCTCCGAAGACCGCAAGGGCGATGGCCTCTTTCTGGAAATGTCAATTGCCGAGAATATTTCGGCTTTGGATCTGGGTTTGGTGACGACAACTGCAGGCACCATCAATTCCCAGCGCGAAGAGGCACTTGCCGAAAGTCTCGCACGGAAATTGAACCTCAAATACGGCAAACTTTCCGATCCGGTGTCGTCCCTTTCAGGGGGCAATCAGCAAAAGGTTGCAATCGCAAAGATGCTGTCGGTCAATCCGAAACTGATCTTCTTGGACGAGCCCACGCGTGGCGTCGATGTTGGGGCGAAGGCCGAAATTCACCGTATCCTGCGCAGCCTAGCGAGCTCAGGCGTGGGCATTGTGGTGATCTCTTCGGAATTGCCCGAACTGATCGGAATAAGTGATCGCGTTCTCGTAGTACGCGAAGGTCGCATCAGCGGCGAGGTCTCTGGCGAAGTGATGACCGAGGAAAACATCATGTATTTGGCTTCTGTGCTGGATGCGCCCCAACTAAATGCAATGACGGCCTGAGGGAGGGCTACGTGGAAAAACAGATGGAATTGACTGCAAACGGCCCCCGTAGTCGCAGCCCGCTGATAAAACTGCTGAAGATGCGTGAAACAGGGCTGATTGCCATCATCCTGGTCCTGTGTATCGGCATGTCCTTTGCGTCACCCTATTTTCTGACCTGGGTGAATATGCGGGCCATGGTCATGGCCTTTGCGGTCGAGGGCATTGTGGTGGTAGGCATGACCATTCTGCTTATTTCAGGGGGCATCGACCTTTCGGTAGGATCGGTCACAGCGCTGGCCATGGTAATCGCCGGCTGGCTATTTCTTCAGGGTATTGACCCGTGGGTCGCGTCGGCCATCTCGATTGTGGCGTGCACCGGCATCGGGGCGTTCATGGGCTATTTTGTTACCCGCGTTGGCCTGCACCATTTCATCGTTTCCCTGGCGGTCATGGTAATAGCACGCGGAGCATGCCTGTTGATGACCGGAGGGCGGCCAATCGGGCTTTTTACCCTGCCGCCTGAGTTCAAGTTCATCGGTCAAGGTGCCATAGGACCCATCCCGCTTGTCATCATCATATTCTTGATCGTTGTGCTAACCTTTGACTTCATGCTGCGGCGCACAACTGCTTTTCGCAAGGTATTCTACACGGGAAGCAATGAAAAGGCCGCCGCCTATTCGGGCATTCGCACCAAGCGCGTCATCTTCCTGACCACCACGCTGTGTTCTGCTCTTTGCGGCGTGGCGGGCATTATCTATATGGCGCGTTTCGGGTCCGCACAGCCTACGTTCGGGCTTGGTATGGAGCTGAATGTGATTGCTGCTGCGGTGATCGGTGGAGCCAGCCTTAACGGCGGATCTGGCACCATATTCGGTGCCATCCTCGGCACGGTGCTCCTGTCGGTGGTATCCAGTTCGCTCGCCCTGCTCGACGTGTCGGTCTACTGGCAGGACATCATTCGCGGCTCGATCCTTCTGGCGGCGGTTTCTATCGACCACTATCTCAACAAACGACGCCGGTGAGGGGTAAATCATGACGGAGCCTACACCCGACTTCCAATTAACCCGGCAAATCCACACCGTGTTGGTGCTGCATTTTATCGAAGGTCTCAGACAGTCAGAGATCGCCAGCAAGCTTAACTTGTCCACCTCGAAGGTGAATCGTCTGATCGCCCAGGGGCGCAAGCTGGGTATGGTCAGGATCGACATCGAAAGCCCGTTCCAACGGCTTGCCGATCTTGAAGCTAAAATAGTGTCTGCAACAGCCCTCACCTCTGCCATGGTCACACCCACGGTTTCAGGCAATGCCGAGACCAAGCTGCAACAAGTCGGTCAGGCTGCCGCGAGCATGTTGATGGAAACCTTGCGTGATGGTGATGTGATTGCGATCACCGGCGGCAAGGCGATCAGCGCCGTGGTCGACAATCTCAACCCTGAGGGCAGCATTGATGTCACAGTCGTTCCGTTGACCGGTGGCGTGCAGGGTAAATTCTATACCGATGTGAACCATCTGGTCACGCGCATGGCTGAACGGCTGGGAGGCAAGCCAGTGCTTATGCACGCACCGCTCTTTGCCGAGAATGCCGCACAGCGCGAGATGCTGACCAACATGGCATCAATCAAGGAAGTGCTCGACCTTGCGCGTGCCGCCACGGTCGCGCTGACTGGGATCGGTTCGGTCGAGCCACGTGGCTCAAGCTATTACGATCTCAACCCCGTGCCCGAAGCCGACCGCAAAATGCTGGTCGGCATGGGCGTCTCGGCAGAATTCATGGCCCACCTGATCGGCAGGAACGGAAAGGTCGCGGACTATGACCTCAACCGGCGGCTGGTTGCACTGAACCCTGCCGAGATTGGAAATTGCAGGACCGTCATCGGCGTGGCAGCGGGCGCGCACAAGGCGCAGCCGATCCGCGCGGTGCTGAACGGCAATTTTGTAGACACATTGGTTTTGGACGAAGAGACGGTCACAGCCGTCCTCGCGCACTTGGAAGGATCAGAAGATGCCGCATGATATGTTAACCCGCCCGATCGGAAAGTCCGGCATTGAAGCCTCGGCAATCGGTCTCGGGACCTGGGCCATTGGCGGCTGGATGTGGGGCGGCACAGATGAAGCCGCATCAATTGCCGCCATTCAGGCAGCGGTTGATGAAGGGATTACGCTGATCGACACCGCCCCCGCTTACGGGCAGGGACTGGCCGAAGAAATCGTCGGCAAAGCTTTGACCGGACGCCGTGACAAAGTCGTTCTGGCCACCAAATGCGGGCTGGTTTGGCATACCCAAAAGGGCAACCATTTTTTTGATTACGACAGTGGACCCGTGCACAGATATCTGGGGCGTGACGCAATCATCTACGAGGTCGAAGAAAGTCTGCGACGCCTAAAGACCGATTACATCGACCATTACGTCACCCATTGGCAAGACCCGACCACTTCGATCTCTGAGACAATGGAGACGCTTGAGGATTTGAAAAAACAAGGGAAAATTCGCTCGATCGGAGCCTCGAACACCGCTCCCGAGGAAGTCAGCGCCTATGTTGCCGCAGGACAGCTTGACGCTGTGCAGGAAGAATACAGCATGATCAAGCGCGATATCGAAACCACGCATGTGCCGCTTTGCATCGAAACCGATGTCTCGGTGCTCAGCTACTCCTCGCTCGCTCTGGGGTTGCTCAGCGGCAAGATCGGGCCAGATCGTGTGTTCTCGGGTGATGACCAACGCAAGGACAACCCGCGTTTTTCCCTCGAAAACCGCCAGAAGGTTGCCCGCCTGATGCAAGACATCACGCCAATTTCCGAACACCACGGGGCAAGCCTTGCTCAAACAGTGATCGCTTGGACCTTGCAGCAACCGGGGGTCACCTTTTCGCTTTGTGGTGCGCGCAATGCCGATCAGGCACGCGAAAACGCCGCAGCAGGCCGCCTGCGCCTTTCCAACGCCGATGTCCTTGCCATCACCACAGCAACTCGAACACATCTGACCGACCTGAACACCTGAACTGCCACATTCACCTAGCCCCGAGTAGCGCCGAACCCGAGCTCGGCGAACGGAGAACCTATGCCTTTGCAAAGACAGGACAATTTCGAAAGTATCCGCCGCGATGGCGATTTTGACGTCCTGATTGTCGGGGGCGGCATCAACGGTCTTGGCGTGTTTCGCGAGCTCTCGCTACAAGGGGTTCGGGTTCTTCTGGTCGAGCGCTGCGATTTTTGCTCTGGGTGCAGTGCCGCTCCTTCGCGCATGATCCACGGCGGACTTCGCTACCTTGAAAACGGGGAATTCAACCTTGTCCGCGAGTCGCTGGCAGAACGGGACGCCCTGCTACTAAATGCACCTCATATGGTGCGTCCTTTGCCAACAACGATCCCGCTGGCAACGCGGATGTCGGGCCTGTTCAACGCCGCCACCAGCTTCCTGGGCTTATCCGACAAGCCGGCGCAGCGCGGTGCGCTTCCGGTCAAGATCGGGCTGGCGCTTTATGATCTGGTTACACGGAAACGCCGCCAGTTGCCCCCACACCGCTTTCGCTCGGCCAGAGAGACAAAGGAAAAATGGCCCGAACTCACGTCCAACCTGCGCTATTCGGCAACCTACTATGATGCGTGGATTTCACATCCCGAGCGGCTCGGGATCGAGCTCATCTCGGACACAATCGAGATGGCCCCGCAATCCATCGCCCTGAATTATGTTGAGGTCAGGCGCGACGCTGATGGATACGTCCTGCACGACCGCGAAAGCGGCGCTGACCTGCCAATCAATCCGCGTGTGATCGTGAATGCATCAGGTGCGTGGCTGGATAATGTGCGCCGCAACTTGACCGGCGGCGCGCCCGACGACGCACCGCTTATCTCGGGCACCAAAGGCTCGCATCTGATCCTCGACACACCCAACCTGCATGACGCGCTTGACGGGCATATGATGTTTTTCGAAAATACCGATGGCCGTGTCTGCATCGTTTTCCCCTATCTGGGCAAAGTTCTGGCCGGGTCGACTGACATACGCGTTGAAACCGTTACACGAACCCGCTGCGAAGACGATGAGCGCGATTATATCCTCGGCTCGCTCAGGCTGATTTTCCCGGATTTGAACATCTCTGAAAACGATATTGTTTTCAGCTATAGTGGAATCCGTCCCCTGCCCAGCAGCGATCATAACTTCACGGGTCGAATTTCGCGCAGCCATTTCACCCATCGACTGGATGGTCCGGTGCCCCAAATCTGCATGGTGGGTGGAAAATGGACCACATTCCGTGCCTTTGCGGAACAAACCGCCGACAAGGTGCTGACGGAACTGGGGCATGCGCGCACCTGCGACACACACCAACTGGCTATCGGCGGCGGTAAGGATTTTCCCGAGCATGTTAAAACCTTGATCGAAGGCCTGTCCCGCGACCTTGGCATATCATCGGAGCGTGCAGCTTATCTGGTTGATGCCTACGGCACACAGGCTGCAACGGTGTGGCGCGACTGTCGCGCTCGTGGACAAGACACGCCCGTTGTCGCTGGCTGCTCTCTGACCTGTGCAGAAGTGGTGCGAATGGTCACACATGAACAGGCACGCCATCCCGCAGACATCTTGTTGCGACGCACCAACCTCGCCATCACCGGACAAGTCAGCACAGAGATGATCGCCACAATTGCAAATGTCATGGCTCAGGAACTGGGCTGGACCACCGAACAAACAGATGCCGAGATCGCGGCGTTTACAGATGAATTGTCCCGCTACCACGGTGTCAGTGCGACCACGCTTAACCAAAGATCACTAAAAAGGAATACAGAATGCGCTTGAGTACAAAAGCCCGCATGAATCGGATGTTTACCAATGGTGGATGCCTTGATGTGGCGATCGACCACGGCGTGTGCAACGAGCCGAGCTTCATGGTCGGGCTCGAAAACATGCCTGCCGTTATGGACACTCTGATTGATGCGAAACCGGATGCAATCCAATGCGCCTATGGTCAGGCCGACCTGTTGCAAAGTCGCCCGGAGAAGGACAAGCCCGCGCTGGTGATGCGGATCGATATGGGCAACCCCTATAACGATCGGCGCCATCGTGTCATGTGGTCGTTGTTGCAAAACGCGGATGAGCCGATCATCGGTGCGTTGGAGATGGACGCGGCTGCGGTGGTGGTCAACCTGTTCATGTTGCCCGATGAACCCGAACTGTTTCGCCAATGCGTCGAGAACATCTCGCGGGTCCGTGCGGCCTGTCACACCTATGGCATGCCGCTGATGATAGAGCCGCTGGTGATGCTGCCCAATGACGTGCGCGGCGGCTATCAGGTGGATGGGGATGCAGAAAAGATCGTGACCTTGACCCGCCTCGCTTCGGAAATGGGCGCAGACATTATCAAGGCGGACCCGACCGAGAACGCCGAAGACTTTCATCGCGTCGTCGAAGCTGCACGTGTTCCTGTTCTCGTACGCGGTGGCGGTAAAGAAGACCTTGAAACAGTGTTGATGAAATCCGCGGCCCTCATGGCTCAAGGCGCAAAAGGCATGGTCTATGGACGCAATATCTATCAGCATGACAATCCAAAGGCCGTGGTATCGGCTCTGATGGCGCTGATCCATCAAGGGGCAAGCGGCGAAGAAGCAGTGGATATCTACAACCGTGGCTAAGGCAGGCGATTATCTTCTTGGGCTGGATGCAGGCAACACCGTGATCAAGGCGGTGTTGTTCGATTTGTCGGGCCGTCAGATTGCCTTATCAGTGCTTGACGGGAAAAGCTCCCTGCCAGCACCGGGCCACGTTGAACGCGATTTGAACGAGCTGTGGTCCAATGCCCGCCACGCCATTCGCGATTGTATTGCGAAGGCAGGCATCGCCCCCGAACAGATCCGTGCCATTGGGTGCGCCGGTCATGGCAACGGGTTGTACCTTGTGGACGCGGCAGGCGATCCGGTGGTGGGCATTCAGTCGCTTGATACCCGCGCCGCCGATCTGGCCCGCGAGCTAGACACGCAGGTGGGCGCAGCGCTTCATCCGATTTGCTTGCAAAGGCCCTGGCCCTCTCAGACCCCAGTTCTGCTGGCTTGGATCAAACGCCACAGGCCCGACCTCTATGCGCGGGCGGCAACGGTTATGTTGTGCAAGGATTACCTGACTTTCCGATTGACCGGCAACCGGCGCAGCGAAATCTCCGACATGTCGGGTTGTGGTCTGTTGCGTATGCCCGAGTGCACTTATGACAGCGATCTGATGGCCCTTTACGGCCTGCAAGAGGCGCAGGCGCTATTGCCTGAACTGATCGACCCTGTCGATCTGGTCGGTTCTGTCAGCGCTGAAACAGCTGCCGCCACCGGGCTGATGGAAGGTACGCCGGTAATCGCGGGCTATTTCGATGTCGTTTCAAGCGCCATGGGATCTGGCGTTGTGCGCAGTGGGGAAGCCTCGGTGATCGTCGGCACCTGGAACATCAATCAGGTCTTTTCTGCCGCACCCGTTCAGAACGAGAACGTTTTCATGGTTGCCGGGTTCGGCAAGGAGCGGTTTCTCAATATCGAATCCAGTGCAACCTCGGCGGCCAATCTGGAGTGGTACGTACGTGAATTTATCGAACGCGGCGGGCATCAGGACGATCCCTTCGGTTACTGCAATGCCAAAGTCTCCGAAGTCTCGCCGTCTCGCGACGACCCCATTTTTCACCCGTTCCTGCACGGGTCACGCCAGGGGGCGGAATTTCGGGCAGGCTTTTATGGCGTGGCAGGTTGGCACGGCGAAGGGCACCTGCTGCGCGCCCTGTTCGAAGGCGTTATGTTCGAACATCGTCGGCACATCGAAGTGCTGCGCGCAGCTGGCGTCAGGTTTGAACAAGCTGCATTGTCAGGTGGAGGCGCACGCAGCCCGGTCTGGCCGCAGATCTTTGCCGATGGTCTTGGTGTACCCGTTCGTGTAGCGGAAGCGCAGGAAACAGGCGCGCTTGGCGCTGCTATCGGTGCGGGGGTTGGCGTCGGGATCGTTCCAGATTACGAGGCAGGCATCATCGCGATGGTGCGCCCGCGTGCCGAGTTCTTTCCCGATCCGGCGATGGCAGAACACTATGACACCCGCTATCGCCGCTACCTTGCACTGCGCGATGCACTTGCGCCCATTTGGGCAAATTCCTGAAAAGCGGACGAATAGCAATGCCACATCAACCGCCCGTTCAAGAGGGCACGTACGACTATATCATCATCGGCGCAGGAACCGCCGGATGTGTGCTGGCCAACCGCCTGAGCGCCGACCCCAGAAATCGCGTCCTCCTTTTGGAAGCGGGCGGATCGGACAATTACCATTGGATCCACATTCCCGTGGGATACCTCTATTGCATTGGCAATCCGCGCACCGACTGGATGATGAAAACTGCACCGGAGGCTGGTCTGAACGGGCGTTCTTTGGCCTACCCACGCGGAAAGACTCTGGGTGGCTGCACCTCGGTCAACGGCATGATCTACATGCGCGGGCATTCAACCGACTATGACCTCTGGCGGCAAATGGGCAATCCCGGCTGGGCATGGGCGGATGTGCTACCCTATTTTCGGAAGTCCGAAGACCACCATGACGGTGAAAACGCATTGCACGGGGCCGGTGGCGAATGGAAAGTCAGTCAACAGAAACTGAAATGGGATATCCTGGCAGCCGTCCAGAGGGCTGCGCAAGAATTCGGGATCAAGCCTCGGTCAGACTTCAACGATGGAAACAACGAAGGGTCGGGTTTTTTTGAGGTCAACCAGCAAAACGGCGTACGCTGGAGCACGGCGAAGGGGTTCTTGCGCCCCGCCATGAAACGCCCGAACCTGCGCGTCCTGACCCATGCCGAATGCCGTGAACTGATACTGGAAGGCACTCGTGTCACTGGCGTGCGCTTTCACCACAAAAGCCGATCATGCGAGGCCCGCGCGGGGAGCGAAGTTCTCTTGGCAGCTGGTGCGATCAATTCACCCAAGCTGTTGGAGCTTTCAGGCATCGGAAACCCCGATCTTCTGTCCCGGCACGGTATCGAGGTGCGTCATAACCTCGGCGGTGTAGGAGAGAACTTGCAGGATCACCTTCAAATCCGAACGGTTTTCAAAGTGAGCAACGCCAAAACCCTGAACACACTGGCCAATTCAATATTGGGCAAGGCACGTATCGGTGCTGAGTATGCCTTCCGGCGCAGTGGACCTATGTCGATGGCGCCCAGCCAGTTCGGCATGTTCACCAAATCCGATCCTTCCCTAGAGATGCCCGATCTCGAATACCATGTGCAGCCACTGTCGACAGACCGACTCGGCGGCCCGTTGCATTCCTTTCCTGCCATCACCGTATCGGTATGCAATCTGCGGCCAGAAAGTACCGGCAGTTGCCACATCACAACCCGCGACACGGCGATGCAACCTGAAATCCGGCTGAATTATCTTTCGGCAGCAGCCGACCAGACAATTGCCATAGCCTCGATCAAACAGGCACGGCAGATCATGACGGCAAAAGCACTGGCACCCCATACGCCCGAAGAAATCCTCCCTGGCCCAGCGGTACAAAGCGATGCGGAAATTCTTGAGCAGGCCGGTAACATTGCGACAACTATTTTCCATCCCGTGGGAACGTGCCGGATGGGCAGCGATGCGAACGCGGTCGTCGATCCGCAGTTGCGCGTCAACGGTTTGGTGGGGCTACGTGTGGTCGATGCCTCGATCATGCCTAGAATTGTGTCAGGCAACACCGCATCGCCGGTCGTGATGATTGCGGAAAAAGCGGCAGAGATGATTTTGGAGGGGACCGTTGCATAATCTAGGTGAAGCCACTTGGATGTCGGGACGGCGTGGTTGATCATGCGGCGGGGCCGAACAGTCGGCCAATGAACTCGATTTCGATTTTAACGCCAGGTTGTTTGCGATTGATGGTTCGGACCGTCCGACACCGCCCAAGTTGGTTTTTGCAGTTCGTAGAGATCGAAAGTTTCGACGGTGTTGTCACGTTAACTCGCCGAGTTTGCAAGTTAGCATGCGGCTCGTTGATCAAGGGGCATTTGCCGCGGATTTCCACGCCTCCAATGCTTCGAGCGGATGGTGAGAGCGGACCGACGGCGGGCTGGGACACAGAAGGTATTACGGGTTGCGGACTGCATAGAGACGAAGCGCTGCAATCCACCCGGTGATCGGAAGCCCTGCATTACTCGCTCTCGTTTTAGGAAAGGCAAATGGCTGTTCTCTGCGCGGTTATTCAGCCCCTTGTGGGATCAATGCGGATCACGGTTGGACGCGGTCAACCACCGATGACGTAGAGCTTGCGCATGTGTTCGTGGATGGTCCATTCGCCCTTCCAGCCTTTCGGCAGGATCAGCAGGTCGCCGGGACCGATCTCGCGGGGGTTCGAGCCGTCCTGGTTTCGCACGGTCGCGCGGCCGGCGATGATATGGCAATATTCACCTGCTGCCGTGCGGTCGGCGGTGAACCGGCCCGGCGTGCATTCCCAGACGCCGATGTTGGTCTGCCCGTCCTGCGATGCCCACAGATTGACGGCCGCTTCGGTCTGGCCCGGAGTCAGCGTGGTCGGTTTCGGGGCGAAGTTGCCCACCTCAACCGCGGAAAGGTCGGAAAAACTCTTGAGGTCGATCATCGTCATGGTTCCTTTATCGGTCAAAGCTGGTCGGCGCTGGATACGCTGTAGTGGGCGCGGGCCAGCCAGTCGGGGGAAACTTCGATCCCCCAGCCGGGGGCGTCCGTCACGATGGCCTGCCCGTCGTCGATGCGGTAGGGGTCCGAAGTGAAAAGCCCCTCCTGCCAGGGGTAATAATCCGCGCCCTCGATGGAGAATTCGAGGTATTTGCCCGCGTTGGGAATGGCGCGCAAAAGGTGCATCGTGAACAGCGTAACCAACGACAGGTTCGCACAATGCGGCGTCACGGGCAGCTTCGCGGCCTGAGCCATGCGGGCGACGCGCAGGGTCCGCGCGATCCCGCCGAGATAGAGAATGTCGGGCTGCACGATGTCGACGGCGCGCATGTCGATCATGCGCGTCCAGATCGTCAGGTCGCAATCCTGTTCCCCACCCGTCACGTCGATGTCCAGCGTGTCGGTGACCTGCTTGGTCTGCTCCAGTTCCCAATAGGGGCAGGGCTCCTCGAAATGGCTAAAGCCGTTCTGTTCCAGCATACGCCCGATCTCGATGGCCCGGTCGGGGGAATAACAGCTGTTGGCGTCGATCAGCAGCGTGGCCGTGTCGCCCATCTCGCGGTGCATGGTCGTGATGACCTCTTCGGTCCGGCCGGGCCATTCATCGCGGTTGCGTCCCACTTCCGCGCCTGCCCGGACCTTGAACGCGTCGAAACCGTGCAGGTCCCGCAGCCGCTTCATCCGGTCCGCCTCGTCCGCTGGTGTGATGTCGCGTTTCATCGAACTGGCGTAAGCGCGGATCGGGCCGGGCGTCCCGCCCAGAAGTTCGGCCACGGATTTACCCGCCTGCCGCCCCCGAAGATCCCAGATCGCGGTATCGAAACCGGCCATGGCGCGACGCAGGTAAGACCCTGGAAACTTGTGTTCGCGTTCGGTCACGAGGTCGAGCAAGTCGTCCAGATCACGCGTGTCCCGGTTCAGAACCCATCGTGCGACCTGCCGGTGCAGGACCTGGCAGGTGATGTCGGAATTGTAGGTCGACACCTGCCCCCAGCCGATGCTGCCGTCTTCGGCGGTGATGCGTACAAAGCCTACGTATTTCGTGTCGAAGGTCTCGATCCGGATGATCTTCATTCTGCCTTATCCTTGCATCATCAAGTCATATGCACGCTCGCCCACCATGACGGCAGCGGCGTTGGTGTTGCCCGTCGGGATGGTCGGGAAAATCGCGGCATCCGCCACGCGCAATCCGGCGATCCCGTGAACCCGCAGATGCGGGTCCACGACAGATGTTGTGGCATCGGTGCCCATCCGGCAGGTGCCGCACTGGTGAAAGACGGTGCCAGCCCGGTCGCGCACGAATTCGAGAATATCCGCATCGCTCTGGTAGCCCGGTCCGGGTTCGAGTTCGCACTCTATCAGGTTTTCTAGCGAAGGCATGGACGCGATGCGCCGGATCTCGCGGACGCCGCGCACCATCAGTTCGCAGTCATATGCGCTGGTCAAATAGCCGCCGCGCAGGGCGGGCGACGCGAAGGGATCGCTGCTGACCAAACCGACACTGCCCCGGCTGGTGGGCTTGCAGGGGTTAAAGCCCATGCGCATCGCGGGAAAGGCATCCGGGCTCATCAGCGGGCGTTTGCCCTTGGGCGCGGTCGAATAGCTGAGCGGCGAAAAATAGAGCTGGGTGTCGGGCACGCCCGCACCCTCGGCAAGCCGCGTGAACCCGCCGCCCTGATTGAGGCTCATCGCCAGAGGGCCCTTCTGCATCGTGACGTATTGCATCCCGGCCCAGGCCTTGCCCCACCAGGGACGCAGGGTCTGGTTCAGGCTGGGCCGACGGGTCCTGTACAGCAGATCATAGCCCAGGTGGTCCATCAGGTTCGCACCCACATGCGGGGCGTCCAGCACCACATCAATCCCATGGCTGCGCAGATGCGCGGCCGGCCCGATCCCCGATAGCATCAGAAGCTGCGGCGAATTCAGCGCCCCGCCGCACAGGATCACTTCGGTGGCAAAGGCTTTTTCACTGCGCCCCTTCTTCACGTATTCCACGCCGGTCGCGCGTTGCCCCTCAAGCAGGATGCGCGTCGCCATGGCGGCGGTTTCGGCCCGGAAGTTCGGCAGGTGCCTGGCGCGGCGCAGGTAGGCCTGCGCAGTCGACGCACGGCGCCCACCTGCGGTCGAGATCTGGTAGAACCCCGCGCCGTTCATCTCGGCGCCGTTGTAATCCGCGTTGGTGGGGATGCCCGCCTCTGCGGCAGCGGCGATGCAGGCATGGGTCAGCGGGTGCATCTGCGCGCTCATGTCCGTGACGGACAATGGCCCGTCATGACCGCGCTCGGGGCTATGCGCGCCCGACCAGCGTTCGATCCGGCGAAAGACCGGGGCCACGTCCTTCCAACTCCAACCCGGGGCGACCGCGCCCCATTCGTCGAAATCGGCGGGATGACCGCGGACCCAGACCATCGCGTTGATCGCCGAGGAGCCGCCAAGAACCTTGCCGCGCGGCCAATAGACCTGACGGCCGTTCAGCCCCGGTTCGGGTTCAGTCGTATATTTCCAGTTGAACCGGGCGTCGTGGAACACCTTGCCGTAACCCAGCGGGACGTTGACCCAGGGGTGTTTCCCGGTGCCGCCCGCCTCAAGCAGCAGCACGCGCCGCCCCGCCTCTGCCAGCCGCGTTGCGAGCGGGGCGCCGGCGGAGCCGGCACCGACGATGATGTAATCATATCGTTCCATGATGTCAGGTTTTGCCCCGCCCGAATATCGCCACGAGCACCATCATGAGGGTCGTGATCAGGATCATGATCGTCGAGATCGCGGCAATTGTGGGGTCGATCTGGTCGCGCAGGGCATTGAACATATTGCGCGTCAGGGTCGGATTGTCGCCGCCCGAGATGAACATGGCGATCACCACCTCGTCGAAGGACGCGAGAAACGACAGCAGCATCGACGTCACCACCGCAAAGCGGATCTGCGGCAGCGTGATCGTCAGAAAGGCGCGCCAGCGCGGCGCACCAAGGGACCGGGCGGCCTGTTCGAGGTTCATGTCGAAACCCTGCAGGCCAGACCCCGTCACAATGACCACCAGCGGAATCGCCAGCAGTGAATGCGCCAGCACCAGCCCGGTGATCGTATAGAGGATCTGAAGCTTCACATAGGCATAGAATGCACCCACCGCGATCAGCACCACCGGCACCATCATCGGCGTGATCAGCAAGACAAAGGCGGCGCGGATATAGGGAAGCTTTGAGGCATGCAGCGCATAGGCGGCCAGCACCCCTATGGGTGTCGCGACCAGCATGGTCAGCACCGCCGTTTTGAGCGATGTCTCCGTCGCCTGCATCCACTCGGCCGATCCGAAATAATTCCTGTACCAGCGCAGCGACCAGGTTTCGGGCGGGAATTCGAGATATTGCGAGTCCGAGAAGGACATCGGGATCACAATCAGAGTCGGCAGGACCAGCAGCATCATGATGACCGCGGCAAAGAGGTAGAGCCAGAGGCGTTGGCCATGCGTCACCTGGGTTTCGGACGCCGGGGATTTAAGCCAGTTCAGCATCAGTGACCTCCCCCCGCCATCTGTTCAAGCCGCGTGAACCGCGACGCGATCCACAGGATGATGACGGTCAGCACCAGCAGCACGACGCCGAGCGAGCTGGCAGCCCCCCAGTTCACGAAAAGCTCTATATTGGAGACGATCTTCATCGACACCATGATGACGCGCCCGCCGCCCAGGACCGCGGGGGTGACGAAAAAGCCCAGGCACAGCACGAAGACCATCAGCGACCCCGCGAACAGACCTGGCGTGGACAGCGGGAAAAAGACCGTCCAGAAGGCGCGGCGCGGGCTGGCGCCAAGGTTCGACGCGGCCTTGAGGTAATCCTTGTCGATCGCACGCATCGCGCCGTAGACGGGCAGGATCAGGAAAGGCAGCATGATGTGTACCATGCCGATCAGCGTACCGGTCATGTTGTGCACGAACTTGAGCGGTTCGTCCCAAAGGCCGAGACTGATGGCCCATTGGTTCACCAGCCCCTGTTTCTGCAACAGGACCAGCCACGCGTAGGTGCGCACCAGAAGCGAGGTCCAGAAGGGCAGCAGCACCGTCACCAGGCACAGGTTGGCCCAGCGTGTCGGCAGCTGCGAGATGAAATAGGCCAGCGGATAGCCGATGACGATGCACAGCGCCGTGGTCAGGATGCTGACCTGAAAGGTGGTCACGAAGATCCGCAGGTAGGATTTGCGCGACACCATCCGCTCGTAATTCTCGAGCGAGAAGTTCCCATCGGCACCGACGAAAGACACATAGAACAGCCAGCCCACCGGGATCACCAGGATGACCAGCACCAGAAGAATTGCGGGAGATGCGAGGCCGAACAGTTTCCACCGCTCCACTCGTTCGTCTCGACGCAGGCCCGCCGCATGAAGGTCGGTCACGGCCATCTACCTGTCCCCATCCACGATAACGACCGTATCAGCCTTGTGCAGCCCCAGTTTCACCGCGTCTCCCACCTGCGGTAGCTTGCCGAAGGTCCCTTCGCGGATCGCGCCGCGCACGGCGATTTCGCTGCCGTCCGGCAGGCGCGCATACAGCAGGTAGCTTTCGCCCTGATAGACCAGCTCGGTCACCTTGGCGTCGAAGATGTTCGTATCGGCGGGCAATTCGCCGGTCAGCAGCCGGACCCGTTCCGGCCGCACCATCAGCAGCAGGTCGTTCCCGTCAGGCACCGCACCCTCCATCTGCAGCGTAGCACCGACAAAGCTGATGCCTGCACCATCGCGCGTCACGGGCAGGAAGGACGAATCCCCGATGAAATCGGCGACAAATTTGTTTGCGGGCCGGTCGTACAATTGCTGGGGGTCGGCAAGCTGCATGATGCGGCCGTGGTTCACCACCGCAATCCTGTCCGACATCGTCAGCGCCTCGCGCTGGTCGTGCGTGACGTAGACGGTCGTCATTCCCAATTGTTCATGCAAATGCCGCAACTCGATCTGCATCCGGTCGCGCAGCTTCTTGTCCAGCGCGCTAAGCGGTTCGTCCATCAGCAGGATGCGGGGTTCGAACACGATGGACCGTGCCAGGGCAACCCGCTGTTTCTGGCCCCCCGAAAGCTGGTCAATCCCACGATCCCCGTACCCGCCAAGCTGCACGAGCTCCAGCGCCCTGTTGATCCGGTCTTCGGCCTCTGCCTTGGGCACGTTGCGCAGTTTCAGCGGATAGCCGACATTGCCTGCCACACTCATATGCGGAAACAGCGCGTAGTTCTGGAACACCATGCCCACACCGCGCAGGTGGGGCGGGGTGCGGATCATCTCGTCCTCGCCGAACTTGAGGCTGCCGCGATCCGGGCGCGTGAAACCCGCCAGAACCATGAGCAATGTCGTCTTGCCCGACCCCGACGGGCCCAGAAGGGTGAGGAATTCGCCGCTCTTCACATTCAGCGACACGCCATCCAACGCGTGGACCGGGCCATAGGTCTTGGTGACGTCGCGCACGGTGATCGGCAAGGCGCCGGTTTTCGCTGTCAATTTTTTACTCCCTCAACGGTAGATGTCCGGAGGCCGGTTGATGCCGGCCCCCGATGGCGGCATGGACCTATTCGGTCAGCATTTCCTGGTACATTTCCGCCGCGATGGGTTCCCATTTGGCGTACCATTCCAGCGAGATCGGGAGTTGCACCGCCATGTTCGCGGGCGAGGAAGGGAGGCTGGCGGCCACTTCTTCTGTAATTTCGCCGGTCTCGTAAGCCGCGCCATTGGTCGGTCCGTAGGTGATGAACTTGGGCAGATCGTCCTGGTATTCGGGCTTCGAAATCTCGGCGATGAACGCCATCGCCAGGTCCTTGTTCGGCGCACCCTTCGGGATCGCGAAGCAATCGTAGTCAAGCAACCCCTGGTCGAAGTTATAAGAAACTGCGGCGCCATCTGCGGCGGCATTGTCAAAGCGGCCGTTCCAGCCGGTGGTCATGTCGACTTCGCCGTCCTTCATCAGCTGCGCATGCTGCGCGCCCGAGGTCCAGAAGACCGCGATGTTCGGCTTCAACTCGCGGATCTTGTCCAGCGCGCGCTCAATACCTTCTTCGCTGTCCAACTCGGCATAAACGTCCTCGGGGGCGACACCCAGCGCCATCATCGCAGGCTCAAGTGCGCCTGCAACCGTGCCACGATAGCCGCGCGAGCCGGGGAACTTCTCGGTGTCAAAAAAATCGACCCAACCACGGGGTCCGTTGTCGCCATAGGTCTCGGTGCTGTAGGCGGGCACGACCGAAAAGACATCGCCGCCGACGCAATATTCGCTGTAAAAGGAATCAGGAAAGCGGCTGACGTCGATCACGTCGTAATCGAGCGGTTCCAGCAGACCTTCCGCACCGGCGCGCGCCGCCGATCCCGATCCGCTGGCCACGACATCAAGCGTGACCTGTCCCGATGTGACCTGCAAACGGACATCGGACATCCCGCCGTAAGATTCCTGTTTCACGGTGACGCCGGTCGCGGCCTCATATGGCTCAAAGAGCGCTTTGCTCTGTGCATCCTGATAGGACCCGCCCCAGCTGGCGACGGTCAGCGATTTATCCTGTGCCAGCGCCGTTGTGGCCAATAGGCTTGCGGCGACTGTAAGTGCAATCTTGTGGTTCATGTCTTACTCCTCTGTTGGTTGGTGGTCCGGTTTTCCGGTGACCTGTTGATTATCCGTGTGCCGGTTCCGCCCGATCCCGGGCGCCCTGCCCTGCCCGTTTGCGTTGCTGGCCGTCCCGCCAGCGATACCAGGCGACGGCAGCAGGCAGGAACCAGGGCCGTCCCGTGTAAAAGGGCCGTGTCGGAAAGGACAGATCGTCAAAGGCGGTGCGACCCTCGGCCAATCCCAGCACCTTCTGACCCATGCGCATGCCAAGATAGGACGACATCGCAACACCCGACCCGCAGTATCCCATCGCGTAATGCACGCCGTCATGCGTGCCGGTGTGGGCCAGTTCGTCAAAGGTATAGGCGACGGTGCCGCTCCAGCTGTGGCTGATCCGGGTCGCGCGCAATTCAGGGAAAATCTGGCACATCGCCTTGTGCAGCCGGGGGCCGCTGACCGCCGGGTCGGTTTCGCCGGCGGACACACGCCCGCCGAACAGCACGCGTCTGCGGTCGGGTGACGTGCGATAGTAATAGATGACCTTGCAGGTGTCGGTCACGACCCGGCCCGTGGGGAACAGACGATCGACCAGATCAGGGTCCAGCGGTTCGGTCGCGATGATGTAACTGCCGATCGGAATGACCCGGCGCTGGTGCCAGGGGGTCGCACCGACAGTATAGCCGTTGGTCGCGACGATCACCTCCCGGGCCCGCACCACGCCTCTCGATGTACGCACTTCGTGCCCCTGCGGACCGGACACAATGTCGAGCACCCGGGTCTGCGCCAGGACCTCCGCCCCTGCATTCAGCGCTGTTTGCAGCAAGCCCCGCATGTAGAGCGCCGGGTCGAGCGCGCCATGTGCCGCAAAAACTGCGGCGCCGTGGTAGGTGTCCGTCCCCAGCTCGACCCGCTGTTCCGCGCGGGAAATCATCCCGACATCGGTGTTTTCGGTGCGCCGCAGCAGGTCGGCCTCGCGGGCCAGGACCTCGTAGGCTTCCGGCGTATGCGCCGCGTGGATCCGCCCGGAACGCTGGAAATCACAGCTTATGTTTTCGGCAACAATACGATCCTCGATCCACTGGAGCGCCGCGTCTCCCTCCGCGCGAATGGCCTTTGCCCTGTCCGCGCCATGGCGGGATGTCAGCTTGGCAAGGGAAGGCTTGATGCCCGTCCCAACCTGTCCACCGTTCCGCGAACTGCATCCCCAACCGGGAGTCTCGGCCTCTACCACCAAAGTGCTGCGCCCGCCGCGCGCGGTTTCTATCGCCGCGTTGAGGCCGGTGTAACCGGAGCCGACAATCAAGACATCCACGGTTGGCGGCAGGTCGACCTGCGGCACGTCGGGCGGCGACAACCCGTCCAGCCAATAGGACGTGTTCGACCAATCCGACGTCCACAGACCCGGATCGCGGTCTGCAGCATTTCGTCCACCCCTGTTCATGTGGTTCGTACTCCCGTTGAACCCAGACTGTTGTCGAGAGTAGGAGGCGGTCCTGGATTTAGCAATTTAATGTGTGTAATAGTATATTTCGATTTACTTATACAATCAGAGGCATCCCACCGATGGTACTCAAGCTGCGACATCTCGAAGTCTTCAATGCGGTGTTCGAAACCGGATCGATCAGCAATGCCGCACTGCGCCTGAACCTGACCCAGCCTGCCGTCAGCATCGCGCTCGGCAACCTGGAAGAGGAACTTGGTTTTCGCCTCTTTCACCGCAAGCGCGGATTTTTCGCCCCGACGGGCGAGGCGCTGCAATTGCGCGGCGAGGTCACGCAGGGGTTGATGGCGCTTGGCCGGGTCGAAAAGCGCGCCGACGAGATCCGGCGCGGATCTGCCCGGGGTCTCAGCCTTGCGACCAATGGTGCCTTGTCGATGAATTTCCTGCCGCGCGTCATCACCGAGTTCCAGAGTCTGCACCCTGGCACACCGATCGAACTGCGGGTTCATTCCTCGCGGCAGATCGCGGATTGGACGGCCAGCGGCCAGATCGATATCGGCCTGATCGACTCTCCTGTTCCGGTCGCCGGGCTGAAGGCCTCAATTTTCGCGATGGAATGCGTATGTATCATGCGCCAGGACGACGAACTGGCCAGCCGCGATGTCATCACGCCCGTTTGCCTGGCCGACCGCGAGCTGATCGGAATTAACGGCGACCATGCGTTGGACCGCCAGTTGAACCAGATGATGTTCGAAGTCGGCTTGCCGCTGCATTATCGCGCGTTCAGCTACTATTACGCCATCGCGCGCAACATGGTAGCCGCTGGCGGCGGCCTCGCGATCATTGACCCGATCAATGCCAAGGCAGAGTTGGCGGACGGGGTGATCTGGCGTCCCTTTGCACCGCTTATCTTGCACGAGACCGTGATGATCTCGTCCAGGGATCACCCCGCGGCGGAGGTCCGGGAGCAGATGCAGGATTTCGTACAACAGAGCATCGCGCCCTTCACGTTGCCCGGGGGGTGATCCTGCAACGCCTTGAAGGGAGCTGCGCTGCCCGCGTCGTCCCAAAATCGAAATGCCCAACGCCCCCAACACCCCGATCGGCATGCTGTTCCCCGCCGAGGGCGACGTGGTCAGGGTCGACCCGACCACACCGATGATCTGGATTGCGGACAGCCCGCATTACCTGTTCTCCGAGGGCAATGCCTGGTTGGGGGACTACGATCCCGCCGTTGGGATGGTCCTGCTGGAGGACGGCCGGTGAACCGGCTGGCAATGGCCCTGGGGGCAGCCTTCACGGCTGCGCCCCTTGCGGCACAGGAGGCGGGTAAGAGCTTCGCCATCCTCGAATACGACCGCGCGGCGAACTGATTTTCGTCGATAGTCAGCTTGTTCCGAAAATTCGACGATTTTTAGGGCCACGCCTCAGGGCAGCACCGCCAACCGGACCTAAGGGGTCAGATGGGTCCGTGACATAAACTAACTCTGCGCATGCTGAGGGCAGAAGCCCGCTTGGCTTCAAGCAGCTTTGGGGAAGAGTTTGGCCACGAAGTCGATCTCATTGGCAACCCCGATCGCGCAGTTCTCGAAATGCCCTTTGCGGTGGCAAATTTCAGGGCGAAGTGCCCGGCATGAGCCCAGGGTCGAAGCAGTAGGCACTGCCATCCGTGAACCCGTCGTCAGTCGCGGCCGCCGCCGCGTGATAGATGGCGCAAAGCTTGAATGTAGCATAGCGATCAAGCGCCTTTCCACGCTCATCCCGATCTTGGCAGGTGCTCTGGCCCAGGGCCGCGCATAGAGAATATAATACGATTTTCGTATAGTTGAATATTCGGTTTGTGCAATTCTCGCAAACAGGCGAACGAACAGGTGTCGTTCCTCCGGCGAGAGTTTTTCGAGTATGGTCCGGCAGTGATCCGTCTGAACCCGCAAACGCGCCGATACGTATGCCTGTCCCGCAGCCGTAAGCGACAAGGAAATCGCCCGGCGGTTTTCCTCCGGCCATTCGCGCGAAAGGAATCCTTGCCGGGTCAGACGGTCGGTCGCCGACGATATCGTGGTGGCCGCAACCACCAGATGGCTCGCCACTTCGGTGGCTTTGGATGCCGGATGGTCGGCCACGAACAACAGGACTTGCATGTCTAACGGGTTGAGCAGCTTTCCCGACCCGACCGCTGCTTCGGAGCTTTTGAAACGCTGCGACAAAGCGCCAATGGCGCGGCGAAGCTCTGCTGCCTGTTTGTCGATCCCGTCCGACCTGTCACCGTGCCCGAGGAAGACGATGATCCGGTCCTGCCAATCTGCCAATGCCCTGAAGACTACACCGCGGCACTGTCGCGCCGGATGAAAGATCCTGCATTAGCTGCGCTACTTTTTCGGAGGCAAACTGTTATGACGCCCAAAGGCCTTCCATCACTGCAACCTGATCAGATTGAGCAACTCGAACGTTTCATTCGGGACGAGGGTACAGTGATCCTCAGAGAGTACTGAAATGTGGGCTTTGTGGCATAGGGTTTTGCATGCAGGAGATATCAGCGGCAAGATCATGACGTTGATCGCACTGCCCAGTGCGATCTTTGCGGTCGTCATCTTTTTCAACGAGATTGGTGACATCCTCACCGCTCCTGATGTGCGGGTGGATGTAGAAAGTGTAGGCTTGCGGTGCCCGTTCATTGCAAGGGCAACTTCGTCCAGGTGCCATTTGTCCGCCACTTTGGGCGGTCTCGGCGGATCACCCTAGCATATTGTGATCCAAATTTGGCAGCCCAAGCGCGGATGGTCTCTTAGCTGACCACAACACCGCGTGCAGCGAGCAAGTCCTCAACATCACGCAAACTCATGGGGAACCGGTGATAGGCCCAGACGGCGTATGCGATGATCTCAGGAGGAAAGCGATGGCCTGAAAAGGCCCCTGCTTGGGTTTGGCCATGCGCCCACGGACCCGCTATTGAGATGCTCCGCAACTTGACGATGCCCTAGCGTCGGCTGCACCGAGATTGGAACAAGCCTGCCTTTGAACTTCCCGTAATTGATCCACGTCAACGTCTGGATCGCGAAGTGGCCTATGATCGTCTTGTCGGAGCCATCTCAATTAGGAGAGAAGTAATGAACAGTTCGAAGACATTTGCTTTTGCAACCGTTGTCACCCTCGGCCTTGCCGCTATTGCGGTGCCGGTGGTCGCCCAGCAAACCAAGATGATGGGTGGCGGAATGGGTATGATGGGTGGCCACAACAACATGGGTATGATGATGGGCGGGGCCCAGAGCCACATGATGGCTATGTTCGACACCAACGAGGACGGCACGCTTAGCCCCGAAGAAATGACGGCTGGTATTCAGGCTGAACTCAGCACCTATGACACCGATGCGAATGGCACGCTCTCGCTGGAGGAATTCGCTGTAATGCACGCGGCTCACACTCGACCGATGGTCGTGCGCGCCTTCCAGATGCACGATCCTGACGGTGACGCGCAAGTGACAGAAGCCGAAATGAAAGCAATGGCCACAATGATGCAAAGCCATATGAATGAAGGCCACAGCGATGCGCATGGCATGGGTCAGGGCATGATGAACAACGACTGAGACGGTTTTGTCCCGACAATCGGCTTAAGCGCCGATTGTTGAACTCACCTCCCGTACAGATCAGGAGAGAGCAATGATGAATGACTATGGTATGGGTTATGGAATGGGCTTTGGCTGGGTCTGGGCGATCTTATGTATCGTGCTCGTGGGTCTCGCCATTGCGGCACTGATCAAATACCTGCGAAAATGAACTGAAAGGGCAGTTGGTGGACCACGCGATCAACGGCCAGACCCGAAATGCCTATTCCGACGCTGACTTCGGCAATCTGAACGAGATCGACGTCGAGGCGCCCTGAGATGAGCCTGCGCCTCAGCATTCTTGCAATCCTCGCGATATTTGGGATCGCCGTAATCGGCGTCTGGGTATTCGCGCCTTCGGCATTTTCAGAGGCCAGTAGACTTTTGGATGGCGAGCGTATCCAAATTCTGGTGGATCGCGCAGGTCTCTGGGGGCCGGTCTTGATCGTCATGCTGATGACCGTTGCAGTTGTGGCCAGTCCTATCCCGAGCGCGCCGGTTGCGCTGGCGGCCGGGGCGGCCTACGGGCATGTCTGGGGCACTGTGCAAGTCGTGATCGGTGCCGAACTTGGCGCGTTGATTGCATTTGGTCTCGCACGGGTGCTGGGACATGATGTTCTGCGACGGGTGTTCGGCGACCGCGTCGATGCCGGGCTGCTCGGATCGCAGACCGCGTTGACGGCGACGGTCTTTGCCAGCCGCCTGATGCCATTCGTATCCTTCGACATGATCAGCTACGCGGCCGGGCTCAGCCGTCTGCATGCTTGGCGGTTCGCACTTGCGACCTTGGCGGGCATCATTCCGGCAAGCTTCCTGCTTGCTCATTTCGGCGGCGAGGCGGTCAGCGGCGACCTTGGGCGCGCGACGTGGGCGGTGCTCGGCCTCGGCCTCGTGACGGGATTGCCGCTGCTCTGGGTCGCGATGCGGCAAAAGCCTGAAAAGGAAAACCAGTGACGAAAAGTGACTACGAAAAGAACAGCATTTCCCTTCCTGGTGCGGTGGCTATGGGCACTGGCGTGATGATCGGCGCGGGCATCTTCGCCTTGACCGGCCAGATTGCCGAGCTTGCCGGGCCGCTCTTCCCACTCTCGTTCGTCGTCGGCGCCATCGTGACTGCGTTCAGCGCCTACACCTACATCAAGATGTCGAACGCGTACCCGTCCGCCGGTGGTATCGGGATGATCCTGAAGAAGGCCTACGGGCCGACGACTGTCGCAGCCGGAGCCGCCCTTCTGATGACGCTGTCGATGGTCATCAACGAAAGCCTCGTTGCGCGCACCTTCGGAACCTACACACTTCAGGCGCTTGGCGGCGATCCAGACAGTGTTCTCGTGCCGGTTCTCGGCGTCGGGCTCATCGTCTTTGCCTATCTCGTGAATGCCTCGGGCACCCGCTCGGTCGGGCTCTTGTCCATCGTCATGGCCGTTCTCAAGGTGGGCGGCATCGCGCTGTTCGGGGCCGCCGGTCTTTGGGCGAGCGGCATCTCGTTCGAAGCCACGGGCGGAGGCCTGGGCGCCACCAGCTTCGTAGCGTCGGTTGCGCTGTCGATCCTGGCCTTCAAGGGCTTCACGACCATCACCAACAGCGGCGCAGAGGTCACCGACCCGCATCGCAATGTGAGCCGGGCCATCATCTGGTCGATCGCCATCTGTGTCGTCGTCTACATGCTGGTGGCTTTTGCTGTTGGCTCCAGCCTGCCACTTGACCGTATTGTCGCGGCGAAGGACTACGCGCTTGCCGAAGCGGCCCAACCCGCACTCGGGCAGACCGGTTTCTATCTGACAGTGGCGCTTGCACTGGTGGCCACGGCCTCGGGCTTGATCGCCAGCGTTTTCGCGGTCTCACGGATGCTGGCGATGCTGACCGACATGAAAATGATTCCGCACAGCCATTTCGGGATGCCCGGCACGATCAAGGACCACACGCTCGTCTATACGGTCGTGATCGCAGGCTTTCTGACGGTTTTCTTCGACCTTAGCCGCATCGCCTCGCTTGGGGCCTTCTTCTACCTGGTTATGGACATGATTATCCATTTCGGGGTGTTCCGGCATCTGCGCGAGGAGATCGGTGCGAAGGGTTGGGTGTTACTGACGGCCATCGGCCTCGATGCCGTGGTCTTGGCCGCATTCGCCGCGATGAAATGGCAATCCGACCCGCTCATCGTCTTGGTCGGTATCGTTGGCATGGTGCTTGTATTCCTGTTCGTGGGGATTTTTCTCTCGCGCAATCCGGTCCGCAAAGGCGACCACGACCATCCCTAAAAAGAGCTTGAGCTTCCAGTCTCTGGAAGCCGTAAGCTAGAACAAGACATAGAAAGGTTGGCAGAACATGGAACATGATCACCATCACGCGGTACCCGACATTCCGGCGGGAACCGAGTCCGCAAAGGACCCGGTCTGCGGAATGACAATCGCGGTCACGCCCAATGGTCGTCACGCGGAATTCCAAGGCGAGACTTTCCATTTCTGCTCGGAGAAATGCCAGACGAAGTTCAAGGCAGATCCGTGGTTCTATGCTTCTGGTCGCGCAGCCGGACGCAAGAAGGCCGCCCCGGCGAATGTACAATACACCTGCCCCATGCACCCCGAGATCGTCCAAGATGTTCCGGGGGCTTGCCCGATCTGCGGAATGGCGCTGGAGCCGATGGTACCCTCCGATGAGCCGAGCGAGGAGTTGACCGACTTTACACGTCGGATGTGGATTTCGGCCGCTGCCGCGGTACCGCTCGTCATTCTTACAATGGGGGAAATGGTCGCTTTCCCCGTGCGCGACTGGATCGGGCACCAGATCGCCAGCTATCTCGAGTTCGTACTGGCGACGCCAATCGTGCTCTGGGCAGCGCTGCCGTTCTTCAGGCGTGGCTGGGACTCGGTGGCGAACCGCAGCCCGAACATGTGGACGCTGATCAGCCTTGGTGTGGGGGCCGCCTATCTCTATTCCATCGTCGCAACCTTCCTTCCGGGTGTCTTTCCCGAACAATACCGGATGGGCCACGGCGTCGGAACCTACTTCGAGGCGGCGGTGGTGATTGTGACGCTGGTTTTCGTTGGCCAGGTGTTGGAACTGCGCGCACGCGAGCGCACCGGGGACGCGATCCGCGCGCTTTTGGATCTGGCGCCGAAGACCGCGCGGCGCATTCTGCCGGATGGGACGGAATATGACGCGCCGCTGGAGAATATTATGGAGGGCGACCGTCTGCGCGTGCGTCCCGGCGACGCCGTGCCGGTCGACGGGATGGTGATCGAGGGCCGTTCGTCTCTTGACGAAAGCATGTTGACCGGCGAGTCGATGCCGGTTGAAAAGGGTCCCGGCGATGAGGTGACTGGGGCCACGATCAACAAGAACGGCAGCCTCGTGATCGAGGCGGCCAAGGTCGGGTCCGACACCATGCTTGCACAGATCGTCGCGATGGTGTCGAACGCGCGGCGGTCGCGCGCTCCGATCCAGGGGCTGGCAGATCGGGTCTCGGCGGTGTTCGTGCCGACAGTCGTTGCCATCGCCATCGTCGCCTTCGTCGTCTGGATGATGTTCGGTCCGGAACCCGCGCTGGTCTTCGCGATCGCCTCCGCCGTCTCGGTTCTGATCATTGCCTGCCCCTGCGCACTTGGATTGGCGACACCCATCTCGATCACCACGGCGGCAGGGCGTGGGGCGCAGGCGGGCGTGTTGATCAAGGATGCCGAGGCGCTCGAACGCATGGCGGCCGTCGATACGCTGATCGTGGACAAGACAGGCACACTGACCATGGGCAAGCCGAAGCTGACGGATACCGTTGCGCTGGGAAACCTCGCCGAAACCGACCTGTTGTCGCTTGCTGCGGCGCTGGAGCGTGGCTCCGAACACCCCTTGGCCGAAGCAATCGTCGAGGGCACCGAGGCGCAGGGCGCATCGCGTCAGGAAGCGGTGGATTTCGAGGCAATCACCGGCAAAGGCGTGCGCGGCAAGGTTGGTGCCCTCGCAGTGGCGCTCGGCAATGCCGCGATGATGCAGGAAATGGGGCTGGACTCGCGCGCGGCTGAAACCAAGGCCGACGCTTTGCGCGCCGAGGGCAAGACAGCGATGTTCATTGCGGTCGATGGCGCTCTTGTCGGCATCGTGGCGGTGGCAGACCCGATCAAGGAGTCCACCGCGCAGGCGATCCGTGAACTTCACGATCAGGGGCTGCGCGTCATCATGGCGACGGGCGACAATGAACGCACCGCACAGGCAGTGGCTGGGACGCTTGGTATTGACGAGGTGCGCGCTGGCATTCTGCCTGAGGCCAAGAAGGACCTGATCGATCAATTGCGCCGCGACGGCCACAAGATCGCAATGGCCGGTGATGGGGTCAACGACGCCCCTGCGCTGGCCGCCGCGGATGTTGGCATTGCCATGGGCACCGGGGCCGACGTGGCGATGGAAAGTGCGGGGATCACCTTGTTGGGCGGCGACCTGATGGGAATCGTGCGGGCGCGCAAACTGGCGCGCGCCACCTTGCGGAACATCAAGCAGAACCTGTTCTTCGCGTTTGCCTACAACGCACTGGGCTTGCCAATCGCAGCAGGGCTGCTCTATCCCGTCACAGGAATTCTGCTCTCACCGATGATCGCAGCTGCGGCGATGAGCCTCTCGTCTGTTTCGGTGATCGCCAACGCTCTTCGGCTGCGGCGGGTTGACCTCTGACCTGACCGCAAAACCTCTGACATGAAAAAGGAATACAAAATGACTAAAGATGCTTTTTCGCGGCGCGCGATCCTGATCGGTGGGGCAGCACTGCTGGCTGCATCGCCCTTGATGACCATGGCGCAAGGTGCCGGGCCGAAAGTCCATGTGATGAAAGACCCGAATTGCGGCTGCTGCTCGGCCTGGATCGAGATACTCGAGAGCAACGGTTTCGCTGTCACGACCGAAGCCAGCCTCGGGACGCTTCTGATGCGGTACAAAATGGATAACGGCATCCCACAGGAGATGATCTCCTGTCATACCGGCCGCGTCGAAGGCTACATGATCGAGGGCCATGTGCCGGTCGCTGATATTCGCCGCCTGCTCGACGAACGCCCCGACGCCGTCGGTCTGGCCGTTCCCGGCATGCCCTACGGCTCGCCCGGAATGGGGCCGGAAAGTGAACGGGACGCCTATGAGGTGTTCCTTATCCGGCGCGACGGATCGACTGAAGTGTTCAATCGGTACACTGCCGCTTGATCGAACCTCATCGGGTTTTTGGGGCACAATGCGGCGTGACCATCTGCATAAGGCGAGCAATGCGTGTATTCTGACCAATAAAGCCAAAGTGGGGCGGTCGGTGAGGACTGCCCCACGCTCGTTTATTTGATGGCGGTGACGGTCAACTTTCCGTTGACGCGGTCGGCTACGAATTCGACCTCCTTGCCCTCGGACATCTTTGCGATCATCGCTTCATCGGCGCGGAACACCATTGTCATTGCAGGCATGTCCAACTTGGGCAGGGGGCCGTGAATGATCGTCACCTTGCCCGCCTTGGCGTCGATCTTCTTGATCTTGCCGCTGGAGAAATCCGCTTCGTTTTGCTCGCTGTTCTGCGCAACAGTAATCGGGCCGTGCATGCCAGACTCGTAATGTCCGGGGATCAGGCAGGCGAACTCGAACGTGCCCGCGTTGGAAAAGGTCCAGATGACGTCGCCCGAAGCACCTTCGTCCAGACGGATGGAGTTTGGGTCATCATGTTCCATGTCCATCTTGGCCATCATTTCCTTGTGCGCCTCGTTTCCCGCCATCGTGTCGAGAACGAACTCATGTTCGAGCGCGCCTGCGTTGGTGACGTTGAAGCGGATAGTTTCGCCTTGGGCAATCTCGAATGCTTCGGGCGAAAATACCATATCGCCGTCGTCAGTCTCGCGCATGGTCACGTTGATGGTGCGATCGACCGAGGCCGCATCGCCAGGCTTGCCGATCATCATCTGGGCGTGTTCGCCCACGTGATCATCGTCGTGGCCACCACTGTGGGTGCCTGACGCGAATACTGGGGCGCTGAGGGCAAGGGCCAAAGTGGTGGTCATAAGAAGGTTTTTCATCGGTTCTTCCTTTTAAATTGTGGTGATGGGTCGTGCCAAAGGGCCGGTCAGCCTTTTGGCGTTGGTTTCGGGGTAATCTGGGTTTTCGGACTGGTGTTGCTGGCGAACTCGGGCAGTTCGCCCGTCCACTCATAAGCCTGTTCGCCGGGCGGGTTTTCATACCATCCAGGGTCTTCGTAGTCGTCCGCGTCGATGCCTTCGCGGACCTTCACGACCGAGAACATGCCGCCCATTTCAATGGGACCGTGCGGCCCCCAACCAGTCATCATCGGCACAGTGTTGTCGGGCAGCGGCATTTCCATCACGCCCATATCCGCCATACCAGCCGTGCCCATGGGCATGTATTCCGGCTGGAAGGTGCGGATCTTCCGAGCCAGCGGTTTCTTGTCAACGCCGATAAAGGTCGGCACGTCGTGACCCATGGCGTTCATCGTATGGTGCGACTTGTGGCAGTGGATCGCCCAGTCGCCCAAGTGGTCGGCGACAAACTCGTATGCGCGCATCGCACCCACGGGGATGTCGATGCTGACCTCTGGCCACTGGGCAGACGGTGGAACCCAACCACCGTCGGTGCATGTGACCTTGAAGTCGTAGCCGTGCATGTGGATCGGGTGGTTGGTCATCGTCAGGTTGCCGACCCGCACGCGCACCTTGTCGCCCCGATTGACCACCAACGGATCGATGTCTGGAAAGATGCGGCTGTTCCATGTCCACAGGTTGAAATCGGTCATCGTCATGATGCGCGGCACATAGCTGCCGGGATCAATGTCGAACGCGTTCAGCATGATCAGAAAGTCACGATCCACTGGCATGAAGGTGGGATCCTTAGGATGGACGACAAACATGCCCATCATACCCATCGCCATCTGCACCATCTCATCCGCATGCGGATGGTACATGAAGGTGCCGGATTTGATCAGATCAAACTCGTAGACATAGGTTTTGCCGGGCGGAATACCGGGGTGCGACAGCCCGCCGACCCCGTCCATGCCCGAGGGCAGGATCAGCCCGTGCCAATGCACGGTTGTATGTTCCGGCAGGCGATTGGTGACATAGATGCGCACGCGGTCGCCTTCGACGGCTTCGATGGTGGGGCCGGTCGACTGGCCGTTGTAGCCCCAAAGATGCGCGATCATGCCATCTGCCAATTCGCGTTCCACCGGTTCGGCAACAAGGTGAAACTCTTTCACACCGTTGTTCATCCGGTGTGGCAGAGTCCAGCCGTTCAGGGTGACCACTGGATTGTAATCCGGCCCGGACGCGGGGCGCGGCGTGATCGCGGTGGTCGCACTGTCCATCTGGGCCGCTTCGGGCAGGCCCATGTTGCTGGTCTTGCCCCAAGCCTGCGACGAGACAAGCGCCGCGCCCGCAGCACCGGCGCCAATCAATTGACGTCTGTTCATCATGTTGTTTCCTTTCAATGCCCTGCTCCGTCGCCAGCGGCCAGTGTGGCACCGCTTGCGGCACCGCCACTGCTGCCCGCGCCACCGCCGTAAATCGCAGCCGTCAGATCAGCTTGCGCCACGTAGAAATCGCGTTTCGCATTGGCCGCCTGCAATTCAGCGCCCAATTTCTCACGCACATCGGTCAGCAACTCGAAGGTGCTGGTGATCATACCGTTATAGGACAGCAATCCTTCGTCCTCGACGGTCTTGCGCAACGGCACCAGCACGTCGCGGTAATGACGCGCGATCTTGTAGGAGGCGTGATAGGCGACCTCGGCGCCACGCGCCTCTGAGCGCACGTTGACTGCCTTTTCAGCCAGCACATTGGCAGCCTGAAGATAGGCCAGTTCCGCCTTGCGCATCCGTGCCTTACCGCTGTCATAGATCGGAATGGCGAATTCCAATTCCAGCTGTGGTGTTGTGCTGGTCTCGACGTCGCCACCATCGGTCTCGCGCTCGGTTTCAAAGCCCGCGATGATCTCGAGGTCGGTCACCAACCGCGTCTGGTCGGTCAGATCAAAAGCCGTGGCCTGCGCTTCAAGCCCCAGTTTTGCGACGCGCAGATCGACACGGTTGCGCAGGGCCTTGCTTTCGACATTCGCCACCTGCCCCGCCGAACTGGGCAGCGTTGGCAAAGCATCAGGCACGTAGAATTCCACATCTGCGCCCCAAAGGCCCATCAACCGCGTCAGGTTCTCCTTGGCGCGGCTTGCGCCCAGTCGCGCCTGTGCCAGTTGTCCCGCCAGCTCTGCGTTAAACGCCTGTTCGCGTGCCTGTCCGGCGCGGCCCAACGCCCCCGTTTCTCCCAGCTTGCGCGCCAGTTCCGATCCGGCGTCCGAGGTTGCTAAGGCACGGTTGAGGTGGCCGACCACTTCAAAAGCGGCAACCGCTTCAATCCACGCCTGCCGCGTCTGGTTGGCCAGCGTCAGCGTATCGTTCACCGCCAACAGTTGCGCTGCGCGAAAGTTCACATCAGCCAGCGCCATGCGCTGTTTGCGGGTTTTGGCGTCTAAAATGTTGGTTGCGATCATGCCTTCGATGGCACGGTAGGCGCCCAGTTCGGCTGCGCCGATCCCAAGAAGACCTATCGAGACGACAGGGTTTTCTGGAGTTGACTGTTGCCATGCCTCTGCTGCCGAAAGACCCACGTTGGCATAGGACGCTTGCAGGCCTCTGTTGTTCAGCAATGCAACCTGCACCGCCGTTTCAGCCGAGATGGTCTTGCGATAGACCATCTGTTTCACCTCGTTCCGAACCGAGTTGTTTTCCGCTTGGGTCTGGGCAAAAACGGCGCGCTTGCCGATCGCCGTTTTGGTCTGACTGGCCACGTTGGCAAAACCTGGTTCTGAGCCGGTGTAGGTGTCTGGCACTACCGTTGCGCACGCGCCCAGTACGAGCGCGCCGCTTAGGATCAGGGGAAATTTAATCGGGCCCATCAGTTGCCCTCCGCCTGCTCTTGATTGACAGTGCGCCAGTCACGCGGGCCTGTGGGACTGCGCGGGAAAAAGCCCGCCAGAGGATCGGTGTGCCTAACTGACGAGGTGATGTTGCGGTCAGTCGGTGCGGTAAGCGTCGCCACATCCGGCAACGGAGTGGGGGCGCTGGAACACGCGCCCAAAGCAAGGGCAATCGCCCCCGCCAATAAGTGGATTTTCATGATGGTCTGCCTGATTGAAAGCTGTTTTGGTCCACTCGAACGTACGAGCAGGCGGGGTCCCCTCTCAGGGGCGCGTTCAGATCAGGGGTCTGGGCGGGCGTAGAAACGCCCTTGGCTCAATGGCGTAGCTCGCACTTTGCAAGGTTTCGTAGGTAGGATCTGCAGAAACAGTGGCGCTGAATACACCCACTTCACACAGGGCCAGTGAAACGCAAATACCGCTACAGCATTGTCCGACTGACACGTCATCTTCACCAGCATGAAGAGCTGAATGGTGCCCGAGATTTTCGTGTTGGGCGTCTGTGTGGCTGGAAATCGCGACGCCGTGCGCCGGGCTGTGAAACCCGGCAAGACTATGAGAAGCAGAAGGCGTGGTCAGGCCTAAAGCGACCACGAATATCAGGCAAGGGAATGCCTTCAGCCATGCAACTATGATATTCTTCTGACCCATTGCGCACAATTGGCAGAAGCTTTCCGAGTGTCAATTCATCCAGCGCTGGAGGGTTTGTAACTTTCTCGTGGGCTTGTTGATGCTTCGCTTGTGGATTTGTCGCACTTGCCCCCACGCCATGGTCTCCTGAGAACCGGAAGCGGCAATCTTTTTAGAGTATTAGGCTAATTAACCAGATGAAAACCTGCGTATTCTCAGGACGCTGACGACGCGAAGAGGGCAGCTTATTGACATGCGCAAGCGCTTCAAGGCTCAGATCAGTGCCCGCAGGAAGCAGAGTGTTTTTGCCGATGTCGATACCATCGACGATGATCTTTGGGGCGTGCTCGACACTCAGATATCCGACATCGAACGGAAGATCGAAAACGTAATTGCTCAAACGCAGCGACTTGCCTCAAGGGCGCGCCTGCTGCGCTCAATCCCAGGGATTGGCCCGGTCGGTGCAGCGATGTTGATCGCTGAACTGCCGGAACTGGGTCGGATGACAGCCGGCCACCTGCCCGAACGCGAGGTGATGACCGGCATTGGTCCAGTGCCGGTGAAAGTGCCGCGCGTGCGGGATCGGGGTGCTGGCGAAGACAACATCAGCTTCACGCCCAGCATTCTGCCGCGGTATCTGCGCAAGGCGAGATCGGTCGAGGAACTGCTGCCATGGCTTTACCTGAAGGGCGTGTCCACGGGCGATTTCACCGAGGCGCTGGAGGCGCTGCTGGGCCCGAACGCCAAGGGCCTGTCCGCCAAGACTGTCACCCGGCTGAAAGCCGACTGGTGGAAAGACTACGAGGCCTGGCAGAAACGCGATCTTGGCACACGGCGGTTTCTCTACATCTGGGCCGATGGGGTCTACTTCAAGCCGCGCATGGCTGAGGAAAAACAATGTGTTCTGGTGATCGTCGGGGCGGACGAATATGGCCGCAAGGAGTTGCTGGCCATGACCGACGGCTTCCGCGAAAGCACCCAGAGCTGGAGGGACATCATCAATTCGACCCGGTGGCAATGGCCGGATTTCGGATTGCGGTAGAGCTTGATCGGGGCGGACGTTTCAGGGAAATACGGGTTCATGTGCGTATCCTTGGTCTTGAAAGGGCGGCCGGGCTGACCCGCCGCCAGGGGGCTTCGTTCAGGCGGGGGTCCGCTCCGTCTTCACGATGGGAAAGTCGATTTCGGTCTCGGCCATCAACGCACGCTCAATCTCGTGAGGTATTCAACGCGGCCACTGGGGCGAGTTTTTCAACGGAATAAGCCCTTACCCGTCACTGGGGGCGAGCGCCTGTCGGCTTCCACATGGCGATCCGGGTTGTCATGTCTAGGAACGTCGCATGGCGATCAAGGATGGCCTGCAGGTTCGGCCCAATCCTCCCCTCAGGCATTTCTGTATATCCGAGCTTCCGATACCAAGGGGCATTCCACCTCGGGGCACGGAAGGTAGCCAGACATGTCCCTGAAACACCAGCGGCAGAAGCATAGTCCTCTGCCCATTCAAGCAACCGCTGCCCGATGCCTTTTCCTGACATCCCGTCATCAACCATAAGGCTTGCGATATAGAGCATGTCATCAAGCGGCTGCACGATGATGTAGCCTGCTCGGTGTCCGGCGAACTCGGCCACCCTTGTCGTCCCAGTCCTGAAACGTTCTGGGTTGATCGCCGGGGTGGCCGCAAATCTTTCGTATTCTTTCAGCGACAGATAGCGCCGATGCGCTGAGCGCTCCAATTGGCGCAGATCTTCAATTTCGGCCTCGTCATAGGGGCGAAGAAGGGGGCGAGTGTTGTTCATGATCCATCATCGTTGCATGGCCAACGCCTTTGGCGTGGTCTCTCCCGGACCTGATCCACACACATGCAAAAGCACGCTGCGAAGCCTGACGATGAAACAGGGGCGGATGTTCATGATTGTGGTCGTCGCAGTCCAGACCTCGCGACACCGGGCGGCGACTGGTTTACCCGGTGCCGTTCATACCGAGGCCGTCTTTATGGCCTGAGAGAAATGTCTTATCGCGATCCATCATGACCCTCACCTACCCAGGAGGCCGTATTGGGACAAGTGAAGCCTCTGTAACGAACGGCAGGAAAGTCCCGCTCAGCGGCCCTCTTACGCACTGCGCCGAAGGTCCACTGCGAGCCCGAACCCACCCTATTGCTGAGATAGACGATATACCTCGACCTCGCGTTCGCAAGTTGGGTCAATTGTCCTTCGGTCGAAGATCATGCCAAGCTTTTGCATGATGCGTCCCGATGCGGCGTTGCCGATTTGGTATATGCTCACAATATCGGTGATGCCCAGTTCACTAACGCCGAACGAGAGGGCGGCGACCGCTGCTTCGCTTGCGTAGCCTTTCCCCCAACTCGGCTTCGAAAACCTCCAACCAATTTCGACAGAGGGTAACACTTCGGGTAAGAAATCCGGCCAAGACAATCCTGTGAAGCCAATCAGGTCACTGGTTTGCTTGGATTCGACAGCGAACAACCCGAAGCCTCGTTCATTCCACTCTTTCTCAAATGACGCGATGTATCGTGCAGCGTCGTCTGCGGTTCGCGTTTTGCCATTTCCAATGTAGCGCATGACGTCAGGATCATCGCACATTGCCGCAAATGGTGCATGATCTTCAGGCTTCCAGCCTCTTAGGAGTAGTCGCTCAGTGTTGATCGTGTGCTGTGTCATGGTGTGCTTTAAGCACATCATCCAACGGCAGCAAAGTCCACTCTGCCGACTTTGACCCAGGCCACGCCGAAGGTACGGTTTGGGTCAGAAATGCTTGACGTTTGGGCCAATATTGCGTGACGCCGCTCCTTGGTAGGGTTCAGAAAATTCGGTGCATCGAGTCAAAGGTGCGCGACGTTCGACACCGCGTTGTCAGACGTCAGACAAAACCGACTTTTATGTCACATCGCTGACCCAAGTCGCAGGTGCAGAACGGCAAGTGGCCATTCGCGTAGATCGCGGCGAAGGTCGGGATCGAGCCCATTCTATCCCTTAAAGTTTCAGATCTGCGCGGCGATACTCGACTTGTCGATGACGGACCATACGTTCTGGATCCTTCCATCCTGAAATTCGTAGAATACGTTTTCGTCGAAGCGGACCTGCTTGCCGTTCACTGCCAAGCCGAAGAGTTCGCCCACCGGCGTACAGTCGAATGTAAGCCGGCTTGCAATCATGGGCGGGTCACAGACAAGAACCGCGATGTTGAAGGAAAGATCGGGGATCGCACGGAAATCCGCAACGAGCATGTTCAGGTAGCCGTGGAGACCGATTGTGGTGCCGTTGTATCGCACCTGGTCGGCAACAAAGTGATGAAGATCTTGCCAGCCCTGCCTGTTCAAACACGCGATATATCCCTGATAGGATCTTATGATCTCGTCTCGTCCCACTGCGCCCGCCTCCGTATTCTGCATACACAGACTCTAACCTGCGGGAGAGAGGAGGCAATGGCATGCCCGGTTCGTTTAAGGTTTTTCGGTGCGGGCCGCGTCGAGACATTTGCTGTCAGCGCGATTGCGGACTGCGTTGGAAAACCCTGACAGTGAGGAAGTCGCGGCGGGCTTGGTGCTGTCTATGGGGAAAGCGTGCCGGCGTGTTTGGCCGTTATCGGTATCGAACACCTAACACGTAGGTCGCGAGGACCATGAGTACCTGCCCAAGCGACCGTGATCATGACTTTCGGGTGCGAACGACACAGTTGATAGCGTCGCAGCTGTTTGAGGCCGTCACCAGGCAAGGCGGGAACGATCCGGTTCGCTGGAGCGAACTGGTACTGGTTCAGTCTTCGCGACAAGGACGGGCGTTTCGTCATGCGGCCTGCTCCCGGGGTGGCACATGGGTCATTGGCTTCTGGCCGCGCCGGAAAATCTCGATGATGCACATCGGCCCGCCGCAGTCGGGGTATGGCTCGTGCAGGGTGAGCGGGAGGACCTCGGCTACCTGTGGCGGCTCATGAGCCGGGCTTTTGCCCTGAGCAGGACGTGGATCAGGAAGCGGCGGATGAACTCGTGGGTGGCGAACCGCATGACCTTTTGCTGGTTGCCTGACTTGATGCGGGACTGTTGCATTAATTGCCGGGTTTGGCCACGTTTGGGTTTTTGAGGTCGAGGATGCCGCGCAAGCCACCGTTCAAGCATCACCGTTTCCCACGTGAAATTATCCTTTGCGCTGTGCGTTGATATTTGCGCTATCCGCTATCCTATCAGGATGTCGTCGAGTTGCTGGGTGAGCGCGGCATCGCGGTTGATCCATCGACTGTCTATCGGTGGGGGCAGAAGTTCGGCCCTGAACTGACCAAGCGGGCCGAGACGCACTTGCGCCGCGCGAGCGTAGACTGGCGTGTGGACGAGACCTATATCCGCGTCGGTGGCAAGTGGCGTTATTTGTGGCGTGCTGTCGATGCAAATGGCCAAATGATTGACTTTCGCCTCGCCGTGCGGCGCGATGCAAAGGCTGCTAAAGCCTTTCTCCACAAAGCGATTGAACGCGTGCGACTGCATCGCCCGGTCACTATATGTACCGACAAAGCCCCGACCTACCGACGTGTCATTCGCGAGATCAATCATCGATACGATCCACATTTCGACAGTATTCGGCATATCGACAAGAAATGGCGAAACAACCTGATTGAGAGCGACCACGCAGCCATGAAGCGGTTACTTGGATACTGTCAAAACTTTCGATCTTTACGAAGTGCTAAAGCAACCCTCAGAGGGGTCGAGACAATGCGCACCATCAAACGCGGACATATCCACAACAGACAACCAGGCGTCAGGGGCGAAATCCAGTTTATGAATGAGCTGTTCGAAGCCGGGTGATCCAACACACCGCTTTGAACAACTGCAACCTGAAAAATTTTATGCAGCAGTCTCCCTCGAAGCATTTGACGCCTGGACTATTGCCAGCCGAGCAGCTTGAAATCCGAGCATTGGGTTTCCTGGCGGGCTGGGAGTTAACGTGACAACATCCTAGCAAGAGCTACCTGTTCAGGATCCGAAGCGCACTGCATAGCTGAATGCGACCGCCAAAATTTTGCGAATTGGATGATCCTCAAGATCTGACACTGTGGCCCGCCGGAGCAATCGACTGTCCCCTTTGGAAAAATGCACTGATCGCGGGCAACTGAACCGTGCGTTGAGCGATTAACTTCGAGAGCGGTGTTCCTTGAGAAAATTGCTCTCTGCCTTAAGAAGAGGCAGTGTCAAAACCACCTTCGTGGCTGTCACGGTGTCGTTACTATGCGCCGGTATGTAAAAAGGGGTGTCCGACATCTCAAGGAGAGAAACCCCGTGAAAACTTCGTCCCTTGCAATCGCCGTTGTCTTGTTCGCATCCGGTGCCGCCGCGCAAGACCTGCCCCAAGCCAGCAGCGACTGGTTCACCGCAGGTCAGGCTACCATCGAGCAGCGTCTGGCGTTGCAGCCCAATACCAACCGCGCCCGCAACGTCATCCTGCTGAACGCTGACGGCAACGGCGTCGCGACGAACTATGCCGTGCGCCTGTTCGCAGGCCAGCAGGCCGGCGGCCTGGGTGATGATCACGTTCTGCCGCAAGAGACCTTCCCGCACATGGCGCTGGTCAAGACCTACACGACCAACGGTCAAACGCCCGATTCTGCACCCACCGCCTCAGCGATGATGACCGGCGTGAAGAGCAAGAACACGATGATCAACGTTTCTGAAGAGGTTGTGGTAGGCGATTGCGCCAACCTGCCCGGCAACGAACTGACCACGCTGGCCCAGATCTCTGAAGAGATGGGCAAGTCCGTCGGCGTCGTCTCGACCGCCCGCATCACCCATGCGACGCCCGCTGCCGTCTATGCGGTGACTGCCAACCGAAACTGGGAAGATAACACCGGCCTGCCCGAAGGTTGCGACACGCAGCTCGACATTGCGGCACAGCTTTTTGAGGGCGTGGAAAGCGGATTGATCGATCTGGCAATGGGTGGCGGTCGCCGTCACTTTGTCCCCGTCGGAACGACAAGCGAAGAAGGCAACGAAGGTACGCGGACCGATGGCCGCAACCTGATCGAAGAGATGGAAGCGCTCGGCGCCCAGTACGTCTGGAACGACGAAACCTTCGGCGCGCTGACTGACCTGGGCAATGCCCCGATCATCGGCCTGTTCGAAGATTCCCACATGATGTACGAGCATGACCGGACAGGCGAGCCATCGCTGGCCGAGATGACCGCTGCGGCGATCACCGCACTGTCGACCAACGAGGAAGGCTACTTCCTATCGATCGAAGGTGGCCGTGTCGACCACGCCAACCACGCCGGCAACCTGCACCGCGTGCTGACCGACGGCGTTGCCTTTGCCGAGGCTGTCCAGATGGCCATCGACATGACCGATGAAAGCGACACGCTGATCATCGTCACTGCCGACCATGAGCACGCCATCGCGATGAACGGCTATTGCGGCCGCGGTTCGGACATCACCGGCCTCTGCATGGGCGTCAACAACGAGGGTATCGAGCACACCGGCGAGCCTCTGCTGGGTTCGGACGGCAAGCCCTATACCGTTGTCGGCTATCTGAACGGCGCCGGTTCGGTCCTGATCGAACAGGAAGACGGTACCTTTTCCGGCGAGCGTCCGGAAGTGACCAACGAAGAGGCGATGGACCCCGACTATCTGCAGCAGGCGCTGGTGCCGATGTCCTCAGAAACCCACTCTGGGGCAGACGTCGCAGCCTATGCACAAGGCCCTTATGCGCACCTGCTGGGTGGCTCGATCGAACAGAATGTGCTGTTCCACATCATGCACCACGCCATGACGGCTGAGTAAGCCTCGCGCATTCGTGCAGCGGGTCCCCTGTTCGGGGGCCCGCTTGCGTTTTGCAAACCTGCGTGAGGCTCAGCCTGCCAGTCTGTATTGAATCTCGCCAAACTGGAACTGTGTTCCTACAGCCGCTGACCGAAGGATGAATATATGCAAAACCTGAACCGCCGCTTTCTCTTGTCTCTGATCCCCGCCGTGCCGCTGGCGCTGGCCGTACCTAATCTGCTGCGCGCGCAAGAGGCGCCGATCAAGCTGCGCGACCTCTACAACCGCGACATGAGCTTTTCCGACATTGCGCTCGCCAACGAAGGTGCGCGCGTGACGATCGCCGGTTTCATGGCACCCCCGCTCAAGGCCGAAGCGGATTTCTTCGTTCTGACGAAGATGCCGATGGCAGTCTGCCCCTTCTGCGAACCTGGTACGCCTTGGCCCGACGACATCCTCGCCGTCTATACAAAGCGTGTGGTGGATGTGATCCCGTTCAATGTGGCGATGGAAACGACCGGCCTGCTGGAGCTCGGCAAATATGTCGATCCCGAACTTGGATTCTATTCCGAAGTCCGTCTGACCGACGCCGTCTACAGCCGTGCTTGATGCGCAGCATCATTTCGGATTGCCACTGGCCCTCACCGATCTTGACCTTCGCGGACTCGATGGACGGATGCTCGTGTCACTTGATAGTCTACGCATCTTGCCAGGATCATCAGTCGCAATTCGTGGTCCTTCGGGCGCTGGCAAGTCGACCCTGCTGCACGCCCTGTCGGGCCTGATCAAGCCTGCGGGCGGGCGTGTGGTCTGGGGAGCGTCGGACTTGACAGCCATGAACGATGCCGCCCGAACGCGGTTTCGCCGGGATCACATCGGACTGATCTTCCAGGACTTTCTGTTGTTCGAAGAACTGAATGCGCTGGACAACGCGGCCCTATGCGCCGCCTTCGCGCCCCGCGCCGCCCGTGCCGCTTTGCGCGACCGCGCGGCGGGGTGGCTTGATCGTCTTGGGCTGGGTGACGCCGGATCGCGACGCGCCGACAGTTTTTCGGGTGGAGAACGGCAGCGCATCGCCGTCGCCCGCGCCTTGAGCAACGATCCGGCCGTCATCCTGGCAGATGAGGCCACCGCCAGCCTCGACCGCGCCGCTGCGGATCGCTTGGTCGACGATCTGATCGGCCTGTCGCAGGACACCGGCCGGACGTTGATCGCAGTAACGCATGATGAGACATTTGCCAGCCGTCTCGACCGGGTGCTATCCATGGCCGAAGGTCGTATCGTGGACGACACCCATGGGTAGCATCGGTGATCTTTGGGCCGGTTTACCTGCGGCTATGCAGGATCTGATGACGGCGGCTCTCCTGCTGTTGCCGGGGCTTGCTACCGGTCTGATCGTGCTACGCGGGTATGCACCGGGCCGCCTCGTGCGGGCGATGCTCCGCCGGTTCAGCGTGTCCAACGTGGTCTTCGTCTGCCTGCTTGCCGTTTCGGTGGCGATCGGCGTGGGTCTGACCGCCCAAGAACGTGGGTTGCGTCAGGGCAGCGCGAGGGCCGCCGCAGCCTTTGACCTGATAGTTGCCGCCCCGGGGAGTGAAATCACTGTCATGCTGGCTGCCGTCTATCTTCAACCGTCCGACGTGCCGCTGCTGACCGGCGATCAATACGCTGCGATATCAGCAGACCCCGACGTAGCGCTGGCTGCTCCTATCGCATTCGGCGACAGCTATCAGGGTGCCCCGGTCGTCGGCACGACAGCCGACTTTGTGACCCACCTTGCAGGGGATCTGGCCAAGGGTCAGATCTTTACCACGTCAACCGAAGCGGTCGCCGGGGCGTTTGCCTCGGTCCCGGTGGGCGAAAGTTTCACGCCGGCCCATGGCCACGGGGACGCCGCCGAAGACGCTGCGCACGCAGGTGCCTCCTATACGGTCACTGGTCGCATGGCCCCGACCGGCAGCCCGTGGGACCGCGCCATCCTTGTTCCAATTGAAGGCGTCTGGGAAGTCCACGGTCTTGCCAACGGCCATGCTCTCGCTGCAGGGGACCAGATCGGGCCACCGTTCGATGCGGCCTTTTTCCCCGGAACCCCTGCAGTGCTGGTCCGAGCGGATGCTCTCTGGGGCAATTACGCCCTGCAATCGCGCTACACCCAGCCGGACATGATGGCTTTCTTTCCGGGCACGGTTTTGGCGCAGATGCACAGCCTGATGCGCGACGTGCGCGAGGCGATGTCGCTGCTGGCCGTGGTGACGCAGGTGCTGGTTACAGTGTCGATACTGGCCGGACTGGTCATCCTGACACGCATTTTCGCCCGCGGTCTGGCCCTGCTGCGCGCTATTGGGGCAGGTCGACGCTTTGTCTTCGCCGTGGTCTGGAGCTACAGCGCCACGTTGATTGCAGCTGGATCTCTGCTTGGCCTCGGACTTGGCTGGCTGGCGGCGATGGGCTTCTCGCGTGTGATCACAGCACGCACCGATGTCCTCGTGACCGCAACTGTGACCTGGACCGAGGTCCAGCTTGTCGCGGGTTTCGTCAGCCTCACCCTCATTCTCGCCCTTTTGCCCGCACTGGCTGCGACACGCCGCCAGCTGCTGACCGATCTGCGCAACTGATCTGAAGGATTCCAAATCATGCGTACTCTCAGCCTTGTCACTGCTCTTACACTTGCCGCGACGCCATTGGCCGCACAGGACGATCATGACCACATCTCCGAAGCTGATGGCCTGCGTATCGTCCATGCTTGGACCCCAGCCACCAAGGGCTCCGAAACCCTGATCTATATGGAAATCGAGAACGAGACGAATAGCTTGCAGACCCTGACGGGGGCCGAAACTGAAGACGGGCTGACCGCTGAATTGGTGGGGTTCACCTATGTCGATGGCGTTGAAGCATGGGAGAACTTACCGGCCATTCCGATCGCCTCGGGCCAGCATCTCGACCTCGCCCCGCGCGCGGTTGCCTTTAGGCTTTCAGGGCTGAATGCCGCGCTGACGGTCGGCGAGGAGGTCAAGATGGAGGTGATGTTCGGCGACCTTCATCTGGACGCCCATGTCGCAGTCGAAGACGAAGATGCGACCGATCATAGCCATGCTGGCCATAACCACTGAAACCCAAAAAGCATTTGGGCGCACTTCGCAGAGTATCCTTGACCTTGCCAAGTTGAGAAACAAGGCACACGCACATCTTGTCTTTCGATACATAGATCGTTGGTTGTTCTTTCGCCTGCCTTCCTCCATCGCAGATCAACGGCATTCGCCGTCATGCGATCAGAATACAGGCTGATCCTTCAGAACCGTGCCGCTAAAAAAAGACATGCGGTCTTACGATGTTGCAAATCGAATGAACGACGTCTTCTCGCCTACATTAAGCGCTAGACCTTGCGCGCCACAATGTAATGGGCGGGAGGTGGTCCTTTGGGATGATTTCCGCTTTCGACAATTTCGAAACCTGCGGCGATAACTGCGTGCTCCAGCTCTTTCACTGAAAAACTGCGTACGTAAGGCGCTTTGCCAATCAATTGCATCACCGGAATAGCGATACGGATCGCCAAGGATTTCAGTGCTTCGCCAATGCCTGCACCAGGTTGCCCAAGACAAGTGGTTTTTGTGATGAAGTATCCGCCTTTGGGTAGCAGCTCATTAATCTGCGTAAAACGCTTTTCCATGTCTGGCACTAAGTGAAACAAACTATAACCCATGACAACATCATATTGGCCTTGTTTCGGAACATCTGCGCCGACCTCAAAGGACACGTTTTTGACGCCTGCGCTCGCGGCTTTTTGTCGCGCGATGGCCAGCATGCCCAGCGATAGATCGATTGCGGTAATCTGTTTTACATTTGGGGCCAATAGTATAGCGGTCGAACCAGTGCCGCAGCCAAGTTCAAGAACCCTATCTTTGGGGGTCAAATAACTGCGCGTCCGACCAAGAGTGTATTCGTAAGCGGCCTGATCGGCGATGGGTGATCTTGCGTACTTGGGCGCGGCTTTATCCCAAAATGTAGCGTGCTGGATCATGTCTATCTCTTTTGTGCTGAACACTATTTGTGTAGATGCATACATCCATGCGCTTCTGTATGAAATTGACGAAGTTTTCATAATCTATATGATTTTTTGCATGGATAGGCCATTTGACTGGAACAGAATGCGCGCCTTTCTGGCGACCGCGAACGAAGGAACGCTCACTGCAGCGGCCCACTCCCTTGGACTGACCCAACCTACATTGAGCCGTCAGATTTCTGCGCTCGAAGAAGAGCTCGGCTTGATGCTGTTTGAACGTGTTGGTCGGGGGCTAGTATTGACCGCCGCTGGCCGCGAGATGCAACACCATGTGCGGGAAATGGGGGCCGCTGCAGATAGAGTTGCTTTGGCTGCGCTTGGCCAAGCGCAATCAATTGAAGGTGATGTTCGCATTACTGCAAGCGACATTCTGTCAGCAGTCTTGTTGCCACCCGCAGTGAGCAGGATAAAGGCGCTTGCACCCAATCTGGTCATAGATGTCATTGCGGCCAACGATGTTCGTGATTTGATGCGTCGAGAGGCGGATATCGCCGTGCGTCATGTACGCCCTGAACACCCCGATCTGGTTGTTCGGTTGATATGCGAAGCGAAAGCCTATTTTTATGCCTCAAAGGAATACTTGGCTGCACGTGGACACCCTCAATCGCTCAGTGACTTGGATCAACACGATTTCATTTCCATGGGCAATGTTTCCCGCATGGTAGAATATCTGCGCAATATTGGAATTCATTTGGAAGTGCAGCAATTCCAAGTGGGATCCGAAAACGGAGTGGTCGGATGGGCCTTGGCACAAGCAGGTTTAGGGATCATCCCGATGGATGAAGCAGTTGCTAGACATAGCCCAAACATGGTGCAGGTATTGCCCCACACACTGATCAGCTTTCCTATTTGGCTTACGACCCACCGTGAAATTCACACCAGCCCAAAAATGCGCTTGGTGTTCGATGTCTTGGCAGAAGTATTAGCTCAACGTTGAGCGCTCGCAATATTGCATCTGCGTCAAATAAGCGGTTAGGAAAGACGTTCGGCTTGATCGGCAGCAAAGTCCCGTACTATTGCTTGCTCAAGTCCGCACTGCTTTGCACCCGCAGCAAATGTCACCTTTTTCATATTGGATGGGCGGTGTCCTGAACGCGATGACCGTGTTCAGGCCCGGATCGCCAGGTCCCGTTTCATCCTATTGCTGACCGCCCAACCGATCACGCGCCGTGAATGCAGGTCCAAGATCACAGCCAAATACAACAGTCCCCTATTCTGCCCCCTACGGCATCAGACCCCAGTGTCGCCGAAACGCTTTAGCTCCGGATCACGGTGACAGAGCAGGTGGCGTGGCGCACGATGCGGGCGGCGTTCGCCCCCAGCAGGAAATCGGACGCTTTCGGACGACTGGCTCCGATGACAATCTGATCAACGTCCAGTTCTTTCGCGACCTCCAGCACCTCTTCGTAGACGCTGCCGTGCCGCGCGACGGTCTTGAAGGTCACGCCGTCCGGAATATGATCCGCAGCCACTTCGTTCAGGCGTTCAACTGTCGCCCCTAGCGCCTTCTTGACATCCCAGTCCTCGGAACCGCCAGTTTCGCCCCGGATCGCGTAACGCCAGTCAAGCCCCGCAACCATCTCCGGCACAACCGTCATCAGGATGAGTTCGGGATCCTTCATCGTGTTCCATTGCTTGACCGCGCCAGCCAGCACGGCAGTGGTGCTCGCCGGATCCCCCAGATCAATCGGTACCAGAATCCTGTTTGGCATCTTTTCTCCTCCTCAGCGATATTTCGGGCGGATCAACAGCCAGCCCAACCAGACGAAGAACCCAACGAGGATCAGGCTCAGGATAGACGTCCCCGGCGACGGGTTGAGTGCAGCTGGCGGCTGCGGCAATTTGGGGGCAAGCGAAGCCGCAAGCGGTAGGGCCGGATCGACTGCGAGGTTACCCGGGATCAATGCGTTCAGCAGCGCGACTGTCGAGCCCGAGATCGGTTGAAGTTCAACCGCCACAGCTGCGGGACCCTGATCGCCCACCGCATCGCCCTGCTCGGGCGCGGGCCCAGCAAGCACAAGTTGGGTGCGCAGAGTTTCAACAGATGTCAGCTGACCCGTATAGGTGTTGGCCGCGATCCGGGCCTCGCGCAGGAACGGAAAACGTACAAGATTGGCCCCTTCGCTCCAGCCATCCAGAGGGAACAGCCGCTTGCTGCGGTCAGCCATCGCGGCCTCGACCACGGGGTCGCCTTCGAACGTCATCACCAGCGCTGCATCCGCCCTGCCGTCCGACACCGCGGCCAGCGCTTCGGCGGCGGCACCCTCAACCGGTATCGCCCGCGCTGAAAGGCCGAGGCCCTCAATCACCAGCGTCGCGATTCGTGCAGAGGAACTGCCGTCACCGCCCACGGCGAGTGTCTCGATCTCTTGCAGCGAGGACACCGCTTCGCGGCGACCGATCAGGTGCAGCACGCTCTGGCCGACGGCGGCCACCGCCTCATAGCCCGCGATCCGTTGCGGCGCGGGGTTGGAAAGATCATAGAACGCTTCCGCCCCGACCAGCGCCAGCCGCGCATCGCCAGAGGCGACCATGACCAGCGGGTCGTTGGTGGATCCATATTGCACATCGCGCCCAGTAAATGCCTTCTGCACCGCGCGCAGCACCAGTGCGCCATCGGCGAAACTCGGCTCTGCGGCGATCACCAGTGGGTCTTGTGTCTGCACCGCTCCAGCGTCGATCAGGTCCAGCCGCGCCAGCGCATCACGGGCCACGGCACGGGGCGAGCGCCCTTCAAGGTCGACCCGTCCGTTGAGCGATTGCATGAGCTCCGGCGTGATCTTTCCCGCCAGCGCCGCGATCGCCGGCCCAAGTCCGGGATAGCGCGACAACGCCTCAGCCCGCGCGATCGGCATCGCATCGTATATAGGGAAGAAACTCAGGTCGTCCTCAAGCAGGACCAGTCCGTATTCCGCAATCTGGCCATCGGTCGTATAGACCTCAGCGATGTCCACCTCGCCTTTCAGAAGCTTGTCATAGACCACTTCGCGGTCATCCAGCGGCACCACATCCACGGCGCCAAAGCGCATACCGTAGCGCTGTGTCATCGGGTCCAGCCCGTCGAGCGGACGCACAGTGAAATCATCCTCGACCGCGATGCCAAGGCTTTCGGCTGCCGGAACGAGATCGGAAATCCTCTGAACGCGAAGTTGGGCGGCGCGGTCCGAGCGCATCGCCAACCCATAGTTGTTGGCAAACCCGAACCCGTCCAGCCAGGTCAGCCCCAGAGGGCCGTAAAGCTCCTTCACCCGCGCGGTGGCCTGCGCACCGTCGCTCATCGGGTTCTGGCCCAACATCACAAGCCCAGTGCCGTTGTACTCGGGATAGATGTCAACCGAGCCCTCCTTGATCGCAGCCATGATCGTCGGCGTCGTCGGATAGTCTACGATTCCCGAACTGGGTACGCCCTGCTCCTCGGCAAGGGCGAGGATCATTTCCGCCAGGATGCGGCTTTCGGAGAAGTTTTTGGCCCCGATCCGCAGGTCGGGCGTTGCATCGTCGCATGCGAGAAGCAGAAATGGCAGGGCAAGAAAGGTCAGAAGTTTACGTTTCATAGCTCGCCCTCCTCCGGCACTGCCGGTTGCGTGACACGTCCGCGGCCGATGCCTTCGCCACGCGCTTCGATGGGTTGTGGCGGTTTGACCTCATGCCGGATCTCGCGGAAGAAGCCGACGAGTTGAATCAGCACGATCGCGGTGAACGGAATGGCCCCGGTCACGGCCATCGCCTTGGCAACCGTGACCGATTCCGAGAACAGCGTGCCCGCCGTCAGTGCAGCGATCAGTGTCCCCCAGACCATCTTTTGCAGCACCGGTGGGTTGAGATTGCCATCTGTCGTCATCATCGACAGCACGAACGTGCCTGAATCCGCCGAGGTGACGAGGAAGATGAACATCAACGCAACCGCCAGCGTCTGCAGGATCTGTGCCGCGGGAAAGTATTCCAGGAACGCGAACAGCGCCTTGGTCGCGTCTTCGAAAATGATTTCCTTCAGCCCGCCGCCTCCGAACATTTCGATGTAGAACCCCGCACCGCCAAACACGGCAAACCACAGGATCGAAAACATGGTCGGCACAAAAATGACGCCCATACAGAATTCTCGGATCGTCCGCCCCTTTGAAATCCGGGCAACGAAGATGCCGATAAACGGTCCCCACGCGATCCACCAGATCAGATAGGTCAGCGTCCAGCCGGCGGACCAGCCCCCCAGATCCTCGAACGGGAACAGTCGGAAACTCATACTGATCAGCCCGGCGAAATAGTTGCCAATCGAATCGATGAACACCTCGAACAGGAATCGGGTCGGCCCGGCAAACAGCACCATCAGCATGATCGCTATCGCGATGACCATGTTGATGTTCGACAGAATCTTGATGCCCTTGTCGACGCCGGTGGTGGCCGATAGCATGTAGCAGACGAAGAGCACCGCGAGAATGATCATCGAGGTCGTCACCGTCTCTTCGACTCCAAATGCATAGAACGTGCCGGACCGTACCGCGAGCGTTCCCATTGACAGCGATCCGGCCAGTCCGAAAACGACCGACAGCACCGCGAGAATATCGGCGGTCTTACCCATGCCCTCGCCGGCCGCGCCGCTGAAAACGGCCTTGATCGGTGTTGAAATCATCGAGGGCTGACCTCGCCGGAAGGTGAAATAGGCGATCACCAGCGCGCAGACCGCGTAGATTGACCAGGCGTGGAATCCCCAGTGCAGGTTGGTGATAACCAGTGCTTGCCGGGCGGCTTCCATCGTCTCACCCTCCATGCCGGGAGGAGACACGTAGTGATACATCGGTTCCGCAGGGCCCCAGAGCAGAAGGCCCGACCCCATGCCGCCCGCGAACAGCATCGCGATCCAGGACACCGTGGAAAATTCAGGCTCTTCGTCATCCGCGCCAAGGCGAATATGACCATATGGCCCAAATGCAAGGTAGAGCGACAGGAACAGGAACATCGAACAGACCGCGAGCCACGCCCAACTGACCCCGGTCAGCATGTAGTTGACGAAGCCCAGCATCGCCCCTGTCATACTATCCGGGTCGACGATCCCCCAGATACCAATCCCAGCGCAAATGGCCATCGAAACGGTAAAGACGAAATTGACATTCACGCCGCGCTGGTTCGGTTCCTTAGACATCCTGCCCTCCAGAATTTCGTGCATTGTCGTCGATTAAAGCGAAAATGGCGCCGCAAATCTACCCCGATGAGGTTCTAGGCTATTCCAGAGCCCTCATCGCGCAATGCGTCAATCGCATTAGGCCTGCGTGCCGGACTTTGCGAACAGGTTGTGTTTCTGCGGAAAATTGCGCCTGATACGCTCGGGAAATGGCCGAGGTGCCCCAACGGGAAGAGCGGCTTACGCTTATTGGAATCGGGCCGGTCACGGTCTCTGCCATTCCCAAAGTGGCTTGCGGCTTGACGTCAAGATCGCCTGGGCATCGTCAACTTGTTGATACACCTTCCGACGGTCGTTAGCAGAGTCCGAAGATCAAACAGATTTCCCAGCCGCGCCTGAAAGGCTACCGTTTTCCGCGTTCTGTTATTTCCTAGGCAGTTTAGGCGTACCATCGTTTTGCGCTCTGCCTACGTGATGTTGAGGACCTGTTGGCCGAACGTGGCATTGTGGTGAGTTATGAGATGATCCGGGTATGGGTCGAAAAATTCGGCGCTCAGATCGCAAAACAGGTGAGAGCCGCACGCCAAACACCCTCGGACAAGTGGCACCTAGACGAAGTAGTAATCGTGATCCACGGCGTGAAGCACTGGCTATGGCGCGCAATGGACAGCAACGGAGAAGTTCTCGACATTCTGTTTCAGTCGCGACGGAATGCTCGAGCGGCAAGGCGTTTCATCGCCGGACTGGTCGCCCGCAGGGGTAAGCCGCGCGTAATCGTTACGAATAAATGACCCAGTTACGGCGCAGCTCTGCGGAAGCTCGCGCTGGATGTGGATCACCAAGCGCATAAAGGCTTGAACACTCGGATCGAAGGATCGCACGGGCCAACGCGGAAACGAGAGAAAATCCAAGGCCGTTTCAAATCAGCCCGACAGGCACAGAGATTTCTGATGCTCCATGACGAAACCGCAAACCTGTTCAGCCCGCGCCGCCACAAATTGACCGCAGTCGCCTACCGCCAAAAACGCACACAAACTTTGAGTGACTGGAGCAAATGCACCTGCGCTTTTAAAGCGTCGCCGGGAGAAAACGCATCGAAGCCACCCATATGCGCTTTTTATGATCCCAGTTCGCGCTTTAGAAATCGCAGAAACCTTGGGTCGCCGGTGCGGGTGACGTTAAGCCGCATACCGGGAGGCGCGCTGGACGGCTGAACGGAGAAGAAGCTTGAAGGTGCCAGAAATATCCCCTCTGCCGCGGCCTTTTTGGCGAGTTCTGTGTCACTGGTGCCTGCGGGCAGGTCAAGCCAGGCATAATATCCCTGTCCGGGTGCCGCTTTGCAGTGCAGGTCCAGCAGCGCCAGATCGTCTTGTAGCTTTTGAGAGGCATTCAGCAGACGTCCGGCCAGCTTTTTAAGATGGCGTGCATAGCGCCGGTTTTGGATCATTTCTGCGATGATCATTTCGGCAAAACGCGACGAATTGACCGTGGTTATCATTTTTAGTTCGGCCAGTTCTTCGATGATGCTGCGGTCCGCAGCGATATAGCCTGTGCGAAACGATGCAGATAACGTCTTGGAAAACGTACCCACGAATATAACCCGGTCAAATCCGTCCAACGCAGCTAGACGCACGCCTTTCGGGTCTGGAAGATCGACGAATGGATCGTCATCGACAACCATGAAGTCCATCATCTCGGCGAGCTTCAGCACGCCATGTGCCGTCGCCAGATCCATTGATGTCCCTGTCGGATTATGCGCCAGCGACTGCGTGAAGAACAGCTTTGGACGATGCTCGATTGCCAGACTCCGCAATTGATTCAGATCAGGGCCGTTTGGGCCGCGTGACACTCCGACGAAGTTTATTTGAGAAAAACGAAGCTTGGCAAACAGCGGGTAGTATCCGGGGTCATCTACCAAAACAGTATCGCCCGCTTTCAGATATCGCCGCACAATCAGGTCAAGGCCATGATTTGCGCCGAAAGTCGTCACAATCTGTTCAGAAGTGATCGCAATGCCATCCGCGTTGTGTCGCGCAGCGATCAAAGTTCGCAGCGGTTGATACCCCATGTGTGAGCCGTAGCCTGAGGTATCATTGCCGGTGTCGTTCAGGAGATCCGGCAGATTGCGCATCGGAATCCCTGCCATCCAGAATGCCGGTGGTCGGCCATCTCCAACCCGAACAGCGTAGTTCTGATCCAGTTGTGCGCGCAGAAGGGAAATACTGTCCACCGCTTCAACCAGATGGCGCGGGACATCATCCTCCCGGATGGGGTGATTGGGCGTTGCAACGATGAATCCGGAGCCTTGTCGCGCCGTAATCAACCCTTGGGCCACCAGCCTGTCATATACGTCAACGATCGTGTTTTTCGAGACTCCCTGTTCCAGCGCAGCCGAGCGAATGGACGGTAAACGGTCTCCGGCCCTCAAGTTGCCACTGGCAATCTCGTCAGCGAGACTCCTCACAATATTTTTAGTCTTGTTCATTGTAGATCCCAAACTGTACCGGCAAAAGTACCAGTACACTTTAGCACTGTATTCACCAACTGTACCTACCATCAGATTCAGGATTACGCCAAGGATGAGTCTGGAAAGCAGGGGGGCATAATCCAGATGACGAATGGAACGACTTCGCAGATCAGTTCGCGGCTTGAAAACGTGCGCGATCTTAGGCCAGAGGAACGACTGGATCTGGTGGCGAAGACCGTCGGTTTGGATGATGCGGACCGGGCGACATTGGCCGGGCACGATGTGTTGCCGCTGTCGTTGGCGAACGGAATGATCGAAAATGTCATTGGTAAGTTCGAGTTGCCCCTCGCGGTGGCATCCAACTTTACGATCAACGGCAAGGATTACTTGATTCCGATGGTGGTTGAAGAGCCCTCCGTCGTCGCCGCCGCCTCCTACATGGCCAAGATTGCGCGAAATTGCGGTGGGTTTCACACGTCGTCTGATCGGCCGATCATGCGGGCGCAAATCCAAGTTGTTGGACTGAACGACCCTCATGGCGCAAAACAACGTCTGTTGGCCGCTGAGGCTGAGCTGCGACAGATGTGCAATGCCCGCGACGAGGTGCTGGTCGCGTTGGGAGGCGGCTGCATCGGGATCGAGGTGCATGTTTTCGAAACCTCAGCCGTGGGGCCAATGGCTGTGCTGCATATCCTTGTGGATGTGCGCGATGCCATGGGGGCCAACGCTGTGAATTCCATGGCCGAAACAATTGCGCCCCGTGTGGCTGAGATTTCAGGTGGCCATACCCGTCTGCGCATCTTGTCCAATCTGGCAGATCGCAGGCTTGCGCGGGCTTATGTCACTCTGACGCCAGATGCGTTGACGACCAAGACGATGCAAGGCGATGACGTAATTGATGGCATGATCGAAGCCTACGCGCTTGCCCAGATCGACCCTTACCGTGCCGCGACCCACAACAAGGGCGTGATGAATGGCATTGATCCTGTGGTTGTCGCCACCGGCAACGACTGGCGCGCGATCGAGGCCGGCGCACATGCCTGGGCTGCCCGGAGCGGTCGGTACACTTCCTTGACCACGTGGGAGCGTGGCGTGGACGGTACGCTGACTGGAACCATTGAGATGCCAATGGCACTTGGTCTGGTAGGCGGCGCGACCAAGACGCATCCAGCGGCGCAGGCCGTGCTTCGGGTGCTGGGTGTATCCAGCGCACAGGAGCTGGCCGAGGTTACAGTTGCGGTTGGTCTTGCACAGAACATGGCTGCGTTGCGCGCACTTGCGACCGAGGGCATTCAAAAGGGCCACATGGCACTTCATGCACGTAACATTGCAATTCTTGCCGGTGCCACTGGGTCACAGATCGAAGCGGTGGCCAAGGTGATTGCTGAGCAGGGACACGTAAGTGTTCAAGCCGCAAAAGACGTGTTGGCAAAATTATAGCGCCACACAGAGCACAGACTATTTTAGGGAGGACGACCAATGACAAAGACACTTAACACGACTTCAACCCGGCGCCACTTCATCCGCGGCGCGACCGCGGCCGGGCTTGCCGCCCCGGCAATCGTTGCCGCCAGTTCCGTGCGCGCGCAGGGTGCGATTCAATGGCGGATGCAGGCCCTTTGGGGCGGCGGTACAACGCCAATGCTCTACGAAGAGAAATTCTGTGATCGGGTGCGCGAATTGACGGGTGGCAGTTTGGACATCACTCCGTTTGCAGGGGGGCAGATTGTTCCCGCAGCACAGTCGTTTGACGCGGTTCGTGGCGGTGCTTTCCAACTCATGAAAACCTTTGATGGATATACCGCCGGTAAGATTCCTGCGCATGGTTTCTCATCGACCGTCCCTTTTGGCTTTCCTGAGGCCGACCAATACGAAGCGTGGTTCTATGAGCGCGGCGGCATGGAAATGGCGGCAAAATCCTATGCGCCTGCTGGGCTGACCTATGTCGCACCTACGGTTTACGGCGAAGAACCGTTGCACTCGAAGGTCGAAATTCGCGAAATCGCGGATATGGATGGCCTGAAAGGCCGGTTTGTCGGTCTCGCCGCCGCAGTAATGGCTGATTTCGGGGTGGCCGTATCACCGTTGCCAACATCCGAGGTCTATTCCGCCCTGGACAAAGGGCTGGTCGATTTGGCGGACCGGGGCGACATCAAAGCCAACTACGAAGAGGGTCTTCACGAGGTTGCCAAGTACCTGATCCTGCCAGGCATTCATCAGCCATCCACCGCGACATGCTATGTGGCCAATACCGCCGCGTATGGACAGCTGGACGATCAGCAACGCGCAGCGCTTGCAGTCGCCGCACGTGAAGTGTCCGGCGCGTTGCGTCAGAATATCATCGTGGACAACGCGGAATATCTGGCCAAATTCGAAGAGGCCGGCGTCGAGATTATCAGTTTCGACCCTGAAGATGTTGCACAATCACGCAGCAAGGCAATCGCGTCGTGGGAAAAGGCGACCAACGGAGATGCATTGGCCACTGAAATGATGCAGAGCCAAAAACAGCTGATGGCGGATCTTCGACTTCTCTGACCAGACCGGACAACACACGATAACCGGCCCGTGCAGCAGTGCAGTGGGCCGGTTTTGCGACAAAGGGGAGGTGTCAATGTTACGTGCCGCACAGGCAATCACTACAGTCAATCGCTGGACGTTCGAGGCCACCAAATGGCTCGTTTACGTCATTGCTGCGCTCATGCTGTTCGAAGTGATCTCGCGTTACTCGTTTCACGCTCCGACCAGTTGGGGGCCAGAGCTTGCAACTTTGCTGTTTGGCCCCTTCTTTCTGATGGGCGGACCGTATCTGCTGCACACGGGCGGGCACGTCGCCGTCGATATCCTCTCCGCAACTGCGCAGGGCAAGCTGCGCGTCGTTCTTGCCGTTCTCGCGGCCCTGCTGGCGTTGATTTTTGGCTTGATATTGCTGCGCTTCAGCTTGCCGCTTGCGTGGCAGGCCTACGAATATGGTGAAACCAGCTACTCGGCGTGGAACCCGATTATCTGGCCTGCCAAGACGGTGCTGCCACTGGCAGCGCTTTTGCTTGTTCTGCAATCGCTTGCGGAAGTTGTCTTTGCTCTCAAAGGGCGTGTCGCGTGATGGAAAGCAGTCTTGTTCTGGTCGGGATGTTTTCCGCTCTCATAGTGTTGATGTTAAGCGGTGCCGGGCTGGCTTTTGTTCTGGGTGCCATCGCGTTTTTGGCGACAGCTACACTTTGGGGTCCCAGTGCGCTGATCGTTACCGTGCTCAACACTTTCGAGACGATGACCTCTGAGGCCTTGATGGCGATTCCGCTTTATGTGCTGATGGCTGCAATCTTGCAGAAATCTCAGATCATCGACGATCTGTACGCGGCGATGGAGACATGGTTCGGCGGCTTGTCCGGCGGCTTGGCGATTGGCACAGTGGTCATCTGTACGATCATGGCCGCCATGACGGGTGTCGTCGGTGCCGCAGTGGCGGCGATGGGCATCCTGGCGTTACCATCAATGCTGTCGCGGGGGTATCATCCACCGCTGGCATTGGGTGCGATTTGTGCCGGGGGCACCTTGGGCATATTGATCCCGCCCTCAGTGGTGACGATTGTCTATGCGATCACGGCCCAAATCTCGATCGGTCAGATGTTCATTGCAGGGGTTTTACCCGGTCTGATCCTTGCGTTCGGCTATTGCGCCTATATCTGGGTGCGCGTCATGTTGAACCCCGAATTAGCCCCCAAGCCGCAGGGCGGCACCATCATTCCGCTTGCGCAAAAGCTGGCGTCGTTGCGGCATCTTGTATTGCCCGCGCTCGTCATCATCTCGGTTCTGGGTTCGATCTATGCAGGAATAGCCACGCCAACCGAAGCCGCTGCCGTAGGTGTGTTGGGTGCATTGGGATCCGCACTTTTTTCGGGACGTTTGCGGCTGTCGAACCTGAACGCCGCTGCCACGGACACGCTTCGTGTCACGGCAATGATCCTTTGGATCACGCTGGGCGCCAAGGCGTTCATCTCGGTGTTTGTGGCGACGGGCGGCGCGGACAGTGTGCTGAATTTCGTCGAGGGCCTGGAAGCGTCACGATATGCCGTGCTGCTGGCCATGTTGCTGGTGTTGATTTTCCTTGGCCTGTTCTTGGACGAGATCGGGATCATTCTGCTGTGCGTACCGGTCTTCGTACCAATCATCAAAACGCTTGGCTTCGACCCTCTCTGGTTCGGTGTGTTGTTCATGGTCACAGCGCAGATGGCCTATATCACACCGCCATTCGGCTACACCCTGTTCTATCTAAAGGGGGTGCTGCCGGAAGGGATTGGTATCGGACAAGTCTATCGCGGGGTGATCCCATTCTTTCTGATCCAGGTTGTCGTTCTAATTCTATTCGTCCTTTTCCCAGACCTTGTGACTTGGCTGCCAGAACAGGCGGCGAATAGACTGAAGTGAAACATGGGGGACGGTTGCGTAAGGTGTTTGCATCGCACGCGATTTTCTTGTGAGGCTTCGATTTCAGGCAGCCAAGCCAAAGAGCTCGCGGAGGGGCATCGGCTCTAGTCTGCGATAGACAACGGCTGAAAGTGTATAGCGGCGTGGACGGAAGATGGTTTGAATCTTCCCATGATCTTTTCTCGCCGTCGGGTCGGCCTGTGTGATCCTTCGGATCAATTGTTGAGATGGGGTGGTTGCCGTCCTCCCCAAACGGCATCGCAATGTGCCAAGGTCGTGGTGTTCGACATCATGAAACGGAAAGGACGGCAAATGAAAGATACAATGATCGGAGTGGACCTGGCAAAGAACGTTTTCCAGCTTCACGGGGCAAGCATGACTGGGCAGTTGAAGTTTCGTAAGAAGTTGTCCCGCTCACAGTTTCGGGAGGTTCTTTCGGCGCAACCACCCGCGGTCATCGTCATGGAGGCGTGTGGCAGTGCCAGCTACTGGGCGCGCGAGCTGGCCCGACTTGGTCACGAGGTGAAACTGATCGCGCCGCAATATGTGAAACCATTTGTGAAGCGCCAGAAAAACGATGCCGCGGACGCAGAAGCTATCGTCGTCGCGGCGCAGCGTCCGGAGATGAGGTTTGTTCCTGCCAAGTCTGAGAGCCAACAGGCCCGTGCGATCCTGTTCCGGAACCGGGAGCGTTTGGTGAACCAACGGACTGAGTTGGTAAATGGTCTGCGATCAATCCTCTATGAGTTCGGGCATACAATCCCGCAGGGCATAGGGAATTTGAGCCGCGGGAATGAGATCCTTGAGGACCCGAATTGCGATCTTCCAGACCTGGTCCGCCAGGAGTGTCGAGACCTTTTCGAACTGATTGAAGAGACCACTGTCCGGATCGACGCCAAGTTGAAACGGATCAAAGCCTTGTCCACTGAGACGGACACGGCCAAACGACTTCAGACGATGCCGGGCGTTGGCCCTTTAAGCGCCCTTGCCATCGAGGCATTTGCTCCACCACTGGAGACATTCACCCGGGGCCGCGACTTTGCGGCCTGGCTGGGCCTCGTGCCACGACAGCATTCATCAGGCGGCAAACCCCGTCTGGGGCGAATGTCAAAGGCGGGCCAATCTGACATCAGAAGGCTTCTGATTATCGGAGCGATGTCACGCTTGAGCCAGTTAGGTCGCAAATCCATACCCAAAGGATCTTGGCTGGAACGTATGCTCGCGCGCAAGCCGAAGATGCTGGTCGCAATTGCGCTGGCCAACAAGATGGCCCGGGCCCTATGGGCCATGCAAACGAAGAAGGAAAATTATCGGGATCCGACGCAGGCGGTCGCTACATGACCACGGTGTAGCGCAGGGCCGATTGACGTCGGTAAAGGAGGTGTAAGGAGTCAAAGACCTGAATGGGCAGAATGATCGAACAGATCTGGATCGGGAAAACCAGGATAAGGGAATGAGCGTCGAAGCTCGTTGTTGAGATATGGACCTGATCCGCAGATCACCATCCCGGCCAGCGGCTTCTGGAAATGCCGCACTCGAAGGCCTGACAGAAGCACGCACTCGATCACCAACTCAAGAGGTCTGAAAAACATCTTGCATCAAGGACGGCAACCACAGAACCCTTGTGGCTGCAGTGCTCTATTCCCGGAGCGAGGTTTTTCAGGGCGCCCCCGTAGCTCCGAAGTTTGTCCGTGACAACAACATGTGGTTGGCCAAACGCCTTGAACAGTTTGCGAAAAGAACCGATTTGCGGCCTGTTTATTGCGCCGAGACTGAACGAGGGTGTCCAGCACATCGCCATTGCTATCAACAGCGCGCCACAGCCAATACTTCTGCCCGTTCATTGCAAGGGCAACTTCGTCCAGGTGCCATTTGTCCGCCACTTTGGGCGGTCTCGGCGGATCACCCTAGCATATTGTGATCCAAATTTGGCAGCCCAAGCGCGGATGGTCTCTTAGCTGACCACAACACCGCGTGCAGCGAGCAAGTCCTCAACATCACGCAAACTCATGGGGAACCGGTGATAAGCCCAGACGGCGTATGCGATGATCTCAGGAGGAAAGCGATGGCCTGAAAAGGCCCCAGATTGCTTGGGTTTGGCCATGCGCCCACGGACCCGCTATTGAGATACCCCGCAACTTGACGATGCCCGATGATATGTTGCGCCGGATTTGTAATTTGTCTTGACGGGAAGGTATACCCAAACTATCTTTGTGTTAAGATAGTTTGGAGAATCGCGTGACATCGAAAGAGCCTCAAACCCCCGACCGGACGGATGATGTCGACCACTTCATCGCACAGCGCGCCAAGGAGTCGCCGGACATTGACACCGCAGGCATGGCGATCTTTGGCCGCATCCATCGAATTGCAACCCGGGTCGGCCCGCATATGGAGGCGCTGTTTGCCCGGCATGGACTCGACCGTGGCGAGTTTGACGTTCTGGCGACTCTGCAGCGCAGTGGACCGCCCTACAAGCTCTCGCCAACAGCCCTTTACACCTCGTTGATGCTCTCATCGGGCGGGCTGACGCATCGCCTCAAAAGGCTGGAGGCGGCCGGATTGATCCGGCGCGAACCCTCGCCTGACGATGGCCGCAGTCTGATCGTGGCGCTCACCGATGAGGGGCAGCACCGCACAAGTCAGGCCTTCAACGACGACATGCAGATGGAGGCCAGCTGGCTTGCGGCGCTCACCGCCGAAGAACGCCGCGCGCTGGCCGACCTGCTGCGAAAACTGGGCTTTGCGACCCCGACATTTGACAAGAACTCTGATCCGCCTCCCTGAGACGAGCACCGTACTCAACTTCACCCTCTGACTTGCTGTCCTGCGTAGCGATCGCCGCTGCGGACGGTGAAGTCTTGCCCTCAAGCCAGGAGAATGACCATGTTGCTTGCTACACCAACGATCCCCCACCGCCCTCTCACCGCCACCCCCTTGACCTTGCTGTTGATCGTCGGGTCCTTGCTCGCGATCTCTGTCCTTCTGTCAAAAGTCGCCGCCGGGTTGCAGGCGCCGATGCTGACCTATCTTGCCTTGGCCATGGGTGGCTCCGGCTTGATCCTGACACTGATGAGCCGCGGGATCAGGGTCGGCCAGGCCGGTGTTGTTCACCTCCTGCTTTACAGCCTCGGCGCCGGCGCCCTCATGGCGCTCGGCAGCGCCCTTGGCTATCTCACCGTTCACAAGGTGGGCGCTGCCTTCATTGCGTTGGCGCTGGCCTTTCCACCGATGCTGACATGGCTTCTGTCACTGGTATTGCGGATTGAACGCTTCGACCTTCTGCGAGTCAGCGGGCTGCTGACCGGCCTGGCGGGTGGCGTTCTGCTGGCGGTTAACAAGGGCATTGGCGCACCCTCCGACACCGGTGCGATCCTGGTCGCCTCGGCGATGCCGGTTGTTCTGGCCGCCGGGAACGTGTTTCGCACTCGCTTCTGGCCGAAGGGTGCCAGCCCGCGCGAGCTGGCCGGTGCCATGCTGATCTGCGGCGGTGTGGTGACGCTGCCTTTCGGCCTCTATCTTGAAGGGGCAGCCGGATTGGCCACGGTGCTGCACGCGCCGATGTTATTGGTCCTGATGATCGCAATTGCAACCTTCGTAGCACAATACGCCGCCATGTTCCGGCTGCAACAGATCGCCGGGCCTGTCTACCTCAGCCAGATCGGCTCGGTCGCTGCCATCGTCGGCAGTCCGGTTGCGGTGCTCGCCCTTGGCGAAAAGCTGCCGGATGGGTTTGTGCTGACGGCATTGCTGATCGGTCTGGGTCTGGCAATATTTCAGTATCGCGCGGCGAAGCCTCGTTCTGTTACCAGAAAATAGCGCCTGATCGGCAGCCAATTGCACCGTTTCCATGACGACCAACACCTCTCAAACCTCAAAGGAGAATGACCATGCCTTTGACCCGTATCTCTTTGCTGAAAGGCAAGACGCACCAGTACCAACGGGCCTTGATGGAGCAGGTCTATCTGGCAATGCGCGAGACCTTCGACGTCCCCGCCGATGACCGGTTCATGACGGTTTCCGAGCATGACCGGGACCAGTTCGATTTCGGCGCTGACTATCTTGGCATTCACAGATCGGACGATCTCGTCCAGATCCAGATTACTGCCAACAACACGCGGACTCTCGCGCAGAAAAAGGCGCTTTTCGCGGTCATTGCCAGCCGCCTGGCTGCCGAGCCGGGCGTCCGGCCCGAGGATGTTTTGATCAGCTTGGTCGAAGTTTCGAAGGAAAACTGGTCCTTCGGCAATGGCGAGGCACAGTATGCCCCGCAAACGGAAAGCCAGTGACATGACCCGCGCCCCTGTGATCCTTAACCGTTCCGACTGGGCACAGCACGACCGGCTCTGGTACGGACATTTTGAGGGCAAGGACGTTGGCACCGGCGTCACCATCCTGTTCTATTCGGCCGAAGAGATCGGCAAAGGTCCGCGCCTGCATTCCCATCCCTACGACGAGATTTTCATCATCCGGTCGGGCCGGGCGTTGTTCACCATTGGCGACACCACGATCGAGGTCGAGGCTGGGTAGATCCTGATCGGGCCGGCCGGCGTGCCGCACAAGTTGGCAATCTCGGGCCTGGCTTGCTGGATGGTAGCTCGCAAAGTTTCAGATTTCAGTTGCGTTGCCGGTCGTGTCGAGCCAGACCCCACACGTTCCCGAGACTAATTCAGGATTGAAGAGTTGATCAGTTTCAAAAGCGCAGTACCCGAAATCCGTGATCCTATACGCCATGTATTTCTACGTTCGCTTTCCCGTCTCGTATCGCGACCTCGAAGAGATCATGGCAGAACGCGGCGTTGATTTGGATCATGCAACGCTCAACCACTGGGTCGAGAAGTATGCGGGCATTATCGCCGCTGAAGCGCAACGTCGAAAAACACCAATGGGTTGTTCGTGGCGGATGGACGAAACACATGTAAAGGCCAATGGACCTATCTATTTCGTGCGATCGACAAGAATGGGAAAAACCTTGATTTCATGTTGTCGGAGCACCGTGACGAAGCCTCAGCGACCGCGTTTTTCATTAAAGCCGTCGGCAATAACGGCTGGCCGGACAAGGTCGTGATCGATAAAAGTGGATCGAACACGGTTGGTCTGTTTAACATGAACTGCCTGCTCGTAATGTGCGGTTGGTGTTGGTTGATCACTGTTCTGCGGACGAAATATCTCAACAATATCATTGAGCAGGATCATCGGTTCATAAAGAAACTCACCCGGCCGATGCAACCGTTCAAATCGCTGAGTTCAGCTTCGACTACTCTCGCCGACATCGAAGTCGCGCATATGATCCGGAAAGGCCAATTTAACCAGTCAGCGCAGTCCAGCTTCGCGCAGTTCGCAGCACTCGCTGGATAAGTGTGCCCGCGAGTAGAGCTACCTTCGGCGCGGCGGAAACCTTGCGACACTACCCTCGGCGCTGCGAGAGTGTCACAACGGCTCAAGTATGCTCTCCAATCCTGGATCCTATTCATAGCTACCTTATAGTTTTCCGACATTCTCACGTCTTGGTCCTGCTTTTGATTGGCTCATGCTCCGCGGCTTCAATGGGTCGTGGCAACACTTTAGTCTTTTATCAAAGATGGAGTGTTCAGCATGAAGTACCGTACTCGGACGTTTTATACGGCCAAACAGAGGTCTGAGATGTGGGAGCGGTGGCAACGCGGTGACTCTATGAGTTCGATTGGGCGTCACTTCAATCGTGCTTCGTCTTCGATCTTCCCTCATTTGGCGCAGTTTGGTGGCATTCGGCCACTGCAGCGTTCGCGGTCGCGATGTGCTTTGAGCCTGATTGAACGGGAGGAGATTTCTCGTGGGCTTGTCGCAAGGCTGTCGCTTCGTGCAATCGCGCAAGGACTAAAGCGCGCGCCTTCGACAATCAGCCGGGAGGTTCGCAGGAACGGTGGGCGTCAGGCCTATCGCGCGGCCAGCTCAGACCAGCGTGCCTGGGACTGCGCAATGCGACCCAAATTGTGTAAGCTCTCGTTCAACGACCCTTTATGCCAATTGATTGCGCGCAAGCTGCGCCGGAAATGGTCACCGCAGCAGATCGCAGGGTGGCTGAAGCGCAAACATCCGAATGAAGAGCAAAACCGCGTGTCCCATGAGACGATATATCGTAGCCTTTATGTTCAAACCCGAGGGGTTTTGAAGAAGGAATTACAGGACTGTCTGCGCAGTCCTCGTGCGATTAGACGGTCTCGCCATGCCACCCAAAAGGGGCTCAAGCTGCGCAAGATCAAGGATGCCGTTCCGATCAGTGAACGCCCGCCAGAGGTCGAGGATAGGGCCGTACCGGGTCACTGATGGTGTGGATGCCCCACCCCGGAACCGGCATCAAACTGTGCCATAGTGGTGATGTTGAAAGCACCAAACTGGAGGCAACCATGAATGAAGTTACAATGATCGGCGTCGACTTGGCAAAGTCCGTTTTCCAAGCGCACGGCGCGACGGCTGTCGGCGAACCTGTGTTCCGCAAGAAGCTGTCGCGGGGGCAATTTTTGAAGTTTTTAAGTGAGCAGCAGCCTTGCGTGGTAGCGATGGAGGCTTGTGCCTCTTCGCATTATTGGGGTCGCGAGATCCTGAAGCTGGGCCACGATGTTCGTCTGATCCCGCCGATCTACGTGAAGCCATTCGTCAAGCGTCAGAAGAATGACGCCAATGATGCAGAGGCTATTGCCGAAGCGGCAGTCCGACCGACCATGCGGTTTGTGCCTGTTAAATCAGCTGAACAGCAATCCCGTTCGATGATCTTCAAGACACGGGATTTGTTTGTTCGGCAACGTAACTCCATCATCAATGCGCTACGCGGCCATTTGATGGAGTATGGCATCATCGCCCCTCCCGGTCGGAACTTTGTGAAGAAACTAGCAGAACAGATAGAAAGCCCGGATTGTGACCTGCCTTCAATCGTTATTGAACTCAGCCGTGTCCATCTGGATCAGCTTAATGTGCTCACCGACAAAGTCGTTACGATAGAGCGGCGTCTAAAAGAGGAATCGAAGTCCGACCCAGAGACGATTCGACTACAGACCGCGCCCGGTATTGGTCCTGTGAGTGCAATGGCGATCAAGGCATTCTCTCCGCCGTTGGAAGGCTTCAAACGCGGCCGGGATTTTGCGGCATGGCTTGGTCTGGTCCCGGTTCAGAAATCGACAGGTGGGCGCCAAGTGTTAGGGCGAACATCAAAGATGGGGCAGCGCGACATTCGGCGACTGCTGATAATTGGGGCCATGACACGGATCAGATGGGCGATTAAAAATGGTCCACCCAAAGGCTCATGGCTTGAGCAAATGTTAGAGCGTAAGCCTCGCATGCTGGTAGCCATCGCGCTCGCCAACAAAACGGCGCGCATCATTTGGGCGATGATGACGAAACACGAAGATTATCGAGATCCGATCGCGGTAGCCTAAAGGCTGCATCGCTCGGTATGATGTGAGAAGGACATTGAGACAGTAAGGACAAATGATCGACTAGATCGAGGTTAGGAAAACCAGGCCTTCCCAGAGAGCTTAGCGCTCGTGTCATTGATATGGACCTGACCTTCGCATCGCCATACCGGCCCGCGGCATGTGAAACGCCGCAATCTGAGGCCTGACACATGACCGTACCCGATCACATGTTCAAACCGTTGATAATATTTCTTGCATCAAAGCGGGCATCCACACATGGGAAGGTGATCTCATTGTCGGGTCCAACTACAGTTACATCGCCACTCTGGTCGAGCGCCACTCTCGATTTGTGATGCTGGCGAAGGTGCAGAACAAGGACACCCAAAGCGTCATCACGGCCCTCATCAAACAGCCGCGCAAGCTGCCCAAGGAACTGTATCGCTCGCTCACTTGGGACCGCAGGTCGGAGATGACAGACCATTTGAAGTTCACCATGACGACCAAGATCGACGTTTACTTTTGCGACCCGCAATCGCCGTGGCAAAGAGGCAGCAACGAAAACACCAACAGTCTTCTACGCCAATACTTCCCGAAGGGCATTGATATATCGGGCTTTAGCCAAGCCAAACTCAGCGCTGTCGCACGACAACTCAACGAGCGGCCGAGAAAGACCTTGCAATACCAGAGACCAGCAGAGAAATTTGAAGCCTGTGTTGCAGCGACCCGTTGAAATCGCAGGAGAAAGCGGTCGTTGAAGTTGAATGCCGCAGCACTAAACTTTCGGCGGTGATACAAGGGGCTAGTAGATGATTAGAAAGATCTCTTCCTTGGTTTCTCTCGGGCTCGCACTCGCTTTTGGGTATTTGTACTACGTCAGGTATTTCAAATGGCGCAATTGTTTCAATGAACTAGGCCGGTGCTTTGACGATGACGCGGGTGTCGTATATTTAGAGCAATCAGGGGTCGTATGGTTCTTACTCGCTGTGCTGGCTCTTGGAGTAGGCCTCTACAATGCAGGGCATCCGAGCAAACCTAAACGGTAATCCGGGCTCAAAGCAGACACCTGACGCCTACGCGACCGTGAAAGCTGCCCCCTGTTCCCAAGGATTGATCTGCCGCCAGTCGTCGGGAAAACTTCTTTGCCTGACAACCCGTTGCTGTTAAACGCAAAGCGTAAGACACCCGAACGATCAAGGATGGCGGCATGGCAGGCGAGTTACCCGACTATTATTTCAGAGTTCGGGAAAACGGGGCAGCCGTATTTCGCATCGACACCGAGAACCGGCAGCGCCGGATCGAGATGGACCAGATCGCTGTCATCAACATCCGCAACGGCGAGGTCAAACCGCATGGCGACCGCACGCTAAGCCCCGAGGATATGGCCGAAATCCAGTCGTGGATGGCCTCGCGGCAGGCGCTGCTGGCGGCGCGCGACATTGACGATATCCACCGCGCGGTGGACTATTTGAACCTGACCACACATTGGGCACAGTCCAGGGCCACCGATGACCAGTTGGAAGATGTGACCGATGCGCTGCTGCTGGCGATGCACGATCTGCGCAGCGTGCTGGTCCGCAAAAAGGCCGATCGGTTGATGAACGGCTAGGACGTCTGCATCGCGGGGAAGCTGACCCGCCAGAAGCGCCATGCCAGCGTCACCGCAGCCCCGCCCAGCCCGACCACAAGGCCGAACCACACGCCGACCCCGCCCAAATCGAAGACAAAGCCGAAGAGATAGGCCGTGGGCAGTCCCACCCCCCAATAGCTGACCGCCGCCAGCACCATCGGCATCGATGTATCCTGTAGCCCGCGCAGCAGGCCCAGTGCGATCACCTGCACCCCGTCGACAAGCTGGAACAGCGCCGCCACAGCCAACAGACCGACGCCGATGGCCATGATCTGGTCGCGGGCGGGTTCGTCGCTCTGGATAAAGGCCGAGATCAGCATTTCGGGCCAGAGCAGGAACACCGCCGTCGTCAGCAGCGCCATGCAAAGCGACAGCACAAATGCGGTGCGCGCGCCGCGTGCCAGATGCGGCGCGTCGCGGCGGCCCTGCGCGTTGCCGGCGCGGATGGTGGCGACATTGGACAGGCCGAGGTGCACCATGAAGGTCAGTCCGGCCATCTGCACCGCGATGCCATGCGCGGCCAGCGGCACGGTGCCCAGCCAGCCCATCATCACGGCAGAGGCGGCAAAGAGCCCTGCTTCGGACAGGCTGGTGATGCCGATGGGCAGGCCCAGTCGGAACACCCGCACGAGCATGTGCCAGTCGGGCCGCCAGAGGCGCACAAATATCTGGTGTTCGGGCAGCGCGCGCAGGGCATAGACGATCACGCCGACAAGGCTGACAATCTGGGTCGAGATCGACGCGATGGCCGCCCCGCGCACGCCCAGTTCGGGCGCACCCCAGTTGCCGAAAATCAGCGCATAGTTGGCCAGTGCGTTGACGACACCTGCGGCAAGGGTGATCCACAGCACGATCTGCGTGCGCTCGAGTGCGGCCAGATAGGATTTCATCACCATGACCAGCAATGCAGGCACCATGCCCCAGCCCGCGATGCCCAGATAAAGTCCTCCGTCGCGCGCCACCTGTTCGGTCTGGCCCAGCATCAGCAAGACCGGTTCGGCCCAGATCATCAGCGGCAGCACCGCGATGCCAAACCCCACCGACAGCCACAGCCCCATGCGGGTGGCGCGGCGCAGCGACACTTGATCACCTTCGGCGTCATAGGAGGCCACCATCGGCATCACGGCCCAGGCAAAGCCGCTGCCCATCAGGAACAGCAGGAAGAAATAGGTCGAGGCCAGCGTGACGGCGGCCAGCGCCTCGACGCCGTACCAGCCCAGCATCACCGTGTCGGTCACGCCAATGGCCATCTGGCCGATATGCCCGCCGATCAGCGGCAGGCCCAGCACCAGCATGGCGCGGGCGTGGCCGGGGTATGTCATACGCGGCGCAGACGGCGACCGGGTGGGTTGGGTCAAGGAGGTCATGCGCAATCCTTTAGTCGCAGACCGCTGCCTTTAAAAGAGGCGTTGTGCAAAGCTGTCGGTGACAGGAGGCTTTGGCGCGTTTCATCTGCCGCCGCGCACCGGTCCGGCGTTCACGGAATCTGTACGCCGGACTTGTCGTCTTTTCTGAACGCGGCACACATCGGATCGTGATCAATCAGGCGGCGGGCGTACCCCAGCGGATAGTAATGCGCATTTTCGGAAATCTCTGCCTGTGCGATGATTCTGGCAAAGCCGCAGGCCATGACATTGATCGCGTGGCCTGCGACCAGTGATTTTTCCTGCAACTGGATGCCAATGTCGTACCTGTTGAAACGCGTTGACGTCATAGAGGTGGCGACAGAGCGCAGACCGCCCAAGGCTTCGCCTGTGTGCGACAGGCGGTAGATCACCGGCCAGTCCTGTGTGATCTCGTCGTTAAGTGCCATCCATGACCAGTTTGTCACGGGCGAGCTGTTGAAAGCGTAGACCGCGTCGACTTGGGCAAAGCGGAACCCTGCCTGCTGCGCCAGACCACCGCCAAGGGAGTGCCCCGCAGTGTAGATCGCGATGCCCTGATACTCGGGTTTCGCCAGTTCCTTGAACACCTTGTCGAGCGCATCCAGCGCGACCCTGTATTGTCGGGGTTCCACCCCGGTTGCCGACGACAGGTTGGCGGTCCAGTCGCGCAGGCTCGGGCCTTCGGTGCCTCTGAAAACGATCACGGCCTCTTTGACCTGCCCGGCGGGTGTTCTGAAAAACAGGGTTTCGTAGAAAACCCCGCTTTTGTCATCAAGGCAAAAGCTGACATCGCCCTGATTTGCGGCGCGTTCCCAGCGTCCGGTGACACCGTTTTTGCCCACGACAGGTAGTTGCAACAGGCCGTCGCGGGCGGCGGGGTTTTCACAATGCGCGCTGTCGCGTCCGCGTGTGCTGCGATAATAGACCATCTCCGACAAAAGCGCCATGAAGCCGAAGCGCGAGGCAACGTCCTGAATAAAAGGGTCCTGTCCGGTGACGGGTTTGCCGATGCGGTCCTTGTGGACGTGATAGGCGACAGGTGTCACCAAGGCCCCGCAACCGGCCAGCGGGACAGACATTAGCGCAATTGAAAATACAATCTTGAGCGAAAAGCGGCGGGACACCCGGTGTGCCCACAAAAAACGGGAATTCTTCACAAAATTATTTCTCCTTCCAATCTTTCCGAAGCAAAGATCATCGTAAATAACGGGTCTTGTTTCTGAAAAAGCCTGCCTTGAAACCGTTTGCGAAGCAAGAATTGCAGACACGGGAATCCATTGCACCGAGCTGATCGAAATGAACCGCCCCGCCTGATTGCCGCAGAGCATTTACGGAGGTGGTCCGGCGACCAACCGGAAAATACAATTTTGAGGCTCGGGAAATTTGATGCCGTATCACGGTGGAAACGCTATCCCAGACAGTTTTCCCCGATGTGATCGCGCAGGGACGGCTGGCATGTGCCCGCCCGCCGTAAGGTTACGGGTTGATCGTTGCGGGGGCTGTGTCACAGTGCCGGAGCGTGCGCCGGGGGTGGACGCAGCAGACCCGAAGGCCGGTTGTGGCCACCTGCGGGACCGGACCAAACAGAGAGAGGGAGCCTGTCATGACCACCACACTGAAATCCGTTACACTCGGCCTTGTTGGCATTGGCGCTGCGGGAATGCTGTATGCCAATCCGATTGACCAGATCCGCCCCGATGCGCCCGAGCTCGCACCTTATGGTGATTATGTGATCGGGGTGCAAACGCTGGAATTCAGCCATGCGGGTCAGGTTGATATTCTGAACACCACCGCAGACAATGCGCCCGAATACGACCGCCCGTTAACGGTCGAGGTCTGGTATCCGGCGGCGGATGGCACCGAAGCGGGGGGCGAATACACCACCACGCTGCGCGACGGGACACGGCAGGCGACACTGACGGGCCGTGCGGCGCGCGATGCGGCCCCTGCGGCGGATGCGCAGTTTCCGCTGATCGTGATCAGCCACGGCTATCCCGGCAACAGGTTCCTGATGAGCCATCTGGGCGAAAACCTCGCCTCGAAGGGCTACGTCACCGTGTCCATCGACCACACCGACAGCACCTATTCCGATCAGGGCGCCTTTGGTTCGACCCTGTTGAACCGGCCCGTCGACCAACGCTTTGTCATCGAGCAGATGGCCGCGCTGGACGGCCCGCTGGGGGCGATCATCGACGGCGAAACCGTGGGCGTGATCGGCTATTCGATGGGCGGGTACGGCGCGATGATCTTTGGCGGGGCGGGTGTCACGCAGGCATCGACCGAATACAGCTGGGGCACGCCCAACGGGTTGTTGGCGGCGCATCTGGCAGGGTCCGAGACCCACGAGGCGCTGATCGACGAGCGGGTCAAGGCGGTCATCGCCATTGGCCCGTGGGGCAACAACGCGGGGTTCTGGGACGCCGAGGGGCTAGCGGGCTTTCGCAAGCCGCTGCTGCTGATGGCGGGCGGGGTGGACGATGTGTCGGTCTATGATGCGATCCGCGGAATCTTTGACGGCACGGTGGGCACCGACCGGCATCTGCTGACCTTCGACGATGCCAACCACAATGCTGCCGCCCCGATGCCCGCGCCCAAGGAAAGCTGGGCGATGGATGAGGGCTTGGGCTATGCGCCCTTTGCCCATTATGCCGACGCGGTCTGGGATACCAACCGGATGAACAACATCGCCCAGCATTTCGCCACCGCTTTTATGGATGTGCATCTGAAGGGCGAAGTGGACAAGGCCACCTTTTTCGATCTGACGCCGGTGTCGGGCGACGGGGTTGTGGCGCTGGATGATGCGGGCAAGCCGACGGACGACCACAGCTATTGGAACGGATTTGCGCCACGCACCGCAGCCGGTTTGCGGTTCGAGACCAAAGCCAAGGGCGAATGACAATGCAGGCAGGGATGCACGATCTGAACGGGCAGCCGTTTTATGTCCGCACATGGGGCGACCCTGCCCTGCCCCGCCTGTTGCTGCTGCACGGGTTCCCCGAATATGGCGGCGCGTGGGAAGATTTTGCGCCGTTGCTGGCGGACCGGTTCCATGTGATCGCCCCCGACCAGCGCGGATACGGGCGCAGTTGGGCGCCTGCCGATGTTGGGGAATATACCGCGTCGAAACTGGTGTCGGACATGGTGGCGCTGATCGGCGACGACGGGCCCGTGACGGTGCTGGGGCATGACTGGGGCGCGGGCGTGGCCTATGCGCTGGCGTTCATGCACCCCGAACTGGTGTCGCGGCTGATCATCGCCAATGGCGTCCACCCGGCCCCGTTCCAGCGCGAGATGGCAAAGGGCGGCGCGCAATCCGAGGCGTCGCAATACATCAACTACCTGCGGGCCGAAGGGTCCGAGGACAAGCTGGCGGCCAATGATTTCGAAAAGCTGCTGGCGCTGTTTTCGGCCAAGATGGATATGTCGTGGCTGCAAGGCGACGTGCTGGCGCGCTATAAGGAGGCATGGGGCCGTCCGGGGCGGTTGCGCGGGATGATCAACTGGTATCGCGCCTCGCCCTTGGTGGTGGCGGATCCCGGCAAGCCGGTGACCGATTTGCGCGCGCTGCCAGTAGAGCGGTTGCAGGTGCGCTGCCCGCATCTGCTGATATGGGGGGCGGGGGATATTGCGCTGTTGCCCGCCGCGACCGAGGGGCTGGAAGATTTTGCCGCCGATCTGACGCGGGTTGAAATCGCGGATGCCGACCACTGGCTGTTTCACCAGAAGCCGCAGGAAATTGCGGATGTGGTGCGCGACTGGCTGGACCGGACCTGAGGGCTTTTGGTTGCCTGCGCCCTGCCCCGCAGCCTACAAGGTGGGTGAGGCAGCAACAGGAGAAAACGATGCGCAAAGCCATCATCACAGCATGTGTCGCGGGGGCCATCGGCGCCCTGTCCATCGCCACCCCCGCGCTGGCGGGATTTTCCGGCCGCTACGTGGTGGCGCGGGTCGAGGTGGATGACATGCTGAAAATGCGCGCCGGCCCCGGCACCGGCTATAAGGTGATTTTGGGCCTGCCGAACGGGACCGGTGTTTATGTTTATAAATGCATCGAAACCGGCGGCACCCGCTGGTGCAAAGTGGCGTTGCAGCAGGCGCGCGGCATGACGGGCTTTGTTTCTTGGGCCTATCTGCGCAAGAACTGAAACCTGTCCGCTTGTGACCTGCGGTTTTCCGCCGGTGACAGATCGCACCCTCGACATTTTCTGCACACCGGACCGCAACAGGATGCTAGGTTGCGCGACCGGTGTTCGGGCTGCGGGCCTGTGCCGCGTGGCGCGTACAGGACGCGTGTTGTTTTGTGTGAAACGGATATTGGAATGTTGTCAGTGCATGTGGTGCCCGACGCCTTTAGCGTGGGCGAATGCGAGGCGATCATCGCCGCGATTGCAGGGGCGCCCACGAACGAGGCGCTGTTGGTGGGGCGCAACAAGGACCACGCCCTGCGCACCGCCGAACTGGTCTGGATCGACGATGTGGATGGCATGGGCTGGGTGATGGACCGGCTGATCGACCTTGTGCGGCGCAGCAACCTGAACCATTTCTGCTTTGACCTGACCGCCTTTGAGGAAAGCCCGCAGGTGGCGATCTATACGGCGCAGGACGCGGGCCACTTTGCGTGGCATTCCGACATCGGCGGCGGCCCCGTATCGGCCAAACGCAAACTGACGCTGGTGCTGCAACTGAGCCCCGACGACGCCTATGAGGGCGGTGATCTGGAGTTTATGCCCGGCGCACAGGTGCTGACGGCGAACCGGACGCAGGGCTGCGTCAGCGTGTTTCCCAGCTTTACCCTGCATCAGGTGACACCGGTGGCAAGCGGCGTGCGCCATTCGCTGACCGTTTGGGCGCACGGGCCTGCGTTCCGGTGAGGGGACAGCAGCAAACGGCGGTGCGCAGACCCATTCGAAGGGTGCTGCACCTTGCCGGAATTACGGGTTTGAGTGGGAAGGATTTTGCGCTGACTGTTCATCCTCATTCAAATGCGTAACCGAACAACTCTAAATCCCGTTGATGGCGCTTGGCGATAGCTGAAATGTCATTGTCTGAATAATAGCTTCTGAAATCCTTCCCTCTGCTAAATGCGTTGACTTGCGTTTTGGGCACGTTGATTTTCAATCTGTACCGGTCTTTTAAAGCGGTGAGGTCGCTAGATAGGCGTTCTTGGCGTAGTATCTCGGTTATTACCACTTCGCCGTTTTCATCGCACACCCAATCAGCGAGTTGCTTTCCCATGTCGTGTCGGGGAGTACGAGGTGCCTCGGCGTCATCCAACCATGAGACATAGTCAGAAAAGCTGAAGCTTTGAAACATCTCGTGCTCAATGTAGTATCCCGTTCGATGAGGTTTTTGATGCTGTAGATAATTAAACCAGGAAAAATGCCATTCAAACGGATTCCGAACCACACTAAAAGTCTTGAAATCGGAAATTGGCTGGCCGATTTCCAAAAGCCGATCGCGATACTCTACCCATGTCAAATGTCCTTTTAGTTTGGCGTGTCTAACAGACACGCACCGCCTGAAATGGCGACCGAATGCGTGCCCGACCATGCTTCCGCCGCACTTTGGCGTGTGGATAAAAAGCATCTTGAGGCCCGAATTGGGGATGATTCTTTCAAACAAACTACGTGGGACAAACATTCGGCTAACCATAAGCAAGTGTTGAGGCGGACAGGTCAATCTGATCGTTTCCAGAACAATCTGATCGTTTCCAGAACCATTGAATTTCCCATTATATACACGGGTTGGTGTTAGCTAAACCAATGTTGAAGGGCTTTCGGCGGCACCTTGCCGACATCCGTGCCGACAAGAGCGAACATCCACTGCACGCCGCGCGTGCCGGATGCAGCTACCAGAGCCTGCTTGGAACCTGTCGCTACCCCCGCCACGCAGGGCGGCGCCCGACCACGGGACGGTGGGTGGTTGTCGGATAGGCCTCTTCTGACTTAGGGTGCTCCCCGACACTGCCCGACCGTTCCCCAGAGCCGGTTCGCCCTGCTTTGGCAAAGTGATGCCGACATTTGACCTGCATCAACACGGTCGGGGTGAAAATCGTCTATCATTGTGACTTGAAGAGAAGGATTTTCAAAATGATGACTGTTTCCAAACCTTCGGCCAACCGTGTCGATATCGTGCTTTCGGGGCCTCTTGATGCAGAAATGATGGGAGGCGCGCTGGATCGGATGATCGCGGCGTCCGAGGGCGTCAGTCACGGGCAGATGTGTTTTCTGGTCGAGGACTTCGAGATGCCGACGGTGGGGGCGATGATGGCCGAACTGGTGCGGATGCCACGGATGATGGCGGCGATCATGCGCTTTGACCGGTGCGCAGTGTTGTCGGATGTGGCCTGGCTGCGCACCACGGCAGAGATCGAAGGCCGGGTGATCCCGTCGATCGAAATCAAAAGCTTTGCGCTGGCGCAGGGCGATGATGCGGAAGCGTGGCTTGCCGGAGAGGACGACGGGACGGACGAGGACGAGAATTTTCCGGTCTAGAGGGCGGCGGTGACGGGCGATGCTGATGGTATGCCCGCGTGCGCCTATCCCCCCTTTCGCCATCGGTGTTGCTCTGCCATAATCCGGGCCAAGTATAAAAAAGTGAGCAGCCCATATGACTGACCTTCTGTCCGGGTCCGAACCCGCTTCGGATTATGATGCCTCCTCGATCCAGGTGCTGGAGGATATGGAACACGTCCGCCTGCGCCCCGGCATGTATATCGGCGGCAAGGACGACAGGGCGTTGCACCATATGGTGGCCGAGATCATAGACAACTCGATGGACGAGGCGGTGGCGGGGCACGCCACGTGGATCGAGGTCGAACTGCACGAGAACGGCCATGTGTCGGTGCGCGACAACGGGCGCGGGATTCCCACGGGGCCGCATCCCAAAGACCCTACGAAATCGGCGCTCGAGATCATCTTTTGCACGCTGAACGCGGGCGGCAAGTTTTCCGGTGACAGCTATGAAACCTCGGGCGGTTTGCACGGGGTCGGGTCGTCTGTGGTGAACGCGCTGTCGGACCATCTGCGGGTCGAAGTGGCGCGCAACAAGGAACTCTATGCAATGGAGTTTTCGCGCGGCCTGCCCCAAGGCAAGCTGGAGAGGATCGGCGCGGCACCGAACCGGCGTGGCACGGCGGTGACCTTTCACCCCGACCCCGACATCTTTGGCGCATTGCAACTGAAGCCTGCGCGTCTGTTCAAGATGGCGCGCTCCAAGGCCTATCTGTTCTCGGGTGTTGAAATCCGCTGGAAGACCGAGATCGACGATGGCGAGACCCCGAAAGAGGCGAAGTTCCACTTTCCGGGCGGTCTGGCTGATTATCTGAAAGAGGCGATGGGCGGTGCGACCACCTATGCCGAGACGCCCTTTGCCGGATCGGTATCGTTCGAAAAATTCAAAGTGCCGGGCAAGGTGGAATGGGCGATCAACTGGACGCCCGCCCGCGACGGGTTCATCCAGTCGTATTGCAACACGGTCCCCACGCCCGAGGGTGGCACCCATGAGGCCGGTTTCTGGGCTGCGATTCTCAAGGGGATCAAGGCCTATGGCGAGTTGGTGAACAACCGCAAGGCCACCACCATCACCCGCGAGGATCTGATGACGGGGGCCGGTGCGCTGGTGTCGTGTTTTATCCGCGACCCCGAATTCGTGGGCCAGACCAAGGACCGGCTGGCCACGGTCGAAGCGCAGCGGATGGTGGAAAACTCGGTGCGCGACCATTTTGACAACTGGCTGGCGGCGGATACGAAATCGGCGGGGGCCATTCTGGATTTCCTCGTGCTGCGCGCCGAAGAGCGGCTGCGGCGGCGTCAGGAAAAAGAAACCTCGCGCAAGACGGCGACGCAAAAGCTGCGCCTGCCCGGCAAGCTGACGGATTGTTCGTCGAAGTCGCGCGAGGGGACGGAACTGTTTATCGTCGAGGGCGACAGCGCGGGCGGATCGGCCAAGATGGCACGGGACCGCAAGACGCAGGCCTTGCTGCCGTTGCGCGGCAAAATTCTGAACGTGCTGGGGGCGGCCTCGGCAAAGTTGGGGTCGAATGCCGAGATTTCCGATCTGTCGCAGGCGCTTGGCGTGTCTTTGGGGGCGAAATTCAACGTCGATGACCTGCGCTATGACAAGGTCATCATCATGACCGACGCGGATGTGGACGGGGCACACATTGCCGCACTGCTGATGACGTTCTTTTTCACCCAGATGCGGCCGATGATTGACGCAGGCCATCTGTATCTGGCCTGTCCGCCGCTGTACCGTCTGACCCAAGGTTCGCGGCGCGCCTATTGTCTGGACGAGGCCGAGCGGGATATGTGGCTGGAAAAGGGTCTGGGCGGCAGTGGCAAGATCGACGTATCGCGGTTCAAGGGTCTGGGCGAAATGGACGCGAAAGACCTGAAAGACACCACGATGAACCCCGCCACCCGCAAGCTGATCCGCGTGACCATCGACGAGGACGAACCGGGCCAGACCGGCGATCTGGTGGAGCGGCTGATGGGCAAGAAGCCGGAGCTGCGGTTCGAGTACATTCAGGAAAACGCGCGGTTTGTGGTGGAGCTGGATGTTTGAGGCGCAATCTGTCGGCGCTGCATTTCAGTAACACCAGCGCCTGACCGCAGGTCTGGAGCCGTCTTGCAAAAGGTCCGGTGTGCCTATTGAGGCGAAAGAAGGCGACAGCCTCGGGGGCGTCGCAGACGCGCCCGCCCATGGGGGCGGTCGGGCGCGGCGAAAACGCGGGGCGTTTCCGCTGGGGCACTATTTGATAGGTTGGTAAGGGCGATCTGCCTCTCGCACGATGCTGCGCGTCATGCTGTCGGCTTACGCGCGCGCGGCGCACGCTGAGGCGCGGCGAAAACACGGGGCGTTTCTGACGGGGTGATACTGACGGGTTGCAATAGCGTGCATTTCCAGCAGTCTGCTGTGTAAGCTGACCAAACCCCAAACAGGACACTGCACATGACCCCCACCGCTGCCCAAGATGTTCTCGACACCATGTTTGCCCCTTGGGTACTGGCCTTGCAGCCGCGTGTGGCCTCGATCGACGTGGATCATTGTGCGCTGGTCATTCCGATCACCGCTGATATTGCGCGGGCGGGCGGGATTGTGTCGGGGCAGGTCATGGCGACGCTGGCCGATACGGCGATGGTGCTGGCGTGCATGGGCCATGCGGGCGCGATGATCCCTGTGTCGACTGTCACGCTGGACACGCAGTTTCTGCGCCCCGGCAGCGGTGACAGCATCACCGCGCGGGCCGAGGTCACACGCGCCGGAAAAGGCACGATTTTTGCGCGCTGCACGCTGACGGCGCATCCCTCGGGCAAGGATATTGCGCTGGCTACGGCGACCTTTGCCAAGCCCTCAGGCTGACACGGGCTGTGCAGATACTTGATCCATCATCTTTTTTTCCAGCCGCGCCCCCATTCCCCTGTCCCTGCCCCGCGATCCGTGGCACAGCAGGCGCAAAGAGGAGATTTCCATGCCCTGCCCCCTGTGTGACACCGACGCCCCGCTGATCGACACGCCCGTTCCCGGCGGCCCCAAGGGCAGCGTGGCGATCTGCGCCACATGCGCGGAACAACTGGACGCGCCGCAGGCCGACCACTTTCGCGCCCTGTCTTCGACCATGTGGTCCGAAAATGCAGCGGTGCAGGTTCTGGCCTATCGCGTCCTGAAAAAGCTGGACACCGACTGGGCGCGGGATGCGCTGGATATGCTCTATCTGGACGATGACACGCTGGCGTGGGCGCACGATGTGCCCGCCGACACCGGCCACCGCGATGCCAACGGCGTGCCGCTGGCCGTGGGCGACAATGTGGTGCTGATCAAGGATCTACCGGTGAAGGGCGCGGGCTTTACCGCCAAGCGCGGCACGCCGGTACGGGGCATTTCGCTGGTGCTGGACAACCCCGACCACATCGAAGGCCGCGTCGAGGGCCAGCGCATTGTGATCCTGACGCAGTTCGTCAAGAAAAAGTAACCGGCGGGGCGGCATTATCCACTTGCCCGTGGCTGCGATTGCCGCCTTAGTCGGGGCATGTGGACACGCCCCTTGATTGCCCTGTTGCTGCTGTTGACCGCCTGCGGGCGGCCCATGACCTCTGCGGAGGTGGCGTTTTCCAACACCATCCACGGCAGCGGGCTGGACACGACCAAGGTGCGGCTGGTGGACGGTGCGCCAACGCGTGCGGTGACGTTCAAGCGCAAGGCGCGGCCCCGCACCACCTGCCGCGAGCGCATACTGCCGCCGCCCGAAACCGAGATTGTCACTGCCAAGCCTGCCGCCGTGGCGCTGTTCAACCATGTGCTGTTCGACAAGGACTGGTATCTGGACGACTATCTGCCCGAATACCCCGACCGGATCGGACTGATCGCGGCGATGCTGCTGAGCCACGAGTTGACCCATGTCTGGCAGTGGCAGAACCGCAGGACCACGGGGTATTCGCCACTGAAAGCCGCGTCGGAACACGAGCGCGGGGCCGATCCCTATTTGTTCGATCTCGACCGTGATCCGCAGTTTTCGGATTATGGCTTTGAGCAGCAGGGGTCGATTGTCGAGGAATTCGTGTGCTGCCGTGCGCTGGCCCCCACAGCGCCGCGCACCAAGCGGCTGCATACGTTGATTGCACAGGTGATGCCGGTGGCGCCCCTGCCGGAGCGGCGCCAGAGCGATGTACGGATGCCTTGGGACGGGGTCGAGTTGAAGGGCATCTGTGACTGAAGCCGCATGAAAGCGCCGCCTAGAGTATCCGTCTTGATCAAGCTTTGATTTCAGACCACTCCCGATCCTCTCTGACCAGAGTGTTTGCGAGGATCAGGAGCTTTCGCATGACGGCGATGATGGCGACCTTAGGGGGTTTTCCAGCAGCTTTCATTTTGTCGTACTGCGCTTTGAGATCGGGATTGAAACGGATCGCGACGAGCGCGGGCATGTAGAGTGCATCGCGCAAAGGTTTGCGGCCTCCTTGGATGAAGGCCTGGCCGCGCCAGCGACCTGATTGTCGCGTTATGGGCGCGACACCTGCAATCGCCGCAACGGCCTTTTTGCGCAATGAACCTATTTCGGGAAGTTCAATGAGGATCGTGGTCGCGGCCACTGCACCGATGCCCTTGATACTTTCCATGAGCGTGAGGGCTCGCTTGCGGACAGGGCAGGTTTCGATCTGGGCGCGGATGGCCTGATCCAGCTCTGCAATCTGCGCCTCCACCAGCCTCAATCGTCGGCTTGAGAGCTTGCGCGTCAGGGCATGGCCTTGCTTGTCCAATTGGTTTCGCAGTCGCACCTTGTCCTTCACCAATGCGGTACGGGCGGATTGCAACTCCCTGAGAACAGGGCGATCTTTGGCCGCAGGCGTATCCGGGGCCAGACCATGTGCCGCGCCCATCTGTGCCAAGGAACGGGCATCCGCACGGTCTGTCTTTGCACCCGCACCACGGCTTTCGGCGAAGCGGCGCGCGTGCTTCGGGTTCACTTTCACCAGCGGTAAGTGATCCGCAAGTGCCGCCTCAAACGCACCATGATAGGCCCCGGTGGGTTCGTAAACCACGCAGGCAGGCAAAATCGCGCCAACCCACTTTTGCAAAGCCTTGAAGCCGGGTTTGGTGTTTGGGAATTGTGCAAACCTCCCGTCGAGCAGTCGATGCACGTCGAGTTTGTCTTTGGAAATATCTATTCCGATGGTATCGTGGTTCATCTTCGCTGTCCTATGCTTGTCATGCAGAGCTTTGCAGCCACTGCGTATTCGTTCAGGCCCCAGTCGAAGACGGCGTGTGATCATACTTTAGAACGGTCCTGCAAGACCAAGCGTTTCACGATCCACACACCGCCTCTGCCCGCCATAAATGGCCTGGCCGGCAGAGGCTCCATCTTCGCATGGAGACAGAGAAAATCATAAGACAAGCGTTTCGGGTTTCATCCGAAACGCTCTAGGGCAGATGCGTTCCTGCGGGGACAAAGACCACGTCGCGGGCCTCGATCGGGGATGCGACCCCTTGCAGCGTGATCGTCACACCGTTGGACAGGGTGATCAACAGACCCTGATCCGTGGGGGTCTGGGCGGTGACGACCAGATGCTGGGGTGCGTCGGATTCGATTGCGATGCTATCGGTGCCTTGGGTGAAGCCGCTGAGGACGACGTTGCCGGTGATATGGTCGGCGCTGCGCATTCCCATATAGCTGTGTGCATCCCCGTCGCCCGAGGTGTAGCTGCCGTAATAGAGAACCTCGCCCGATGGTGCGGGTTCTTCGATCTGGGGCGTGCCTTCTTCCACAAAGGTTACCGAGTCTTCGCTGATCTGCTTGCGCACCCCTTCGAGCAGCACAGAAGTACCGGTGGAAAAGCGGACGATCAGGCCCGCACGGGTGATCTTTTGACCCCGGATTGCCGCATCGACGCCCGGCTCGACCGTGACCAGCAGAACGTCCTCGGCCGCGTCAAAGCCGCTGATGGTGATACGGTCTGATGCGCCTGCGCGCCTGTCCGAAGCGTGGTCTCTCATGCGGCTTATCCGGTCGTTGTGCCGATACCATAGCCCAATATGGCCCGTCGCGCACCAGTGCACGTATGAAAACAGAAAGTTTCCATATCCGGACGTCAGATAGAAAGCTGGCCCGCGTCCATCCGCAGCACGCGGTCCATGCGCGCGGCCAGTTCCATGTTATGCGTGGCGATCAGCGCCGAGAGGCCGGTGCCGCGCACCAGTTCCATCAGCGCGCCAAAGACCTGATCCGAGGTTGCGGGGTCAAGGTTGCCAGTGGGTTCATCCGCCAGCAACAGACGCGGTTTGTTGGCCAGTGCGCGGCAAAATGCGACACGTTGCTGTTCGCCGCCCGAAAGGGCTGCGGGGCGGTGACCGGCGCGGGCGGCGATGCCGACGCGGTCCAGCAGATCGCGGGCGCGGGCCTCGGCAGTGCTGCGTGCGATGCCTGCGGCCAGTTGCGGCAGCACGATATTTTCCAGCGCCGAAAACTCGGGCAGCAGGTGGTGGAACTGGTAGATGAATCCGATGTCGCTGCGCCGTGCGGCGGTGCGCTTGCGGTCGCTGAGGCCGGTCATGTCCTGTCCTGCAAGACTGACGGTGCCGGTGTCGGGCACGTCCAGCAGCCCCGCGATGTGCAGCATCGTGGATTTGCCCGCGCCCGAGGGGGCGACAAGGGCGACAACTTCGCCAGCGTTTACTGTCAGATCGACGCCGCGCAGCACTTGCACCTCGCCCGGAAGGCCCTTGTTATAGGTTTTGTGCAGCCCATACAGGCACAGGACGGGATCACTCATAACGCAGAGCCTCGACGGGGTTCATCCGCGCCGCACGGCGGGCGGGGAATATGGTGACGATGAACGATAGGCCCAGCGACAGGCCGACCGCCTTGAGCACATCGGCAAGCTGGAGCTGGGCGGGCAGTGCATAGATGCCACGAATGGACGGATCCCAGACGCCGCCGCCCATCACCACGTTCACAAAGGAAAAGATCGGGTCGATATAAAGCGCGAAGAGGCAGCCAAGGATCACGCCCAAGGCCGTGCCGATCAGGCCGGTAAAGGCGCCGCAGATGAAGAACACCCGCAGGATCGATCCTTCGGTCAGGCCGATGGTGCGCAGGATGCCGATGTCGCGGCCTTTGTTTTTGACCAGCATAATCAGCCCCGACACGATGTTCATTGCGGCAATCAGCACAAGGATCGACAGGATGATGAACATCACGTTGTCCTCGACTTCGAGCGCGCGCAGAAAGCCGCCCGAGGCGTCGCGCCACGTCCATGTCTGGGCGCGTTCACCTGCGGCGGTTTGCAGGGCTTGGGTCATTTCGTCGACCTGTTCGGGGTTTTCGACCATCACCTCGATTTCGGTGGCCACGCCCTCGCGGTTGAAGAAACTCTGGGCTTCGGTCAGGGGCAGATACACGCGCGTGCGGTCGATGTCATAGCGGCCTGCGGAAAAGACATAGACGACCTCGTAGGCGTTGACGCGCGGGCTGGTGCCAAAGGCGGTTTTGACGCCATTGGGCGAGATCAGCTTGATCCTGTCGCCCACGGTTGCGCCCAGTTCGCGTGCCACGCCCGAGCCGATGGCGATGCCCGCGTCAAAGCGGTTGATGTCGCCAAGGCCGGTGGTGGGGTCGGCGATGCGCGGCAGGCCCTTGAGATCGGCCAGTTCGATGCCGAACACCTCGACCCCTGCGTTGCCCTGTTTCAGGTTTGCCATGACCTGACCGCGCACCAAGGGTGCGGCGCGGGTGACACCCGGCACGGCGGCCAGACGCGCGGCCATTTCGGTATAGTCGGGAATGGTACGGTCGATCTGGCCGGTTTCCGACGTGACGCCAAGGTTATAGACGGTCACGTGGGCATTGGCGCCGAGGATCGTATCGACGAATTCCGCGCGAAAGCCCGAGCGCACGGCCAGCGTGGCGATCAGGGCGAAGACCGCGAGGGTGATGCCGATCAGGCTGATCCATGTCATCACGGAAACCCCGCCTTCGGCACGGCGCGCGCGCAGGTAGCGCCAGGCGATCATCCATTCGAAAGGGGCAAAGGGAGGGGTGGAATTGGCCATCTAAGGCTCCTGCTCAGGTGCGGCGCACGTTGGGTTGTTTGGGCTGCGGGGTCAAGCGGTGCGACGGCGGCGCGTGGGCAGCAGCAGCCGCAATATGCCGATGGCAAGCAGCATGGTGATGAACCCGACCCCCGCAAAAATGCCGCCCGCAAAGGTCAGCGGCAGCGCGGGTTGAAAGGCGGCCCATGCGGCGCGGGCCACTTCGGGGTCGGTCATGCGCGTGGCATGATAGGCACGCATGAAGGGGCCCGCGGTGTCCAGCGCGGCCAGATCGGCGCGCAGTTTGTCATAGCGGGCAAAGGTGCGGATCATGTCGGCGCGGCGGCGGTCGATGAACGGGGTGCCTTGCATCTGGTTCAGGGCTGCCACGCGGGTCAGCCCCTCGGCTTGGGCGGAGGCGTCGAAGTCGGCCACGACCTCGGCCAGTGCATCGACAGCGCCGCCCAGACGCTGGGCGTATTGCTGCGAAAACTCTGGGAATTGCGAGGTGGCGGCCCCTGCGGTCAGGGCCGCCACCAAGGTGAGCGTGCGCACGATCATGGTCCGGTGCCTTGGCTGTGGGTCAGGATCGTGCGCATGACTGTGCCCTCTTAAATGCCCGCGTAAATCTCCGCGATGCGGTCCACGGCGGCCTCGGCTGTCAGTTCCACGCTTTCGCCGGTGCGGCGCGAGGTCAGTTCGACCACACCGTTTTTCAGCCCGCGCGGGCCGACGGTGATGCGCCACGGCAGGCCGATCAGGTCCATAGCGGCGAATTTGCCGCCTGCCCGTTCGTCGCGGTCGTCATAGAGCGGATCAAAACCCTTGGCTTTCAACGCCTTGTAGAGCGCTTCGCAGGCACCATCGGTAGCTTCGTCGCCCTGACGCAGGTTCACGATACCGACGTGGAAGGGGGTCACGCCCTCGGGCCAGATGATGCCGTTTTCGTCGTGGTTCGCCTCGATGATGGCACCCAGCAGGCGGCTGACGCCGATGCCGTGGCTGCCCATGTGCACCGGCACCTGTTTGCCGTCGGGGCCCTGGACCACCGCGCCCAGAGGTTCGGAATATTTGGTGCCGAAGTAGAAGATCTGACCCACTTCGATGCCGCGCGCCACGCGGCGGCGGTCTTCGGGAACCTGTTCGAACAGGGCCGCGTCGTGGGTTTCGTCGGTGCGGGCGTATTTGTCGGTGAATTCTTCCATCACGGCGGCGCAGTCTTCGACGCTGTCATAGTCGATCTCGCGGTCGCCGAATTTGAGGTCGGTCACGGCGCTGTCATAGAACACCTCGGATTCACCGGTTTCGGCCAGCACGAGGAATTCATGCGTGTCGTCGCCGCCGATGGGGCCACTGTCGGCGCGCATCGGGATCGCTTGCAGGCCCATGCGTTCGTAGGTGCGCAGGTAGGTCACGAGGTGGCGGTTGTAGGCGTGCAGCGCGTCTTCTTTGGTCAGGTCGAAGTTGTAGCCGTCTTTCATCAGGAATTCGCGGCCCCGCATCACGCCGAAACGCGGGCGGATTTCGTCGCGGAATTTCCACTGGATCTGGTACATGGTCAGCGGCAGGTCTTTATAGCTGCTGACGTTGGCGCGGAAGATGTCGGTGATCAGTTCCTCGGCGGTGGGCGTGAACAGCATGTCGCGGTCGTGCCGATCCTTGAAGCGCAGCATTTCCGCGCCGTAGGCGTCGTAACGGCCGCTTTCACGCCACAGTTCGGCGGATTGGATCGTCGGCATCAGCATCGGCATGTGACCGGCGCGGGCCTGTTCCTCGTGCACGATATTCTCGATCTTGCGCAGCACCTTGAAGCCCAGCGGCAGCCACGAATAGATGCCTGCGCTGGCTTGTTTGATCATGCCCGCACGCAGCATCAGCCGGTGGCTGACGATCTGCGCCTCGCTTGGGTTTTCCTTGAGAACGGGCAGAAAATAACGGCTCAGGCGCATCATGGCCTCCTTGGAACGGGGTTTCGGCCTGATTAGGGCATTGGCGGCGGCGTCGCAATTGCGAAAGCGGTGGGAGGGCGTTGCGGGGGGCATCGTGAGCGGGTCTATCGCCCACAAACCAAATACCAGATGCCGACGCGCCCTCAACTGTCGCCCTCCCCGCCCGGGATCAAGGCACGCAGTGCCGCCGGGCAGCGCCCGACCGCTCCGTGGGCGGGCGTTGCCCTCGTTTGGCGATGTCGTTCAGGGCAAGGACTGACATCCCCCAACCCTTACGCAGGCGGGTCCAGCTCGGCCACGCTGGCGGCAAGGTTCAGAGCGACCTGTGTGGCGCGGGCCATGTCCTGTACCGACACCCATTCCAGCGGGCCGTGCACGTTTTGCATGCCGCAAAAGATATTGGGGCACGGGGTGCCGAATTCGGTTAGCCGCGAGCCGTCGGTGCCGCCGCGGATCGCGCCCGAGACCGGCTCCATCCCCGCCTTGCGGACGGCGGCGGTGGCCATGTCCACCGGCGTCATGTCCTTTTCCAGCCAATAGCGCATGTTGCGGTACTGGTGGGTGATGTCGCAGGTGATTTGCGCGCGCGGCTCGGTAGCGGCGACGGTTTCGCAAACCTGACGCAGCAGATCGCCCTTGGCCTCGAGGCCCGCCATTTCGAAGTCGCGCAGGATAAAGTGAATTTCGACCTCGGCCGCGCTGCCAGTCATCGACACCGCGTGGATAAAACCGTCACGGCCTTCGGTGGTTTCCGGCGTCATGGTGACATGGGGCAGTGTCATCAGCACCTTGGCGCCCAGATGCAAGGCGTTGACCAGTTCGTCCTTGGCCCAGCCGGGGTGGATCGACACGCCGGTGATCTTCACCACGCCCGCGTCGGCGGAGAAACTTTCGTATTCTACATCGCCCGGCATCGAGCCGTCGAAGGTATAGGCGAAGTCGGCGGCAAGGTCCGCAGGCAGGTTCGGCGTCACGCCGCGCCCGATTTCCTCGTCGGGGACAAAGGCCAGACGGATGGTGCCGTGGGCGATGTCAGGGTTTTCCAGCAGGTGCCGCGCGGCGGTCATCACCACGGCCACGCCTGCCTTGTCATCGGCACCCAGCAAGGTGGTGCCGCTGGCGGTGATGATGTCTTCGCCGTGTTTTTCCGCCAGATACGGGTAATCGGCGGGCGACAGGCGCAGGTCGGGGGCGTCGGCAAAGGTGATGTCGCCGCCGTTGTAGCCACGATGCACCACGGGTTTCACGCCCGACGCGTTGAACTGCGGGGCAGTGTCAACGTGGGCCAGCCAGCCCATCACGGGCGCATTGACCCCTGCGGTGGCGGGGAGGGTGGCCAGCACGACACTGTCGGCGCTTAGCGTGACGTCGGATGCGCCCATCGCCCTCAGTTCGTCCATCAGCAGGTGCGACATATCCAGCTGGATCGCGGTGCTGGGCACGGTCGGGCTGTGGCTGTCGCTTTGGCTGTCGATCGCGGCATAGCGGACAAGGCGGTCTTCCAGTTCGGCGTCAAAATCGGTGCGCATCGGGCTCTCCTGCGTGTGGGCGTTGGGCTGCATGTGGGATCGGGCGTGCGGGCGTGTCAAGGCATTGACGCCGTGTGGCAGGGGCGCAATGTAACAGGTCTGTAACAGGAGCCTGCGCCATGAATACGATCTTTGAGCCCGCCCGCGAAACGCCTGTGATCCATGACACCGAGGTGCTGGTGATCGGCTCGGGCCCCGGAGGGCTGGCGGCGGCGATTGCGGCGGCACGGGCGGGGGCACGGGTGGCGTTGCTGGACCGCTTTGGCTGTTTTGGCGGCAATATCACGGCTGTCGGCGTCGAAGGGTTCGCGTGGTATCGCCACGAGGCCACCATCGAGGCGGGGGGCTTGGGCACCGAGTTCGAGGACCGCGCCAAGGCGATGGGGGCTGCGACGCCGGAAAGCCAGTCGCTGAGCTATGAGTTGGACAGCGAAGGGTTCAAGCTGGTGGCGGACCGGATGGTCGAAGAGGCAGGGATTACGCCCATGCTGCACCGCCAGTTTGTCGCCCCGATCATGGACGGAGACCGGATCACCGGCGTGATCGTGGAATCAAAGGCGGGCCGCGAGGCGATCACCGCGCGGGTCGTGGTCGACGCCACGGGCGACGCAGATGTGGCGCACCGTGCAGGAGCAGTGACGGTGAAAACGCCCGTCGAGGAAATGCAGGCGGCCAGCGTGATGTTCCACATCGCGGGCGTGGATAAGGCGGCGTTTCTGGCGGGGGTCAAATCCGATCCGCAGACCTATAAGGACTGGTCGACCGGCGAATGGGTGGTGGAGACGGACGGCAAGGAGGATGATATGTATTCGCCCTTTCTTGGCAAACCGTTCGAGCGCGCGATCAAAGAGGGGCTGATCCCAGCGCATCTGAACACCATCGGGGGCACTTGGGGGGCTGTGCATGACAGCGGCGAGATGACCTATATGAACCTTGTCCATCTGGCGGGTTGCGACGGCACCGACCCCGACAGCATGACGCGCTTCGAGATCGAGGGCCGCGCGCAGGCGATGGTGGCGATTGACGTTTTGCGCGCCTATACCCCCGGCTGCGATGCGGCGCGGCTGCGCAACTTTGGCATGACCATCGGCATTCGCGACACCCGCAAGATCGACGCGGTTTACAACATGACGGAAAACGATGTGCGCCATGAGGCGCGATTTGACGACAGTATCGGCATATACCCCGAGTTTATCGACGGATACGGCGTGCTGATCCTGCCGACCACGGGGCGCTATATGCACATCCCCTATCGGTGCATGTTGCCCAAAGGCGTCCGCGGGCTATTGGTGACGGGGCGTGCGATTGGCGGCGACAGGATCGCCCATGCGGCCACCCGCAACATGGCGTGCTGTGCTGTGGCCGGCCAAGGTGCGGGCGTGGCGGCGGCACATGCGGTGGCGCGGAATGTGGCGCTGGATGCGGTGGACATCGCAGCGGTGCAGGACGTTCTGCGCGCGCAGGGCGTGCGCCTGCATTAAGCGGTCGGATACCCTGCCCCTTGAATCCGGCCGCCCCATAGGCGATGTGTAATGCCAACTTGTGCAGGAGCATCACATGGGTTTGCCCGTTCGCGATCAGCTGAAATACTGGGGCATTGTCGCCGTGATTTTTTTCGTCCTGCTTTGGACGCTTGGCGACGTTCTGGTGCCCTTCCTGTTGGGGGGGGCGATTGCCTATTTCCTTGATCCGGTGGCCGACAGGCTGGAGCGGCTGGGAGCCAGTCGGGTGCTGGCCACGGTGATCATCACACTGGTGGCGGTGCTGCTGTTCGTGCTGATGGCGCTGCTGGTGGTGCCGACGCTGGTCAACCAGTCGGTGCAACTGTTCAACACCGCCCCCGAACTGGCCAAGAATTTCGGCACCTTCCTGACCGAACGGTTCCCGTCGCTGCTGGACACCGACAGCACGCTGCGCCAGTCGCTGGACAGCATTGCAACCACGGTGCAGGAACGCGGCGGCGAACTGGTGACCACGGCGTTGAGCAGTGCCGCATCGCTGCTGAACCTTGCGATATTGTTTGTAATCGTGCCGGTTGTGTCGGTCTATTTGCTGCTGGACTGGGACAATATGGTGGCGCGGGTGGACGAATTGCTGCCGCGCGACCACGCGCCGACGATCCGCAGGCTGGCAGGCCAGATCGACAATACGCTGGCATCGTTTATTCGCGGGATGGGCACCGTTTGTCTGATCCTTGGCACCTATTACGCGATTGCGCTGATGCTGGTGGGGCTGCAATTCGGGCTGGTGGTTGGCTTTGTCGCCGGTCTGGTCACGTTTATCCCCTATCTGGGGGCGCTGATCGGCGGCGCGCTGGCCATCGGGCTGGGGCTGTTCCAGTTCTGGGGCGACTGGGTGTCGCTGGGTCTGGTGGCGGGTATTTTTGTCGTCGGTCAGGTGGTCGAAGGCAATTTTCTGACGCCCAAGCTGGTGGGCAATTCAGTGGGACTGCACCCTGTGTGGCTGATCCTTGCGTTGTCGGTCTTTGGCACGCTGTTCGGCTTTGTGGGGATGCTGGTGGCGGTGCCTGTGGCGGCGGCATTGGGGGTGGTGACACGGTTTGCGGTCACGCAGTACCAGCAAGGCATGCTGTATCGCGGGCTGTCCGACCACCACAAGACGACGGAAGGCGATGTTGTCGCTGACCAGCGCGATCCGGACTAAGCCATGCCACAACAACTGAGCTTTGATTTGCCGGTGCGCACCGCACTGGGGCGTGACGACTTTATGGTGTCGCCCGGCAATGCGGTGGCGGTCAGCCTGATCGAGACATGGACCAACTGGCCCGAGGGCAAGCTGGTTCTGACCGGCCCACCCGGATCGGGCAAGACGCACCTGACCCATGTGTGGGCCGGTCTGACCGGCGCACAGATCGTCGCAGCACGCGATCTGGCGGATGCGGATATACCCGATCTGGCGGGCGGGGCCATCGCGGTTGAGGATGTGCCGCAGATTGCGAACGACCCCGAGGCGATGACCGCATTGTTCCACCTGCACAACCTGGTGCTGGCCAACCGCCAGCCGCTGTTGATGACGGGACGCGGCGCGCCGGTGTATTGGGGGCTGAGCCTGCCCGATCTGCAAAGCCGCGTGGGCGGCACCCCTGCCGCGATCCTTGAGTTGCCCGACGATGCGCTGCTGACGGCGGTGCTGGCCAAACTGTTTGCCGACCGCCAGCTAAAGCCGCGCGTTGATGTCATCCCCTATCTGACGCTGCATATGGAACGGTCTTTTGATGCCGCACGGCAAATGGTGGCGGCACTGGACGCAGAATCGCTGAGCGCGCAAAAGCCGCTGACCCGTGCGCTGGCGGCCAAGGTTTTGGGACGCGAGACGGGGTAATAGCGCGCACAAGCGCCGATCCGCCATCTTAATGTGGTTTCAAGGGCTTAAAGCTGGACATTTCATGCGAAAACGCGCGATGTTTGTTACTCCCTCGTTACAAATTCGGTTTATCAGCACGCCATGTCACAGGCAGATTTTCTCACACACCCGTTCCCCGAGCCGCAGGCGCTGGACGGTCTCGATATGTCGGGACCGGGGCGTTTTGTTAACCGCGAGCTGAGCTGGCTTGCCTTTAACTGGCGCGTGCTGGAAGAGGCCGAGAACCCGCGTGTTCCGCTGCTGGAACGGTTGCGGTTCCTGTCGATCAGCGCGGGCAATCTGGACGAGTTTTACACCGTCCGCGTTGCGGGTCTGCGCGAGCTGGCGATTGCAGGCAACACCACGCCCGCCGCTGACGGGCTGACCCCGTCCGAGCAACTGGTGCTGATCAACGAAGACGCCCGCGCGCTGATGCTGTCGCAACAACGGGTGCTGTCGGACCTGCTGGCCGAAATGGAGGCCGAAGGCATCGATGTGCTGGCCCGCGAAGAGTTGACGCCCCAAGACAAGACATTTCTGGCTGATTATTTCCTGAACCATGTTTTCGCCGTTCTGTCGCCGCTGGCGATTGATCCTGCGCATCCGTTTCCGTTCATTCCCAACACCGGCTATGCGCTGGCGCTGCAACTGGAACGCAAATCGGACAAACGCCCGTTGCAGGCGCTGCTGCCGATCCCCGGGCAGATCGACCGTTTTGTCAGCCTGCCCGGCCAAGGCACGCGGTTCCTGCCGCTGGAAGAATTGCTGGTCGAACAGATCGGCACGCTGTTCCCCGGATACCGGTTGACGGCGCATTTCGAATTTCAGGTGCTGCGTGACAGCGATCTTGAGGTCGAGGACGAGGCCGAAGATCTGGTCCGCGAGTTCGAAGTGGCGCTGAAACGTCGCCGGCGGGGCGAAGTGGTGCGGATGCTGCATTCGGCGGGTGCGCCGGAGCGGCTGAAATCGGTGATCATGCGCGAGTTGAACGTCATGCATTCCGAAGTGATCGAGATTGACGGCATGATTGGTCTTGCCGATCTAGGCAAGCTGGTGCTGGACAGCCGTCCCGACCTGTTGTGGCCCACATTTACCCCGCGCGTGCCCGAACGGGTGACGGATTTCGAGGGCGATATGTTCGCCGCGATCCGTCAAAAGGACATGCTGCTGCACCACCCCTACGAGACCTTTGAAATGGTCATCCGGTTCCTGCAACAAGCGGCGCGCGACCCCAATGTGGTTGCGATCAAACAGACGCTTTACCGGACCTCGAAACGCTCGCCCATCGTCGAGGCGCTGTGCGAGGCCGCCGAAGACGGCAAATCGGTCACAGCACTGGTCGAATTGAAGGCGCGTTTTGACGAGGCGGCCAATATCCACCAGTCGCGGCGGCTAGAACGCGCGGGCGCGCATGTGGTTTACGGCTTTATCGACCTGAAAACACATGCCAAAATCAGCACCGTGGTCCGCCGCGAGGGCGACGAGCTGGTGACCTATACACACTATGGCACCGGCAACTATCACCCGATCACGGCCAAGATTTACACCGATCTGTCGCTGTTCACCTGCGACCCGAAGCTGGGCCGCGATGCCACCAAAGTGTTCAATTTCCTGTCGGGCTATGCCGAGCCGGAAGAACTGGACAACCTTGCCATTTCACCCACTACGCTGAAACCGCGCCTGCTGGAAATGATCGCCAACGAGGCCGAACATGCCGCTGCCGGACGGCCTGCGGAAATCTGGGCCAAGATGAACGCTTTGATCGACTCTGAGGTGATTGATGCGCTTTATGCGGCGTCGCAGGCGGGCGTGAAAATCAGCCTTGTGATCCGTGGCATCTGTGGCCTGCGCCCCGGCGTGGCGGGGCTAAGCGAGAACATCCGCGTCAAATCCATCATCGGACGGTTTCTGGAACATTCGCGGATCGTCTGTTTTGGCAATGGCAAAGGTCTGCCCCACAAGAAAGCGCGGGTGTTCATCTCGTCCGCCGACTGGATGGGCCGCAACCTGAACCGCCGCGTGGAAACCTTGGTCGAGATTGAAAACCCCACGGTCAAATCGCAGATCACCAGTCAGGTCATGGCCGCAAATCTTGCGGATGTGGCGCAAAGCTGGGTGATGGCGCCCGATGGCAAATTCGTGCGCCCCGAGGTGCCCGAAGGCGATTTTGCCTTTAACTGCCACCGGTTCTTCATGGAAAACCCGTCACTTTCGGGCCGCGGATCAGCGGGCGCGTCGGATGTGCCGCAGCTGACCCACACCGAAGATTGACGGGGGACTGATTGACCCCGCGACCCCTGTGGGTCATGTTCGGCAACGACACTGCGGCGGGCCATAGGGAATCTAATGACCGATCAGACCGAGCCTTCGACTGCGCTGGCAACCGATTCTGTGGGCAAACATGACTGGGGGCCGTTCGGGCGTCCGCTGTTCCAGGATCCCGGCGCGCGAGCGCTGTCGCGTGTGGGCGTGGTCGACATCGGATCGAACTCGGTCCGGCTGGTGGTGTTTGATGGTGCTGCCCGAAGCCCTGCCTATTTCTACAACGAAAAGATCATGTGTGCGCTGGGCGCGGGTCTGAGCGAAAGCGGCACGTTGAACCCTGCGGGGCGCAAGCGTGCGCTGGCGGCGCTGATCCGGTTCAAACATCTGGCCGACGGTATGGATCTGCCCGAACTGACGCTGGTGGCCACGGCGGCGGTGCGCGATGCCTCAGACGGTGCGGAGTTTTGCGCCGATGTGCTGCGCGAAACCGGATTGCGCATCTGGGTCATCGACGGGCGCGAAGAGGCGCGTTTGTCGGCGCAGGGGGTGCTTTTGGGCTGGCCCGGTGCCTATGGTCTGGTCTGTGACATTGGCGGGTCGTCGATGGAACTGGCCGAGATTTCCGGCGGGCGCGTGGGCCGACGCGAGACATCGCAACTGGGTCCGCTGAAGCTGGTGGACGTCAAGGGCGGCAAAAAGGGCCGCCGCGATCATATCGCCGCAGTAATGGACCAGTTGCAAGAGGCAATGGGCATCCAGCGCGACCGGCTGTTTCTGGTCGGCGGGTCGTGGCGGGCGATTGCGCGCATTGATATGTACCGGCGCAATTATCCGCTGCATGTGCTGCACGAATACCGCATGACGCCCGCAGGCGTGGCCAAGACCGTGAACTTTATCGCGGAAAGCGACCCCGAAGATCTGCGCAACAAATGCGGCATCTCGGCGCAACGGATGGGGTTGGTGCCGCTAGCCGCGGAAGTGCTGTCGCGGCTGGTGCGCACATTCAAGCCCAAGGATATTGCGGTGTCGTCCTATGGTATCCGCGAGGGGCTGCTGTATGAACAGATGCCCCAGCGCCTGCGCGACCGTGATCCGCTGATCGAGGCCTGCCGCTTTGCCGAGGCCAAGGATTCCCGCCTGCCCGGTTTTGGCCGGACGCTGTACGAATTCATAATGCCGCTGTTCAAATCCGCGCCAGTCCAGCGCAAACGGCTGATCAAGGCGGCCTGCCTGCTGCACGACGTCAGTTGGCGCGCCCACCCCGATTACCGCGCCGAAGTCTGTTTCGACAACGCCACACGGGCCAACCTTGGCGGGCTGAAGCATTCAGAACGGATTTTTCTGGGGCTGGCCCTGTTGCACCGCTATTCCAACAAACGCGAAGGCACGCCGTTCGAGAACCTGTATGACGTGCTGGACGAAAAGACCTGTCTGGACGCCGAGATTTTGGGCAAGGCGATGCGGTTCGGCGCGATGTTCTGGATGCAAAAGGACGCCGATCGCGGTGAATTTCGCTGGTATCCTAAGAAAAAGCAGCTGGAACTGCACCTGTCGCCCGCCGTTCTGCCGCTTTATGGCGAGGTCGCAGAGGCGCGGCTGGAATCGCTGGCAAGCAGTATGGGTGCCGATCTGACGGTGAAGACCCGTAGGCGCACGCCGCGCGGATAAGGCCGCCGGGTTGAAACTGCTGGGCCGGTGGCGCCCTCAAATGTCGATTTCGCCGTCCTTGGGCACGTATTCCGGCGCGTCGGGTTTGCGGCGGATGATGATATCGCCGTTGGGCAGGATTTCGGGGGCGTCGTAGACGCTCCAGTCTTCGACCTGCTGCATCAGATCGCGCAATGCCGGGCCCATCTCTTGGGCAAAGCCGCGCATGGCGGGGCCGAATTCGTCGACCAGCCCACCCAGATCGTCGATGGCGGGCTCCATTTCTTTCATGATTCCCTCCATGAACATTCTGGCACCGCGTTCCATCAAGGACAGGCCATCGCCATCGTCCTGCGCAAAAGACGGGGTGGCCAAAGCGGCCACCAACGTCACGGGGATAAGCAAATGTTTCATGTGCCCAATATGGGGGCAAAACGTAACATTTCAAAGTGGACGTTACATGTCGATGTCCAGCGTGACCGGAAAGTGATCGGATGCGGTGACCAGCGCATCACGCAATTCAGGTACCTGCCAGCAATCGGGATCGTCCAGCGGGTGCCAGATGCGCCAGTCGGGCGCGCGGGCGCGCAGGTCGGACGAGATCATGATATAGTCGAGCAGCGCCTGTAAAAAGCGTTTCTCGGGGCGAATCCAGAAGCGGGCGGTTGTGGGCATAACGCCCAGACGACGGCCAAGGGCCAGACGCGCGTGGGGGTCGTAAAGCTGCAGCTGGTCGTCGCCACCCAGCAGGATTTCGACCGACGAACGGCCAAAGAGATGTTCGAACTCGTCCAGTCCCGGACCGTCGTTCATATCGCCCATTACGATCAACGGCGTGCCCGCGGCAAGGTGATCGGTGATGCGCGCGCGCAGCCAGATCGCTTGGGCCAGTTGCTTGCGGCGGTTGGCTATAGAATGGCGCATGATCTCGTCGCGGGTGGTGGCACCGTGGGGGGCTTTGGATTTCAGATGCGCGCCGATCACCCGAAATTCGAACCCCGTGGCGTGGCTGCGCATGGCCAGTTCCAGCGGCGGTTTCGAGAAGCGGATCAAATCCTGTTTGTCATCCACATCCAGATCAATGCGAAAGGTGCTGTCGAAACGCGGCGCATCCGTGGCACCCTTTTTGCCGGTGTCGTGGCCGACGGGGTCGTGCGTGGCCGACAGCCTGTCCGGATCATAGAGCAGCGCAATCTCTTGCTGGGTGTCGTTCAGGAAACCGGTAACCGCACGGCGGGCGCGCAGATCGAACAGCTGCGCAAAGTTTTCCAACGCGCGGACGGTATCGCGGCGGCGGTTGTGGTCGGGGGCTTCGATGATCATCACCGCGTCGGCGTCAAGGGCGGTGAACACGATGCCAAGCGCTTCGAGTTGCTTCGCGCGGGTGATCTGGTAGCGGCCCGACATTTCGTCATCGGACAGCGGGGTGCCGTCGTCGTCAAACAGCGCGTTGAACCATTCGACGTTATAGGTGGCCAGCCGCATCAGGCCGCGCCGGAGGTGGTCGTTTCCTGAATTTCTGCCCATGCGCGGTTGATTTCGATCATACGTTTTTGCGCCATGCAGATCGCCTCTTCGGGCAGGCCGCGCGAGATCAGCGCGTCCGGGTGATTCTCGCGCACCAGCTTGCGCCATGCCGCGCGGACGGTGGGCAGATCGGCATTACACTCTACCCCCAGCACGGTATAGGGATCGCAGGCCTGATCGGGCACCGCGCGCGCCTTGAGTGCGGCGAAGCGCGTGGGCGACAATTTGAAAATATCGGCGACCTGTTCCAAAAATGCAGCTTCGGCATCATGATAGTGGCCGTCGGCCATCGCTATGTGAAACAGCCCCTCCATCAGGTCATAGAGCGTTTCGGGTTGGTCGCGGAACATGATCTGGATGCGTCGGGCGTAGACATCAAAGCCCGCAACGTCCTGCCGCGCCAGATTGAACACGCGCGCCGCCCCTGCTTCGTCTTCGGGGGCGATGTGGAACACCTCGCGAAAGGCCATGACTTCGGCGCGGGTCACCTGCCCGTCGGCCTTGGCCATCTTGGCCGACAGCGCGATGACGGCGATGGCAAAGCCCACGGACCGTTCGGGCGGCGTGCGCAAGCGGTCGAACACCGCCGACAGGCCTTCGCCTGCGGTCAGGGCGCTGAGCGCTTCGGTTATGCGGGTCCAGATCGACATGGGCGCACCATAGAGATGTCGGGCGGCGGTGTCAGGACGGGAATAGCAATTTGTGCATCAAGATTAGGTCATACCACTGGCCGCCCTTGCGCCCTGCTTGCGGAATCTTGCCGGACTGCGCAAATCCGAGGCGGTCGTGAAACGCCACGGCGTCGGGATTGCCGCCGCTGATGCCTGCGACCAGCAGATGCACGTCGCGGACCACGGCACCTGATTCCACTGCAGCCATCAGCGCACGGCCCATGCCGTGCCCCCGCGCGTCGCGGCCCAGCATGACGGAATGTTCAGCCGTGTGCCGATAGCCCGGACCGCCGCGAAAGCTGCCGAAGGTGGCAAAGCCTGCAACGGTACCGGCCCGCTCGGCCACCCAAAAGGCGCCTGCGCGCTCGACAATCAGTTGTGCCACCGCAGCGTCGCTTTTGGTGTCGGTGGTGAAGGTGATATGCGGCAATGCGATCACCGCGTTCCAGATGGCTGCAATGGCGGGGGCATCGGCAGGGATGGCGGCGCGGATCATAGGGTGCGTGGCCCATGGGGTGTGTCGAATTCGGCGTGCAGAGCGGCGGGGCCTGCGTCAAAGACGACGCGGGCGTCGTCCAGCATCGGGGCCAAAGCCGCGCGCAGGTCATCCGCCCGCGGATGCGTCACGATCAAGCGCGTCAGGCGCACACCGCTGGCGGCAAGACGCTGTGCGGGGTGCTGGCTGGTCTGCCACTGGATCAACGCGGGCCAGCAATTGTCGAAGGGCAGTACCCCGCTGTCAGGCACCGCCATGCGCCAGCGTAGATCGCCGCGTTGCAGATCGACAGGCCGCCCTGCCCCGTCGGGCGCAAGCGCGGGTATCTGCGCCAGCAGCGCATCCATATCATCGCAGCGACAGATCCAGTTGGTCAGCCGCGCGGGGCCGCTGAACCGGTCAAGGTCGAACCAGCGCGCACGATCCGGCACCGGCGCATCGGGGTTGATTGCAATCGCTTCCAGATAGAGGCCGTCCGCCAAACCCAGCAGCGTGTTGTGCGTGTGAAACACCGCATGTTCGCCACCCGCCTGCATGGATACGCCAAGCGCGTCTTCGACGTAGGCTGTGGCTTCGGCCAATGTCGCCCCTGCGATGGCGATGTGATCGAACTGCATCATCTGTGTGGTCCTGATTTTGGGGCCGCCCTGTAACAGCGCGGCCCGTGTTGGCATCAATCGCGGGCTTCGCGGATCAGACGCAATATATCCTGCGCTGCGGCGGGGATGTTGGTGCCGGGACCAAAGATCGCCTTGACGCCCGCGTCGTAGAGAAACTGGTAGTCCTGCTGCGGGATCACGCCACCGCAGATCACCAGAATGTCGCCTGCGCCCGCGTCTTTCAACGCCTGAACCAGTTGCGGGGCCAGTGTCTTGTGGCCTGCCGCCTGGCTGCTGATGCCGATGACATGCACGTCGTTGTCCACTGCGTCCTGTGCGGCCTCGGCGGGGGTCTGGAACAGCGGGCCCACGTCGACGTCGAATCCGATGTCGGCAAAGGCGGTGGCGATCACCTTGGCGCCTCGGTCGTGGCCGTCCTGACCCATCTTGACCACCAGCATGCGTGGGCGGCGGCCTTCTTCCTCGGCGAAATCCTCGACCGATTTCTGGATGGCGGCAAAGCCTTCGTCGCCCTCGTAAGCGGCACCATAAACGCCGGCCAGTGTCTTCACTTCGGCGCGGTGGCGGCCGAACACTTTTTCCATCGCCATGCTGATTTCTCCCACAGAGGCGCGGGCGCGGGCGGCTTCGACCGCTGCGTCCAACAGGTTGCCGCCCTCGCTGGCGCGGCGGCTGAGTTCATCCAGTGCGGCGGTGCAGGCAGCATCGTCGCGGGTGGCGCGGATTTTCTCAAGGCGCGCAATCTGGCTGAGGCGCACGGCGACGTTGTCGACGTCCAAAATGTCGATCGGGTCTTCTTTGTCGCGGCGGTATTTGTTGACACCTACGATCACCTCGTCGCCACGGTCGATGTTGGCCTGACGGGTGGCGGCGGCCTCTTCGATGCGCAGTTTCGGCATGCCGGAGGCGACCGCCTTGGTCATACCGCCCAGCTCTTCAACCTCTTCGATCAGCTTCCATGCGGCCTCGGCCAGATCATGCGTCAGCTTTTCGACGTAGTAAGAGCCCGCCAGCGGATCGACGACATTGGTCACGCCGGTTTCTTCCTGAAGGATCAGCTGCGTGTTGCGCGCGATGCGGGCGGAATGTTCGGTGGGCAGGCCGATGGCCTCGTCCAGCGAGTTGGTGTGCAGCGACTGGGTGCCGCCGAGAACCGCGCTCATCGCCTCGTAGGCGGTGCGCACGACGTTATTGTAGGGGTCTTGTTCGGCCAGGCTGACACCGGAAGTCTGGCAGTGGGTGCGCAGCATCGACGATTTCTCGTCCTTGGGGTCGAACTCGGACATGATCCGCGACCACAGCAGACGGGCAGCGCGCAGTTTGGCGGCCTCCATGAAAAAGTTCATGCCGATGGCAAAAAAGAACGACAGGCGCGGGGCGAAACGGTCGACGTCCATGCCTGCAGCGATGGCGGTGCGGACGTATTCGCGCCCGTCGGCCAGGGTGAAGGCCAGTTCCTGCACCAGGTTCGCGCCCGCCTCTTGCATGTGATAGCCCGAGATCGAGATCGAGTTGAACCGGGGCATGAAATCCGAGGTGTATTCGATGATGTCGCCGATGATGCGCATCGACGGTTCGGGCGGGTAGATATAGGTGTTGCGCACCATGAATTCTTTGAGAATGTCGTTCTGGATGGTGCCGGAGAGCACCTTGCGGTCGTGGCCCTGTTCTTCGCCTGCGACGATAAAGCTGGCAAGGATCGGAATGACCGCGCCGTTCATCGTCATCGACACGCTGACCTTGTCCAGCGGGATGCCGTCGAACAGGATTTTCATGTCCTCGACTGAATCGATGGCCACGCCGGCCTTGCCCACGTCGCCCACCACGCGTTCGTGGTCGCTGTCATAGCCCCGGTGCGTCGCCAGATCAAAGGCGACCGAGACGCCCTGTTGTCCTGCGGCAAGGTTGCGGCGGTAGAATGCGTTGGATTCCTCGGCGGTGGAAAAGCCCGCGTATTGGCGGATGGTCCACGGGCGGCCTGCGTACATCGTGGCCTTGACGCCGCGCGTATAGGGGGCCGCACCGGGGATGGTGCCCAAATGGGTCACATCCTTCAGGTCGTCGGCGGTATAAAGCGGCTGGACGTCAATGCCTTCCAGCGTTTTCCACGTCAGGTCGTCAACGGGGCGGCCCCGCAATTCAGCCTCGGCCAGAGTGCGCCAGTCCGCTTTTTTGTCGGTCGCCTTTTTGTCGGTCATAGTCATGTCCTTCTGTCTGTGGGACGCACGGCAGGGTTTGTCCCGCTCTTGTGCGCTCCGGATCCTGTGTCAGTGATGCAAGCCCGTCCGCGCCCGCCGCGAGCCATGCCAGATCGTCGGCATAGGCGGCGCGCAAAGCGGCGGAGTGTTCGGGGGTAAAAGGGGTCCAGCGGCCCGAGCCAGTGACGGCCTGCGCGGCGATACCACCGCGCGCGGCCAGAAGGTCGCGCAGGGCGGCAACGTCGGGGGAGCGGTTCAGCCAGTCGCCTTGCGCGGGCAAAGCGACGGTGCAGCCCGCCCCCGCGTCAAGGATGGCTCCGGTGCGGCCAGCGAAAACTTCGAAAGGCAGAATGCGCAGATCGACATGGGGCATGGCGCAGGCCAGATCGGTGATCACGTCACGCCAACTGCGGCGCGCTTGTGCGATGCGGTTCAGCGCCTGATAGTCCGGCACCGGCGCGCCGCGCGACACGCCGTAAGCAATGGCCGAGGACCACCACAAATCCAGCGCGCGAATGTTCAGCACGATGCGTGTGATGCGCCCGTCAAAGACCTGCGCATAGCGGGCCATGCGATCGCCGATGTCGGCATAGAGGGTACGGTTGCGTATGTTCGAACGCACCGAGCCGATCATGTTCTCGTCGCTGATCAACAGGGCCGACAGGCCGCTGGCCGCTGTCTGGTCCAGTTGCATCCGCACCCGCCCCTTGGCACGGCGGGTGGCACGCACCGGATCAAATCCGGGTTGCGGCAGCGCACCCGAAAGCAAGCCGCCGCGCGTGCGCCGTGGCCCCCAGAACCCGACACTGGCATCGGCGAGCCTGCCCGCATTGCGCCGCAACGCATCCTGAAAGCTGGTCGAACCGGTGCGATGCGCGCCAAGATGCAGGATTACGTCCATCGGGCTGTTGTCCTTTCGCAAGACATGCGCCCCGATCCGGAAAACGGAAGAAAATACAGGCAGGGGCCAGCGGATCATGCGCCCGCACCCGTTACAGAGGATTTAATCACGCTGTTGACCACTTTGTGCATCGAATTTGCCGCGCAAATGCTTATCTTAGGGATAACAGGAGAGACCATGAAAAGACTTATTCCGCTCGTTTTTATCGCACTTGGCGCATTTCCGGCCATGGCCGAAGACACCACCCCGACGGCTGCCGAACAGCTTTTCGCCACGGCGGCCGAAACGGATTTGCGGCAATTTGTCTGGACTAACCGGCCCATCGTCGTCTTTGCCGACAGCCCCGCCGACCCCAAATACATCGAACAGGTGGCGCTGCTGCGTGCCCGCGCCGAAGATTTGCTGGAACGCGATGTGGTCGTGTTGCTGGATACCGACCCCGATGCACGGTCCGAACTGCGGCAGAAATTGCGCCCGCGCGGATACATGATGGCGCTGATCGACAAAGACGGCGACGTGATGCAGCGCAAGCCATTTCCGTGGGATGTGCGCGAGATCACCCGCAGCATCGACAAGACACCGACACGCCAGCAGGAATTGCGCGGTGCGGCCCAGCCCGAAGGTTGACCCGTCGAAGCCCGTGTGCGGGCGTTATGCAACGCAACACGGGCCATCGCGGCTTATTCGAATTCCATGATGACATCGTCCACCGCAAGGCTGTCGCCCGCGCTGGCGTTGACCTTGGACACGATGCCCGCCTTTTCGGCGCGCAGGATGTTTTCCATCTTCATCGCCTCGATGGTGCAAATGGCCTGACCCTCTTGCACCTGATCGCCCTCGGCCACGTCCAGTTTGACCACCAGCCCCGGCATCGGGCACAGCAGCAGTTTGGACGTGTCGGGCGGCAGTTTTTCGGGCATCAGTCGCGCCAGTTCGGCCTGACGCGGGGTGCGCACATGCACCTTGAGGTCAGCGCCACGGGTGCGGATGCGAAAACCGCCGCTGATCTTGCCGACCTTCAGCACAAGGGGCGCATCGCCCACCGTCATCTTGGCCAGCTGATCGCCGGGGGTCCAATCCCCCTGCACCCGCAGGCTGGTGCCGCTGTCAAAGGTAACAGTGGCCCCTGCGCTGTCGGCGGCGCTGATGGTCACGTCGAACGAATGGCCCTGAAGGGTCACGTTCCAGTCGGTGCCGACCTTGCGTTCGTGGTTGTCCATCCGGCCCGACACACGCGCACGGCGGATTTCGCTAATACGGTTCATCGCTGCGGTGGCAGCGGCGATGCGTTTTAGGTCGGTTTCGGGCAGTTCGACCCCTTCGAACCCGTCGGGATATTCCTCGGCGATAAAGGCGGTGGTCATCTCGCCCTTGATGAAGATCGGGTGGTCCATCACGGCGGACAGGAACGGCAGGTTGTGCCCGATACCCTCGACCTCGAAGCTGTCGAGGGCGACGCGCATCGCCTCGATGGCCTCGGCGCGGGTGGGGGCCCATGTGCACAGTTTGGCGATCATCGGGTCGTAATACATGCTGATCTCGCCACCCTCGAACACGCCGGTGTCATTGCGCACGGCAACGGGGCCGGATGCTGCATTGCCCTGCCATTTGTCGTTGGTCAGCAGTGGACCTGCGGCGACCTCGGCGGGGGGACGATAGCGGGTCAGACGGCCGATCGACGGCAGGAAGCCGCGATAGGGGTCTTCGGCATAGAGCCGGTTTTCGATGGCCCAGCCGTTCAGCTTTACGTCGTCCTGGGTGATGCTCAGCGCCTCGCCGTTGGCGACGCGGATCATCTGTTCAACCAGATCGACGCCGGTGATCAGTTCGGTCACAGGGTGTTCCACCTGCAAACGGGTGTTCATTTCGAGGAAGTAGAAGTTCTTGTCGCCGTCGACGATGAATTCGACGGTGCCTGCACTGGCGTAATCCACCGCCTGCGCAAGGGCGACGGCCTGTTCGCCCATCGCGCGGCGGGTCGCCTCGTCAAGAAAGGGGCTGGGCGCCTCTTCGACAACCTTCTGGTTGCGGCGCTGGATCGAACATTCGCGTTCGCCAAGATAGATGCCGTTGCCGTGGCTGTCGCACAGCACCTGAATTTCGATGTGGCGCGGTTGGGTCACGAATTTTTCGATGAAAATCCGGTCGTCGCCAAAGCTGTTGGCGGCCTCGTTCTTGGACGACTGGAACCCTTCGCGGGCCTCGTCGTCGTTCCACGCGATGCGCATGCCCTTGCCACCGCCGCCTGCGCTGGCCTTGATCATCACAGGATAGCCGACCTCGGTCGCGATCTTGACCGCGTGTTCGGCGTCGTCGATCAGACCCATATAGCCCGGAACTGTGCTGACGCCTGCCTCTTGGGCGATTTTCTTCGAAGTGATCTTGTCGCCCATCTTTTCGATTGCGCCCACGGGCGGGCCGACAAAGGCGACACCGGCGGCGTCCAGCGCCTCGGCGAATTTCGAATTTTCGGACAGGAACCCGTAGCCGGGGTGGACCGCCTGTGCGCCCGAGGATTTGACTGCCTCCATCACCTTGTCGATGACGATATAGGACTGGTTGGCAGGCGACGGGCCGATGTGCACAGCCTCGTCGGCCATTTCCACGTGCAGCGCGTTGCGGTCGGCGTCGGAGTAGATGGCAACCGTCTGGATGCCCATCTTGCGCGCTGTCTTGATGACGCGGCAGGCGATTTCACCGCGGTTGGCGATCAGGATCTTTTTGAACATTTGTGGTCCCTTGAGTTGGTTGGTGCCGAACGCAAAAAGCCGCCCTGCGTGAGCAAGGCGGTTGCGGCATTGGTACGAATTTCAAATCGGTTCAGCGACATCTGTGCAGAGGTGCGCAGCACCCCTGCCCGTGGCCGGTGATCAGTTACATTTGTGCGGATATGCCTGACAATAGGCGACGTTGCCTGCAACGCCGACCGCCGCACCGGTGAGAAGGCTGCCCGATGTGACTGCGGCCGCACCTGCGCCGACGGCGCCGCCGACCAGAGCCTGTTCGCCGATGGTGTCGCCACAAGCGGCCAGACCCGCGCAAGCGAAGCCTGCGATAATGATTGCTTTGAGGGGCATGTTTTTTGTCCTTGTACTGCCTGATGTACCTTTACAACGCATGACAGATTGTCCGGTTCCGACAATGTAAAAAGACGTGATGCCCGCCGATGCGCCGATTTCCGCCAAACAGCGGTGCGCGCGGCCAAAAAGGCGGGCGGCCCCTGACTATCGTCAGGATACCGCCCGTAAGGGGAAGGGGTATGGAGATGGTGATCAGGTGCTGCAAAGGTATGGAGCGCAGCACCCTGAGGTTGAAACTGGCACAACTGGCACGCCTGCGCCAAGCGCGGCGTTTGCGCGTCGGCCAATGATTGCCAGAAGCCGGATTCTGCAAGCAAAATCACGCCGAACGCTCGCCAAAGACTTCGGGGAAAGATGCGCGGGCGACGGCGACGTCAATCACCAATAGCGCGTCATAAGACTCGGGGTCGAAGTCACCGACGGCAGGCACCACCTCGCGGCCAAAAAGCCATGACAGGCGGCCTGCGTCCAGATTGCCCCGCTCGAACGGCTGGTCGCCGAATTGCTCCCACAAGGCTTTCATAAAGCCCTGATCGGCACGGCGGTCCGCAGGTTTGCGGTCACGCTTGCGTTCGCGGCGGGTCAGCGGCGTGGCCCCTTTGGGATTGGCACGCCGAAGGGTGAACTGGAAATCGGTGCTGGCAAGACGGCCGGGGAAACCACGGTGTTTCAGCATGGGACACCCCCATGCGCCATCTGCGGGGCCAGAGCAGGCCCAAAGGCCTGCCCTGAAACGGGTTTACTTGTATTTGCCGGTATATGTTGGCTCGACCGAGATGGGCTCGGGATCGACCACGACAAATTCTTCGGCCTGCTGCTCGCGCGCACAGGCAGCAACGACAGCGACAAAGCCGAACATTGCCAAAAGTTTGATGCTCTTCGACATCTGTATCTCCTGTTTTGTTGCACAAGGCGTTGCCCGCACAGAAATGCAGGCCCTGCCTCAATAGAGGTAAGGGACCCAAAGGGTTTCCTTGGCGCGATCATAGCGGATTCCAAACGTGAAAGATATGCAGGCTGCTTCATCGCGCCGCGCTGTGACTCCAAAGACGCAATTTTCCGCCTAAGTGAGGGGCGCGCCGCAAGATATTGTGCAGGCATCAAAAAGCCTCCCAGATGCAGGTGTCGCCTTCGATGCGGAAGGCGTCAAAGAATTGTGTGGCGTCGGGATCGGGCTGGCCGAATTCCACCGCGCGATCGGCCAGTGAGATCACCACGATTTGCGGCGTCAGGGCGTATTCGGCAATATAGGGAATGACGGTTCGGACGCAGAGTTCTTCGATATCGCGAGCGCTGTCCACATAGGACATCGTGCCGCCATCGCGCGCAATGGCGGGCGCCAAAAAACGAAAGCGCAGGATACTGGTGCCGCTGGTGTCGTCAATCAACACCTCTTGCAGCTCGACGGCCTGCCCCGAGGGCACGTCGAAGGCCCACAGCGGGCCCGCTCCGGCGATCAGCGCGGCAATGACGGCAGCACGTATCATCATGCCGCCTGTCCGCTTGTTACTGGCGCAGCGCCTTGATCAGCGCGCTTTTCGACATATCCGAGCGTCCGTCGATCTCCAGCTCCTGCGCGCGTTCGTATAGCGCATCCTTGGTCCAGTCCTCGTAGGGCGGCTGTTTGCCCCCCTTTTGCGAGGGATGCTGGTCGCTGTTGGCCTGCGCATTTGCGATGCGCGCAGCCTTTTGCTTCGATGCGCCGTCCTCGCGCAGCGCTTCGTAGATCTCGTCGTCCTTGACGGACTTTCCGTGGTCCTTGGTCATGGCTTGCTCCTTGCGGAGTCAACGCGAACCGGTGCATCTGCGTTCCCCCGACGGTCAAAGCGGAATATTGTCGTGTTTTTTCCAAGGATTCGTCAGCTTTTTGGTGCGCAGCGAAGCAAAGGCGCGGCTGATCCGGCGGCGAGTCGAATGGGGCATGATCACCTCGTCGATGAACCCGCGTTCGGCGGCGACAAACGGATTTGCGAACCGGTCTTCATAGTCGGCGGCATGTTTGGCGATCTTGTTCGCGTCGCCCAGATCGGCACGGTGGATGATCTCGGTCGCGCCCTTGGCGCCCATCACCGCGATCTCGGCTGTGGGCCATGCATAATTGAAATCGCCGCGCAGGTGTTTGGACGCCATCACATCATAGGCACCGCCGTAGGCCTTGCGGGTGATCACGGTGACCTTGGGCACCGTCGCCTCGCCATAGGCGAACAGCAGTTTCGCACCGTGTTTGATGACGCCGCCGTATTCCTGACCGGTGCCGGGCAAAAATCCGGGCACGTCGACCAGCGTCAGGATCGGAATTTCAAAGGCATCGCAGAACCGCACGAACCGCGCAGCCTTGCGGCTGCTGTCGATGTCCAGACAGCCCGCCAGCACCATCGGCTGGTTGGCGACGACGCCCACGCTTTGCCCTTCAAGCCGGATAAAGCCGGTGATGATATTCTTGGCGAAATCTTCCTGAATCTCGAAAAAATCACCCTCGTCCGCGACTTTGTGGATCAGTTCCTTCATGTCGTAGGGGGTGTTGGCGTTTTCGGGGATCAGCGTATCAAGGCTGGCCTCGATGCGGCCCGGTTCATCAAAGAACGGGCGCACGGGCGGTTTTTCACGGTTGTTCAGCGGCAGGAAATCGACAAGGCGGCGCACTTCGGCCAGCGCCTCGACGTCGTTCTGGAACGCGCCATCGGCAACGCTGGATTTTTTGGTGTGGGTCGAGGCCCCGCCAAGTTCTTCGGCGGTGACCTGTTCGTTGGTCACGGTTTTGACCACATCGGGGCCGGTCACGAACATATAGGACGTGTCGCGCACCATAAAGATAAAGTCGGTCATCGCGGGGGAATAGACAGCACCGCCTGCACATGGCCCCATGATCAGGCTAATCTGCGGCACCACGCCCGAGGCCATGATATTGCGCTGGAACACTTCGGCATAACCGGCAAGCGATGCGACACCTTCCTGAATGCGCGCACCGCCCGAGTCGTTGATGCCAATGACGGGCGCGCCGTTCTGGAGGGCCATGTCCTGAATTTTACAGATTTTCTGGGCGTGGGTTTCGGACAGCGAGCCGCCAAATACGGTAAAGTCCTGACTGAACACATAGACCATACGCCCGTTGATGGTGCCCCAGCCGGTGATCACACCGTCGCCAGCGGGCTTTTGCTTTTCCATGCCGAAGTCGGTGCATCGGTGGGCCACGAACATGTCGAATTCTTCAAAGCTGTCCTCGTCCAGCAGCAGTTCGATCCGCTCGCGGGCGGTCAGCTTGCCACGGGCGTGCTGTGCGTCGATACGTTTTTGTCCGCCGCCCAGCCGCGCATCCGCGCGCCGGTCTTCCAGTTCGGTCAGAATGTCTTTCATGTCAGGCCCCTGTTTCGATTTGGCACAGGCTATCAGGCCAATGGCCCGCACAAAAGCATCTTGTGGAATATTTGCAAATCCTTTGCCGCGCGGGCTTTGCTAATTGCAAATTTGCAAAACATACGTGAACGCATGGCTGCTATGCGCCAAACGCAATGGACACTGGCAAGGCCTCACTCTACCTTCCTCCAATGCAACGTATACCATCCGTGCGTTTTTTCAAACGCTCTACCCCGCCTCACCTGATTACACTGATTATGCTTGCGGGCATGTCGGCCATGGTGATGAACATGTTTCTGCCGTCGCTGCCGAACATGACCGAGTATTTCCACACTGAATACAGGCTGATGCAGCTTTCGGTAGCCCTGTTTCTGGGGGTCAGCGCGGTGCTTCAGATGTTGATCGGCCCGATTTCGGACAGCATCGGGCGCAGGCCGGTTCTGCTGGGTGGATTGTCATTGTTTTTGCTGGCCACACTGGGCTGTATCTATGCGCCCACGGCAGAAGTGTTCCTGTTCTTTCGCATGTGTCAGGCGGTTGTCGCCGTGGCAATGGTGTTAAGCCGCGCGGTAATCCGCGACCTGTATGACCAGAACGAAAGCGCGTCGATGATCGGCATCGTGACAATGTTCATGTCGGTCGTGCCGATGGTCAGCCCCGCCGTCGGCGGCGTTCTGGACGAGCTTTTTGGCTGGCGCGCGAATTTCTGGGCGTTCTTTATCATCGGCGCGATCACCCTGTGGGTGGTCTGGGCCGATCTGGGCGAAACCGCGACCAGCACCGGCAAATCGCTGGGCGCGCAGTTCCGCGAATACCCTGAATTGCTGCGCAGTCCGCGATTTTGGGGCTATTCGCTGGCGTCGGGTCTTTGCTCGGGGTCGTTCTTTGCCTATCTGGGCGGCGCGCCTTTTGTCGGGTCGGTGTTGTTCAACCTGTCACCATCAATGCTGGGGCTGGTGTTTGGCGCACCCGCGGTCGGTTATATGGCCGGCAATGCGATCACCGGTGCATTTGCCACACGCTATGGCGTGAACCGGCTGGTTCTGGCGGGTTGCATCTCGAACTTTTTCGGGGTTGTAGGCTCTTTGCTGTTGTTCCTTTTGGGCTTTGTCAGCCCGTGGTCGTTCTTTGGCATGATGATGTTCGTGGGGTTGGGCAACGGTCTGGCCATCCCGAACGCCACGGCAGGCATGTTGTCGGTGCGGCCCCATCTGGCGGGCACCGCATCCGGTCTGGGCGGTGCGATCATGATCGGCGGGGGCGCTTTGCTGTCGGGGCTGGTGGGCACGTTGCTGACACCGGAATCGGGCGCTTTCCCGTTGCTGTATATGATGAGCATCACGTCGGTTCTTGCGATGATGTCGATTGGCAGCGTCTATTGGCGTGAACGTCAAATTGAACCGACCGCCTTGTCGGAGTGACTTTGCAAAGCTAACACTGGGCGCGTGCAAAGTTGCAAAGGCGTCCTGATGGCTCAACAAAAACTCTATGCCGGTGCCAAGCTGCGCGAAGTGCGCACCCGCATCGGCATGACGCAAAAGCATTTCGCGGCCAAGCTGGGCGTGTCCCTGCCCTATCTCAACCAGATGGAAAACAACAACCGGCCCGTCAGCACCACCGTGGTGCTGGCGCTGGCGCAAGAATTCGGGCTGGACGTGACCGAGCTGAGCACCGGAGACAGCGAACGGCTGGTGTCCGACATGCGCGAAGCGCTGGCCGATCCGGTGTTTTCAGGCGACATGCCACCGCTGGCCGATCTTCGGCTGGCGGCGTCGAACGCGCCGGCGCTGGCACATGCATTCATCGAATTGCACCGCAGCTATCGCCAAACCCACGAGCGGCTGGCGTCCCTTGACGAAGCGTTGGGTCGCGAAGATGCCCGCGCCCGCCCGAGCCCGTGGGAAGAGGTGCGGGATTTCTTTCACTATTGCGACAACTACATCGACGCCGTCGACCGCGCCGCCGAACATTTCGCCACCGCCGAGGGCCGCCCCGGCAACATCCGTGTTGCGGTGATTGCAGGGCTGGGCAATGCGGGCGTGACTGTGCAGTTCACCGATATGGACCTGATCCGGTCCTATGATGCGGACACAAAAAACCTGCAGATTTCTTCGCGGCTGTCGCCTGAAACGCAGACCTTCCAGATGCTGTTGCAACTGGCGCTGGTGCGTCAGAATGCACTGCTCGAGGCGACGTTGGATCTGGCGCGGTTCCAATCCTCGGAGGCACGAGCCATAGCCAAGATCGGGCTGGCCAACTATTACGCGGGGGCCACGTTGATGCCTTATGGCCCGTTCCTGCAAGCGGCGCAGGACTGCCGCCACGACATCGAAATTCTGGCCAGCCGCTTTGGTGCGTCGATCGAACAGGTGGTGCACCGTCTGTCCACAATGCAGCGACCGGGGGCCAAGGGGATTCCGTTTTTCTTTGTCCGTGTCGATCAGGCAGGCACCATCACCAAACGCCATTCAGCGACGCGGCTGCAATTCGCACGTTTTGGTGGGGCCTGTCCGCTGTGGAATGTCCACCGCGCGTTCGAGCAGCCGGGCCAGTTCCTGCGGCAGCTGGCCGAGACGCCGGACGGGGTGCGCTATATCAACCTTGCACGCGATGTGTCGAAACCTGCAGGCCGGTTCGGCGCGCCGGTGCGGCGGTTCGCCATCGCACTGGGGTGCGAAGTCAGTCATGCCAGCGCGCTGGTCTATGCGGACGGGCTGGACCTGACGCGCGATGATACGTTCGAGCCCATCGGGATTTCCTGCCGGATTTGCGAGCGCAAGCAGTGCCACCAGCGGTCGGTGCCACCGCTGGAGCGGCAGTTGCGCGTTGATCCCGATACGCGCGATGTGTTGCCCTATCAGGTGGGTTAACGCCGCGCCGGCCGCCAACCTGCTGCGCGCGCTTGGGCCGCCGAACAGAACCAGCGTTCGCCGCGCGTGGTGTCGATGCCGGTGCGATCGTAAAACTCTTGCCCCGGAACGTGGAAGATGCGGCCGTTCTTTGAAATGTTGCCCTTGATCACGCAGGCAGGATCGGGCGGCGTGCGCCCATTGGCACGCAGCGTGCGGAATTGGCCGGGGGATTGCACGCGCATGGCGTGCAGGCCGCGATTGTTTACGGCGGCGCCTTTTTCGTCCAGCACATAGGCGGTGGAATAGCGGGTATAGGCAAAGGCAAGGCAAAGGCTGACGATCTCTTGCCCCATGTCCACATCGCCCACAAAACAGCGTGCAACGGTGCGATCATAGCGATCCAGTTCGACCGGCGCGCATCTGGCCAGCCGGTTCTGGAACAGATCACGGACCTGTTCGGTGGCCCAAAGACCGCATTGATAGGCGACGCCCTGCCCCGTCAGACATTCCTGATCCACCTCGGGCGCGTCGATACCGTGCAGGCGCACGCGGGTGGTGCCCACGTCGATGGTATCGGCGTCAATGACCCGCACGGGGCCGGAAAATTCCCCGGCTGCCGCAAGCGGCGAGGTCAACGCTGCCGCAAGCGGCAAGGCCAGAAGAACGAACGGGGTACAAAGTCTTAACATTTGGTTAATTAGTCGGGGCAGCGCCCCGACTTCAACCAAAATCGCGCCGAAAAATTAACGCTGCTGCGTTTCCCAATCGGGGTGAATCCACGGCGCGTCGTTCACCGCAGGCAGGCTGCGCCCGAGGATGTGATCGGCCATCTTCTCGCCGGTCATGATCGACGGGCCATTCAGGTTGCCATTGGTGATCCGCGGGAAAATGCTACTGTCCACCACGCGCAAACCCTCAACCCCGATCACGCGGCCTTGGGCGTCGACCACGGCCATCGGATCGTCGCGACTGCCCATTTTGCAGGTACCGCACGGGTGATAGGCGCTTTCGACTTCGTCGCGGATAAAATCGTCCAGTTCGTCGTCGGTCTGCACGTCGGCACCCGGCTGGATTTCATGTTTGAAGTAGGGCTTGAACGCCTCTTGCGCAAAAATCTCGCGGGTCAGACGGATGCAGGTGCGGAAATCCTCCCAGTCCTTGGGGTCGGACATATAATTGAACAGGATATTTGGCGCATCTGCCGGATCGCTTGATGCCAAAGTGACCGCCCCGCGCGAGGCGGACCGCATGGGACCGACATGCGCCTGAAACCCGTGACCTTCGGCGGCGGCGGTGCCGTCATAGCGCACCGCCATCGGTAGAAAATGATATTGGATGTCGGGATACTGCACCCCCGCCTTGCTGCGGATGAAGGCGGCGCTTTCGAACTGGTTCGACGTGCCCAGACCGGTTTTTGAGAACAGCCATTGCGCCCCGATCCGTGCCTTGGAAAACAGGTTCCAATAGCGGTAGAGCGTGATTTTCTTCAACGATGCCACTTGCAGATAGAGTTCAAGATGGTCTTGCAGGTTCTGGCCCACGCCCGCGCGGTCGGCCACCACGTCGATGCCATGTTCGGCCAGATGGGCAGCGGGGCCGATGCCCGACAGCATCAGGATCTTGGGCGAGTTGATCGTCGAGGCGGCGATAATTACCTCGCGACCTGCGCGCACGATTTTGCCACCGGCCAGTTGAACACCTGTGGCGCGGCCCTCTTCCATCACGACCTTTTCGACCAGCCCGCGCATCAGCGTGCATTTTTCATGCTTCAGCGCAGGGCGCAGATAGGCGTTGGCGGCAGACCAGCGGCGGCCCCGCCAGACGGTTTGCTCCATCGGGCCAAAGCCCTCTTGTTTCTCGCCGTTGTAATCACCGGTGACCTGATAGCCGGCCTGCTGGCCAGCATCGACAAAGGCCTGGAACAGCGGGTTCTTGCGCGGACCGCGCGACACATGCAGCGGCCCGTCGGTGCCGCGCCATGCCGGATCGCCGCCGTGGCCGTTCGCGTGCCAGCTTTCCATACGTTTAAAATAGGGCAGCACATCGGAATAGCCCCAGCCTTCGGCGCCGCTGTCGCGCCAGTGGTCATAGTCCATTGCGTGGCCGCGCACATAGACCATGCCGTTGATGCTGGACGATCCGCCGACAACCTTGCCGCGCGGGGTGGCCAGACGGCGGCCCTTCAGGTGCGGTTCGGGCTGCGATTGAAAACCCCAGTCGTACATCGACATATTCATCGGATAGCTGAGCGCTGCGGGCATCTGGATGAAAGGGCCCGCGTCGGTGCCACCGTGTTCGATGACCAGCACGGATTTGCCCGCCTCGGCCAAACGGTAGGCCACAGCGCAACCCGCGCTGCCCGCGCCTACGATGATGTAATCGGCGTCCATCAGAAGGGAGCCTCCATATCGTCCATGCGCACAAAGACCGATTTCACCTGAGAGTAATGTTCGATCGCGGCCTTGGAGTTTTCGCGGCCCACGCCCGATGCCTTGACCCCGCCAAAGGGTGCTTCGACCGGTGCATCGTTGTAGGTGTTGATATAGCAGGTGCCTGCCTCGAACCCTGCGGCGACGCGGTGGGCGCGGGTCAGGTCGTTGGTGAACACACCGGCGGCAAGGCCGAATTCGGTGTCATTGGCCCGCGCCATCACCTCGGCTTCGTCTTCGAAGTCCAGCACCGCCATGACGGGGCCAAAGATTTCCTCGCGGGCGATGGCCATGTCGTCAGTGACGTCGGCAAAAACGGTGGGCTGAATCCAGAAACCGGGCTGGTCGATGCGGTTGCCACCATAGGCCAGACGTGCGCCTTCGGCTTTGCCCTTGGCGATGTAGCTGTCGACGATGTCGATCTGGCGCTGGCTGACCATCGGGCCAAAGCTGGTGTCGGGGTCCATCGGATCACCGATCACCGCGTTGTCCAAACGCTCGGACAGACGTTTCAGGAAGGCGTCCTTGATGCCCTTCTGGACGAACACGCGGGTGCCGTTCGAACAGACCTGACCGGTAGAATAGAAATTGGCCATGATTGCGCCGCTGACGGCGTTTTCCAGATTGGCGTCGTCAAAGATGACGAGGGGGGATTTGCCGCCCAGTTCCATCGTGACGTGTTTCATGCCAGCCGCAGCGGCGGCATAGACCTTGCGGCCCGTGGGCACCGATCCTGTCAGCGACACTTTGTTCACGCGCGGATCGACGACCAGTGCGGCACCGACATCGCCCAAGCCCTGAACGACGTTGTAAAGCCCTGCGGGCAGGCCTGCCTCGTGCAGGATCTCGGCCATTTTCAGCGCTGACAGCGGTGTGGTTTCGGACGGTTTGAACACCATCGCATTGCCGCAGGCCAGCGCCGGGGCGCCCTTCCAGCAGGCAATTTGCGTGGGATAGTTCCATGCGCCGATGCCGACGCAGACGCCCAGCGCCTCGCGGATGGTATAGACCCAGTTGCCGTCGCCCAGTGCAATATGCTCTCCGGTCAGGCTGGCGGCCAGACCGCCGAAATATTCCAGCGCGTCGGCGCCGCTGGTGGCGTCGGCCACCGAGGTTTCCTGATAGGGTTTGCCGGTGTCGTAGGTTTCCAGAATGCTCAGGTCGTGGTTGCGTTCGCGGATCATGTCCGCGGCACGACGCAGGATGCGGCCCCGTTCGGTGCCGGACATGGCGGCCCATGCCGGCTGGGCTGCACGCGCCGCGTCAAGTGCCTGATTGATGATGTCGGGGGTTGCCGAATGCATTTTCGCGATCACCTCGCCGGTGGCGGGATAGATCACGTCAAAGGCTTCTCCGCCGGTATCTTCGACGTATTGACCGTTGATGAAGTGACTGGCAGCGGGTTGGGTTTGCATTCGGGAGCCTCTTGAAATTGAAAGGGCAGTCCGGCCCGCATCACGCAGGCCGGACCACCGTTGGGTTCGGGTTATTCGGCCGGAAGGGGCCGTGTTTTGGTCATGTCGGAAATCGTGTCACGTTTACCGATCACATAGATCAGGCAGGCGACATACAGCCCGATGACAACGGTGCCGACCCACTGGATCTGCAACCACTGCCCTTGGAACAGCAGGGTCAGGACAAACAGCAAGGCTGCGTTGCCCAGCACATATTGCACCTTGCCATAGCGGTCCGACGTCAGGTTCAGGTTGTCGGTGTAAAGCCGGATCAGCGAGTCAAACGAGTTGATGACAAACAGGATGCCCACAACGGTCATCGACCAGTTGACCAGTCCGGTCATGTCGATGGCGTTCTGGTGGTAGAAGTAGGCCACCGAGAACCAGATCACCAGCGGGATCGACGGGAACACCAGCAGCGATGCCAGCAGTTGCCATGTCTTCAGCCCGCCGACAAAGCGCGAGGTGAACTGCCCGATCATGATCGACCAAGCGAACCACCAGAACAGATAGAACTCGTGGTATTCGGTCAGCGGGATCACAAACTTGTGGATATTACTGAAGTAGCCGCCCACAAGGCTGACGTTATCGACAAATTGGCCACCCGACATGCCTGCGTTGATGAACATGCCGATGATCAGCGCAAAGAAGATCAGCGTTGATCCGACCGACAGGATTTTCACATATCTGATGTCGGTCGAGGAATAGGACGCGGCAAGGATCACAAGGAAACAGATCACGTAGAACGCAGGAATGACCGTTTCGCCATCGCCCATCTGCGGGATGTAATAGGGCATGTAGATCAGGAACAGCGCACCGGTGAACGCACAGGTTGTGATGATGACGAGGTTGTTGATCAGCTTGACGATGCCGTGGTCAAAGAACTTGACCCGTGGCTCGATCGCGCAAAAGTAAAAGGCGGTCAGGAAGTAGAACGACCAGATCAGAAAGCCCCAGAAACCGAATTCAAGCGCCAGCGGGTTGGTGAACCCATAGGCCGGTTCGGTCGCGACATCCGCATACAGCGGAAAGTCGAAAGCGATGGGAAACATGATCAGCCCCACGTCCAGACCGGACGTGAACAGAATCGCAATAAAGGTGAACAGGTTGACGGGGTCAGGCCCCACCAACCGCAAGTTCCACCACTTGATCGTGCAGAAGATCACCAGCGCGAACGCCAGCAGAACTCCGAATGAGATGATATAGGTTAACATTGGTCCCTCCGAATTGGCCTGTTTGGCCCTAGTTTACGTGCCGCCAGCTTATTCTTTTTTGGCGTTTCACGCTACTGCGCCGCGATTTCACTCGCCGCGCGGGTATCTTGCGTTTTCTTCCACCACATTCAGGTCCATGTGATTGCGCATATAGCGCTCGGACGCTTTTTGCAGCGGTTGATAATCCCAAGGATAATATCCGCCCTGACGCAGTGCCTCGTAGACCACCCAGCGGCGGGCCTGACTTTTGCGCACATCGGCGTCGAAGCGGTCCAGATCCCAGCGAGTATCGGCCAGCTTGCGGAACTCCTCCAGCGTTGTCGCATGGGCGGGGTCTGCGGCCAGATTGGTCAGCTCGTGCGGGTCGGCGTCCAGATCAAAAAGCTGGTCGGGGTCGAGCGCGCAGCGGTTGTATTTCCATTTGTCCGACCGCAACGACACCATCGGCGCATAGGAGGCTTCGGCGGCGTATTCCATCGCGACGGGTTCGGTGCGCGTGGCCCCCTGCCCTTGTGGCACGAGGCTGATGCCGGTGGTCCAGGGTGCGACTTCGGACATCGAGACACCGGCCAGATCGCACAGCGTCGGGCAGACGTCGATATTGCTGACGGGTTCGGTCACAAGGCCCGGTTCCATCTGCGGGGCGCTGATCATCATCGGCACGCGGGACGATCCTTCGTAGAAGGACATCTTGAACCACAGGCCACGGTTGCCCAGCATGTCACCGTGGTCCGAGACGAACATAATGATCGCCTCTTGACGGGTACCTTCCAGCGCTTCCATCACTTCGCCGATCTTGTCGTCCAGATAGCTGATGTTGGCAAAATAGGCGCGGCGCGAGCGGCGCACGTTTTCGTCCGAGATGTCAAAGCTGCGCCAGTCGTTGGCGTCAAAGATGCGTTTCGAATGGGCGTCCTGTTCGTCATAGGGGATCGGGGCGACTTCGGGCATCAGGTGCTCGCAGTCCTCGTAGAGATCCCAATATTTCTTGCGCGCGACATAGGGATCGTGCGGGTGGGTAAAGCTGACGGTCAGGCACCACGGGCGTGCATCGTGACGGCGGCCAAGGTCATAGACCTTGCGGGTGGCGTGATAGGCCACCTCGTCGTCATACTCCATCTGGTTGGTGATCTCGGCCACGCCCGATCCCGTGACCGACCCCATGTTGTGATACCACCATTCGATCCGTTCGCCCGGTTTGCGGTAATCGGGTGTCCAGCCGAAATCAGGCGGGTAAACGTCGGTGGTCAGACGCTCCTCGAAGCCGTGCAGCTGATCGGGGCCGACAAAGTGCATCTTGCCCGACAGGCAGGTGTGATAGCCCGCGCGGCGCAGGTGATGCGCATAGGTGGGGATGGACGATTGAAACTCGGCCGCATTGTCATAGACGCCTGTGTCGCTGGGCAATTGCCCCGACATGAACGCCGCCCGTCCGGGTGCACACAGCGGAGACGCGGTATAAGCGCTGCGAAACCGCGTGCTGCGGGCCGCAAGTTTTTTGATATTGGGCGCATGCAGCCAATCGGCGGGACCGTCGGGAAATAACGTGCCGTTCAACTGGTCGACCATAAAGATCAGAATGTTGGGCTGTTTAGCTGGGGTCTCGGTCATGGCTGCCTCTCGATCAGGGTGTTCAGGGTACGCAAGGCGGCAGCGCAGGCGTCTTGGTCATCGCTGCCCGACAGGGCCGCGCGCAAATAAAGCCCGTCGATCAGGGCCGCCATGGTTTCGGCATCATGCACCGGATCGGCGCTGACACCGCGCAGCGCGTGCGTCAGGTTCGAGCGTAACCGGCGCTGGTAGAGATGCAGCAATTGCAGCGTATCGGGGTGCGACGCGGCGCGTCCGTAGAATGTCATCCACGCACTGATGGTGGCGGGGGCAAAACACGACTGCGCAAAGCTGCCGCGCACGATGGCGGCGGCGCGGTCCGCGTGACAGGTGGTTTCGGCCAGGGCTGCGCGCACTTCTGTGGCATATTCGGTCAGGATATGGCGCATGGCCGCCAGAAATATCTGATCCTTGCCGCCGAAATAGTGATGCGCCAGCGCACTGGACATGCCGGCCCGACGGGCAATCTGCCCCACAGTCACATCCAGCGACCCTGCGGCCCCGATCTCGGCTATGGTGGCCTGCACCAAGGCGGCGCGTCTGATTGGTTCCATTCCCAATTTGGGCACGGGCTATCCCCCACTTGCTATGGGGGCAAATGATCGGGGATTTTTACTGACTAGTCAATCAATAAAGGAAATTACACCTTGGTCGCGTTGATCGTGGGTGTGATCGGGCGGCGTTTCAGCTGCGCCTCGCGCCATGTGATAAATGTGACCGAGGCAAGGATCAGCACCCCGCCCAGCACCACCCAGATGTCCACCGGCTCGTTGAACACCAGCAGGCCCAAGAGCGTGGCCCAGACCAGTTGCAGGAAGGTAATCGGCTGTGTCACCGTCACCGGCGCGGCGGCAAAGGCCAGTGTCATGGTGAAATGTCCGGCTTGGGCGAACAGTGCCACGCAGGTCAGCACCCCAAGCTGGCCCCAAGTGGGCGTCACCCAGTCCAGCGCGGCCAGCGGGGCCAGTCCGATGGTCACAAACACCGTCAGCATGAACAGGATCACCGTCGGCCTGACCTCGTCGGACATGATCTTGGCCAGCAGATACGACCCCGAAAACACCATCGCTGCCAGCAACATGGCGATATGACCGTTGGCGACCTCGCGAAAGCCCGGACGCAGGATCACCGCCGCGCCCACCAGCGCCACGATCACCGCGAAGATGCGCCGCGCCGCCAGACGCTCGCCCAAAAACAGCGCGGCCCCGATCGAGACAAAGACCGGCGCAAGATAGTTGATCGCTGTCAGCTCTGCGATGGGAATACGCGTCATGGCATAGAACCACAGCGCCACACCGATCGAATGGAACAGCCCGCGAAAGGTGAACAGCTTCCACTGGCGCGGCGTCAGATTGGCGCGGCGCACATCGCCCAGCATCGGGATCAGAAACGCGATGCCCAGCAAATACCGCAAGAACGCGGCCTGCGCGGGTGGCATTCCCGGCCCCATCGACTTGACCAATGCTGTCACGGCGACAAAACACAGCCCCGTCAACAGCATCCACAGAATGCCCGTCATGGGGCGCGGTTCTTGTCCATCCATCATGCGTGTATCAATGCGGAAGCGCACAGGGACGTGCAAGGGGCTATGCGCGGTGTTTGGCGAATTGGGCAGGTCAGAGCGTTGAGCACGCTTGATTTTTGCGCGCGCGGCGCAGACCGTCAGGCAGACGCAAGCGCGCTTGTCACCGATTGCACCAGTGCGTTCGCATTCTGTGTGCCGTCCAGCCGCAGCACCGGAGCGGTTTGGGTCTGGAGCCAGCTTTCATGTTGCGCCAGATTGCGCCCGCTAAATGTCGGATCGTCATAGCGCGCCGCCCAGTTCCGAAAGGCCAGATGTGCTGCGTGCATATCACCGCCCGGCAGGATGCGTGCGCCGTGGCGCTGTGACTCTCTGGCGTTCAGACGCTGCATGCGCACCGCTGTGGGGGTTTTCACAAACACAATCAGATCAACCTGATCGACAAGGGATTCTCCCCAGCCGATAAACGACCCCGACAGAACCCAGCCATTGGTTCTGGCCTGATCGGACCTGATTAGCCGGACGCGCTCTTCCGGCGGGCGTTTGGTGGTGTAGGGCGGGTCGGTCGGCAGCCAGTAGTAATCGTCGACGTCCAGTTGCGGCACATCCATCTGTCTCGACAGCAGATCGCCCAGCGTGGACACACCAGCGCAAGACGCCCCGAGAATATACAGTTTCAATTGTCCAGCCATATCGTCACCGCGCAATACGACGCCGAAATATCACGCCAAAGCCGCCCTCGCAACGGCGGGCTGCGGCCTTACATCAAGATCAGTTTCACCGCGATGGCCCACATGGTCAGCGCGATCAGCACGTCCAGCACCTGCCAGCTGCGTGGATTGGCAAACAGGGGGCGCAACCGCCGTGCGCCATAGCCCAGCGAAAAGAAAAATACGAAACTGGCGGTGACCGCCCCTGCCCCGAAGGCCAGCTTGTCCGGATACTGCGCCGAGATCGCGCCCAGCAGCATCAGCGTGTCCAGATAGACATGCGGGTTCAGCCATGTCAGCGCCAGTACCACCAGAAGCGTGGCGCGCAGCGACCCGCCGCGCGTGTCGGCGGCGTCCAGTGACTGACCGCCGCGCCACGCACTGAGCGCATTCCGCCAGCCGTACCACAACAAGAACGCCGCCCCGAACCAGCGCATCACCGTTTCCAGCCATGGCACCGCCTCGGCCATTGCACCAAAGCCTGCCACGCCCGCGCTGATCAGCAGCGCGTCGGACAGCGCACAGGTCAGGCAGACCCAGAACACATGCGCCTGCATCAAGCCCTGACGCAGCACAAAGGCATTCTGCGCGCCAATTGCCAAAATCAGGGAAAACCCCAGATAAAACCCCGGTAGAAACGATGTCATGAGATGTCTTTCCGAACTCTGCGTTGCAGGTGTTTAGTGCGACGGCACCTCCTGCGCAAACCGCAGATTTCAATCACCGCTGCGTGATACCCGTCATTTTTGTGTTACAAATCGGCGTTCCGGTCTTGGCGTGGCCAGAGTCTTGCACCATATGCACAAGACTTGACCAATAAAGGAACACCAAGATGTCCGCCCCGATCCATAGCCTCGATCTGACCACATCCGACTTCGACATGATCGAAAGCGCTTTGGAAACGCAGGAAAAGATACTTGCCGTTCAGGCCCGCGCCGGTGGCGATGCGGCCAACGACCGTCTGACAGCCCTGCGTTCGGTGATGCGCCGCTTGCGCCGCCAACGCCGCCAGCCCGCCGTTTCCCTAAGCTGGGGCAGCATTGCACGCGGCCTGTTTTGCAACAAAAACGCCGCCCCGTCGACGGAGCGGCGCACAGATGTGGCAGGCGGTTGCTTGGGTTACTCTTCGCCCAGCTGATCCATCACCTCGTCAGAGGCTTCAAAGTTGGCGGTGACGCGCTGCACGTCGTCATCGTCTTCCAAAGCGTCAATCAGCTTCATCAGTTTTTGCATGCTTTCCAGATCCATCTCGGTGGTGACTGTGGGCTTCCACACCAGCCGTGTGGCGTCGCTTTCGCCCAGTTCGGCCTCGAGCGCTGTAGACACCTCGTTCAGGTCGGTGTCGGCGCACCAGATGACGTGCCCGTCTTCGGTGCTTTCCACGTCTTCGGCGCCCGCCTCGATGGCGGCCATCATCACCGTGTCGGCGTCACCGATCGACGCAGGATAGACCACCTCGCCCTTGCGATCGAACATAAAGCCGACGCTGCCGGTTTCGCCCAGATTGCCGCCGTTCTTGGTGAACGTCGAGCGCACGACAGATGCCGTGCGGTTGCGGTTGTCGGTCATCGCCTCGACGATCACCGCGACACCGTTGGGGCCGTAACCCTCATACCGGATTTCTTCGTAGTCTTCGCTGTCGCCGCCTTGGGATTTCTTGATCGCACGGTCGATCACGTCCTTGGGCACGGACACCGATTTCGCCTCTTTGATCGCCAGACGCAAACGCGGGTTCTTGTCGGGATCGGGGTCGCCCATCTTGGCGGCCACGGTGATTTCCTTGGACATCTTTGAAAACACCTTGGCGCGCAGTTTGTCCTGACGCCCCTTGCGGTGCTGGATATTCGCCCATTTTGAGTGGCCTGCCATAACGCCTCCGATTTGCAACTGACATGCGCCGCCGCGCGGCTTTTCCGGCTGCTATAGTGCACCACGCGGGTGGGCCGCAAGCCTTGGCAAACGAGGGGGCCGGTCCCGTTCGCATGGTTACAGGCAAGGCGCGTCCGCAGCGGCGGGCAACGCGCCAACCCGCTGGCCCCACTCATAAGGCCGCCGAATACCACTGGCCGTGACCATGCCGCCGTTCTAGGTTGCCGCGCATGACAACAGATCAAATCATCCTCTTCACGCTTTTCGGAGCCGTCTTTGGGCTGCTGCTCTGGGGCCGTTTCCGCTATGACCTTGTGGCCTTTGCCGCCCTGATGACCGGCGTCGTGCTGGGCGTGGTCCCGGAAAAAGACGCATTTTCCGGATTTGGGCATCCCGCGACCCTGATCGTGGCGCTGGTGCTGGTGGTGTCGACGGGGCTGGTCCGCTCTGGCGCTGTGTTGTTGATCACCCGCACGCTGATCGACTCGGGCCGCAGCCTGGGCGCGCATATCACCATCATGGGAGCTGTTGGCGGTGTGCTGTCGGCATTTATGAACAATGTCGCAGCACTGGCCCTGCTGATGCCGGTTGATATCCAAACATCGCGAAAGGCAGGTCGCCAGCCGGGCCTGAGCCTGATGCCCTTGAGCTTTGCCACCATTCTGGGCGGTATGGCCACGCTGATCGGCACACCGCCCAACATCATCATCGCCTCGATCCGGCAGGAATCGTTGGGCGCGCCGTTCAGCATGTTCGACTTTGCCCCCGTGGGCGGAATCGCGGCCATTGCCGGCCTGATCTTTGTGGCACTGATCGGGTGGCGGTTGATCCCCACACGCGCTGACGCCACGCTGAACAAGGAAGACATTTCGCAATACATCGCCGAGTTGATCGTGCCCGACGAAAGCAAGCTGGTCGGCCAGCGTATCGCCGAGTTGCAAGAGGCCGCCGATGGTGCCGATGTGGCCATCCTCGGGCTGATCCGTGACGGCAAGCGGCGCTATGGTTCGTCGCGCAACGTGGCGCTGCAAGCCGGTGACGCGCTGGTGATCGAGGCGACACCGGATGCGCTGGACGAATTCCGCTCGACGCTGAACCTGAAACTTGCCGATGCCGACCGCGAAGAGCGTCTGAACGCCGATGGCGAAGGCGTCGAGATCATCGAAGTCGTGGTGCCCGAAGCCTCGCGGTTGAATGGACGTTCCGCGCAAACCGTGGGGCTGGCATGGCGCCAGCGCACCGTGCTGCTGGGCATTTCCCGTCAGGGCCGCAAGATCACATCCGAACTGCGCAAAACCGAGTTACAGGCCGGTGACATCCTGTTGCTGCTGGTGCCGCGCGACACGGCGGGCCACGTCACCGACTGGCTGGGCGTGCTGCCGCTGGCAGATCGCGGTCTGGCGGTCACCGAAAACTCCAAGGTCTGGCTGGCCATCGGGCTGTTCGCCGGTGCTGTTGCTGCCGCCAGCTTCGGGCTGGTCTACCTGCCTGTTGCCTTGGGGCTTGTGGTCACCGCCTATGTTCTGACGCGCATCGTGCCCCTGTCCGAACTTTACACCCATATCGAATGGCCGGTGATCGTGCTGCTGGGGTCGATGATACCGCTGGGCGCGGCACTTGAGACATCCGGCGGCACCCAGCTGATTTCGGGCGCGTTGGTGAACCTGACCGATGGTATGCCCGCGTGGGTGGTGCTGAGCGTGCTGATGGTGGTCACCATGACCCTGTCGGACGTGCTGAACAACACCGCCACCACCATCGTCGCGGCTCCTGTGGGCATCCAGATGGCGCAGACGCTGGGTGTGTCGCCCGATCCGTTCCTGATGGCGGTCGCGGTGGCGGCCTCTTCGGCGTTTCTGACGCCGATCGGGCACAAGAACAACACGCTGATCCTTGGTCCCGGCGGCTATCGCTTTGGCGATTACTGGCGGATGGGGCTGCCGCTGGAGGTTATCGTGATCTGCGTGTCGATCCCGTCGATCCTGTTCTTCTGGCCGCTGTAGCACACGCAGGAAAAGGCTGGCATCAAGGCGCGCTCCACGGTTACGCTTGTTCTCAGGGAGAGCATCATGGAACACGCAGACGCCATTATTGTGGGCGCGGGTCTGGCGGGCCTTGCCGCTGCGGCCGAGCTGGGCGACCGGGGCAAGCGGGTGATTGTCGTTGATCAGGAACCGCGCAGCGGTCTGGGGGGACAGGCGTTCTGGTCCCTTGGCGGGCTGTTCATGGTCAACACCCCCGAACAGCGCCGCATGGGCATCCGAGACAGCCGTGATCTGGCGTTGGGCGACTGGATGGGCAGCGCGCAGTTTGATCGCCCCGAAGATGCGTGGCCGCGCAAATGGGCCGAGGCCTATATCGACTTTGCCGCAGGCGAGATGCGTCCGTGGCTGCACAAGATGGGCCTGCGCTGGTTTCCGGTGGTGGGCTGGGCCGAACGCGGCGGCGGTTTTGCCGACGGGCACGGCAATTCTGTGCCGCGCTTTCACATCACATGGGGCACCGGCCCCGGCACGCTGGAACACTTCACCCGCCGCTGTCTGGAGCACGAAGGCGCAGGGCTGATCGTGTTCAGGTTCCGCCATCAAGTGGACCGCATCGACATGACCAACGGTGCGGCAACCGGTGTGTCCGGCACGGTGCTGACAGACGACCCCGCCCCGCGCGGGGTATCCACCAACCGTGACCCTGCGGGGGATTTTGCGTTCAAGGCCGCCTCGGTCATCGTTACATCGGGCGGCATCGGTGGCAATTTCGAGATGGTGCGCAAGGCATGGCCCACCGACCGGCTTGGCCCCGCACCCGAGCAGATGATCGCAGGTGTGCCCGCGCATGTGGATGGCCGCATGATCGCCATTTCCGAGCAGGCAGGCGGCCACGTCATCAACGGCGACCGTATGTGGCACTATACCGAAGGGGTCAGGAACTGGAATCCGATCTGGCCCGCTCACGGCATCCGTATCCTGCCGGGGCCGTCGTCGATGTGGTTCGACGCCACCGGCAAACGCTTTGCGCCGCCCGCCCTGCCCGGTTTTGACAGCATGGGCACCCTGCGTGCGATTCTGGCCACAGGATATGACTACAGCTGGTTCGTGCTGACCCAGAAGATCATCAAAAAGGAATTCGCCCTGTCGGGGTCCGAACAGAACCCCGATTTTACCAGCGGCAGTTGGCGCGAGGTGATCCGCCAGCGCATCCTGTCCGGCAAACGCGCCACTGGCCCCGTAGAGGCGTTCAAGGAACATGGTGCCGATTTCGTTGTGGCTGACGATCTGGACACGCTGGTTGCAGGCATGAACCGCATCGCAAAGGTGCCGCTGGACCCTGCCGCCCTGCGCGCCCAGATCGCGGCGCGCGACGCGCAGGTGGACAATGCGTTTTCCAAAGATGCGCAGATGATGGCAATACATGCAGCCCGCCACTATCGCGGCGACAGGCTGATCCGCACAGCGAAACCGCACAGGTTTCTTGATCCGGCAAATGGCCCGCTGATCGCGGTCAAACTGCATGTCCTGACGCGCAAAACGCTGGGTGGGCTGCAAACCAACCTGGACAGCCAGATGATTGGCGCGGATGGCGCACCGGTTCCGGGTCTATTTGCAGCGGGCGAAGTGGCAGGCTTTGGCGGCGGCGGCTATCACGGTTACAACGCGCTGGAGGGCACGTTTCTGGGGGGCTGCATCTTTTCGGGGCGCAACGCGGGGCGGTCGCAGGCGATTGGCTAGGCGCGAACGCTCAGATCTTGCCGTTGGCCGACAGCAATACCGCGATGGGGCGTGCCGACGGAATTTCGGTCAGCACGATCACCAGACTTGCCGTCAGCGGAACCGCCAGCAACGCGCCGGGCAAGCCCCAGAGCGTGCTCCAGAATGCCAGCGCCAGAAGCACGACAAAGGGGCTGAGGTTGAACGCCCGCCCCATCATGCGCGGTTCAAGATAGGCCCCGACCACAACCTGCGCCGTTGTCAGCGCCACCAGTACCGTTGCCGTCATGCTTAGCGTACCAAATTGCGCAAGGCTGAGCAGGACCGGAAACAGCACCCCAATGAGCGAGCCGATATAGGGGATATAGTTCAAAAAGGCGATCAGCACCGCCCAGAACAGGGCAAATTCGATCCCCAGCAGCAGCATGATCACATAGGAAATGGCCCCAAGGATCACGTTCAACGTGGTCTTGACGAGCAGGTATTGCCCAATCCGCTCGTTGATCCGCGACAGCACTGAAATCGCGCGGCCACCGGCCTCTTCTCCGCCCATGGCCATAACCACTTTGCGTGTCATCGCCCCCCGTTCTGCGATGAAAAAGCTGGCATAGAGCACAACAAGAAACAGCGTGGTTCCAAAACCGCGCAAGGACAGCAGCGCGGGCGCAATCCATGACCGGAAATCAATCTGATCCAACGTGACGCTGCGCACGTTGGCCCATGTCGGTTCGTCTTCGATCCCCAACAGGCTGGCGTTGCGGGTGATCAGGTTTTCAAGGTTTTGCTCATAGCGCGGCAGCACTGCGGCCACCTGCGCCAGATTGTTTATGACCAGAATGAACAGCAAGATCACAAACAGGGCAAACACCACAAGGATCATGCCGCGCCGCACCAAATCCGGCAGACGGCCCAATATGGGCAGTTGTTTCATGCTCTCGGCTGCGGCCAACAGGATATAGACAGAGATCACCGAGGCCAGCACCGGCAGCAACACCGGCTTGCCGATCCACAGCAGCCATCCCAGCATCAACGTCAGCGCGGTTCCGTAGGTTACGTTTCGCATTGTTTTCCCGTCTTTCCCGACATCTATTGGACCGGCGACCCCGTCGCGCACACTTACAACGGCCACATGTACGGAATGATCGCCGACGCCAGCACGCCCACGCTCAGGTTCAGCGGGATGCCAACCCGCATGAAATCGGTGAACTTGTAGCCGCCGGGGCCATAAACCAGCATATTCGTCTGATAGCCGATGGGCGTGGCAAAGGACGCGCTGGCCGCCACCATCACCGCCACCACCAGCGCGCGCGGATCAATGCCCAGTGCCGCGCCCAGGCCGATGACAATCGGCGTCATCACCACCGCCACCGCATTGTTGCTGACCAGTTCGGTCAGCACGCTGGTCAGCAGATAGATCGACCAGATGATAAAGAAGGGCGGCAAATCACCGATCAGAGGCGCGATCGCGTTGGCAATCAACGCCACAGCGCCCGACGCTTCAAGCGCGGCGCCAATTGCCAGCATGGAAAAGATCAGCGCCAGCAGGCTGCCGTCGATAAATTCGAACGCCTCGTCTGCGTCGATACAGCGCGTGATCAGCACCAGCGCCACGGCCAGCACACTCAGCAGCAGGATCGGAGCCACACCAAAGGCCGCCAGTGCGACGATACCGATCAACGCGCCCACGGCAATCGGCGCGTGGCCGCGCCGGAACGCGCGGCTTGAGGGGTGCGAGACATCGACCATATCCATATCCGATGCCAGCCGCGCGATGTCTTCCTGCGCGCCTTCCAGCAGCAGCGTATCGCCCACACGCACCACCAGATCGTCCAGTTGTTGGCCGATGTTCTGGTTCCGCCGGTGTACCGCCAGCGTATAAACGCCATAGCGACGCCGCAGCCGCATAGACCCCAGCGAACGCCCGATCATCTTGCAGCCCGGCGTGATCAGCACCTCGACCGTCTGGGTTTCCACCGCAGACACCTGATCCACGCGCTTGAGTTCCTTGTTGCTTTGCAGGCTTAGCAATTCCGTCATCTGCGTGCGCAAAACCACACGGTCGCCCACCTGCAGGGTCACGGCGGTCAGATTGCGCCGCAGCGACAGGTCGCCACGCACAACGTCGATCAGCCGCACCCCTTCGCGCTTGAACAATTGAACGCCCGACACCTCGCGCCCGATCAGGTTGCTTTCGGGGGGGATCACGGCCTCGGTGAAAAACTTCATCTTGCGCTTGTCGCTGAGCAGATTGGCCATGCTGTCGCGGTCGGGCAGCAGCCACGGCGCGACGTACCGCAGATAGATCATGCCCCAGACCACCAGTATCGCACCCAGTGGCGTCACCTCGAAAATCGAAAACGGCGCCATCCCGTTGGCCCGCGCCGAGCCGTCCACCAGCAGGTTGGTAGATGTCCCGATCAGGGTCAGCGTTCCGCCAAGGATCGCCGCATAGCTCAGCGGGATCAACAGCTTGGACGGGCTCATACCCATCGTTTTGGAGATTTGCATAAACACGGGAATCATCACGACAACCACCGGCGTATTGCTGACGATCGCGCTTGCACCAACCACAAAGGCCATCAGCAATCCAATGGCCAGCGCCGGATTGGTACGCGCATGGCGGCTGGCAAGACCGGTGAACGCATCCAGTGCGCCGGTGCGCACAAGTGCGCCCATGATGATGAACATCGCCGCAATCGTCCACGGCGCAGGGTTGGCCAGAACCAACCGCGCGGCTTCATAAGGCAGTACACCGGTGATCAGCATCACGGCCGCCCCCGCAATCGCCACAACTTCGGTCGGAAAGGTCTCGCGCAGGAACATGATGAACATGATCCCGACAATCGTCAGTGTCAAAACCGCACTGCCGGTCTGCGAAAGTTGGAAAAGGCCCATATGTGGCGGCTCTACCTTGTGAAAATGCCCGTTGGACACTTTTGCCGATCACGCGCAGGGCTGCAAGCACATGCGTGTGCCCGACGCTTGTCAGATCAACAAAGTGGACAAATCACCGCACCAACGCCCGGTTGTCAGGCAATCGGTGCAGGACCCGCAGGCGGCAGTCGCCCACCCTGACGGACCATTTCGATCCGCGTGGCCTTGCCGGTCTTGTCGTCAGTCTCGATATAGACGCCCGACAGGGTCACCTCGCCCAACGCAGGCGAGAACCGCTCTTTGGGCATGCCGGTGATGAAACGGCGCAACGGTTCGTCGCGCTGCATGCCGATCACGCTATCGTAATCGCCGCACATGCCCGCATCGGTCAGATAGGCGGTGCCCTTGCGCAAGATCATCGCATCCGCCGTCGGCACATGCGTATGCGTGCCCACCACCAGCGACGCGCGCCCGTCGCACCAATGCCCCATCGCCATCTTCTCGCTGGTCGCCTCGCAATGGAAATCGACAATCACCGCTGACGCCTGACCGCCCAGAGGGTGGGTGCGGAACACCGCCTCGGTGGCCGAGAACGGATCATCAAACGGGCGTTTCATAAATACCTGCCCCAGCGCCTGACAAACCAGAACCTTGCGCCCGCCGCGTGCCTCGAACAGACGCGCGCCCTTACCGGGGGCCGATTTGGAAAAGTTCAACGGACGGATGATACGCGGCTCTGCCTCACAGAACTGCAACATATCCTTCTGGTCGAACGCGTGATCGCCCAGCGTCACGCAATCCGCTCCGGCCTCAAGGATCGCGCGCGCGTGCGCCGCCGACAGCCCCATTCCAGAGGTTGCGTTTTCGCCGTTGACCACGACAAAATCCAGTTTCCACGCCGCACGCAGCTTCGGAAGCCCGTCTGACACCGCCTGCCGACCTGCGCGGCCCATCACATCGCCTAAGAACAATATTTTCATGCGCCCTCTTATGCGTCCCGACAGCCCCCGAACAAGCCCCCCACCTTCTTTTGGCCAAAAATATCCTGGGGGAGCGCCAAAGGCGCGGGGGCAAAGCCCCCTCGGCCACTCTCTCAGAAGGTGATCACGCCTGCTTCGGTGACGATCATGTCCAACGGTTGGTCCGTCGGTTCCAATGGCAGCGCGTCCGCTTCTTGCGCGGCAAAGGCAAAGCCCACAGCCAGCACCGGACCACGCGCACGCAACCGTTCCAGCGTGCGGTCGTAAAATCCGCCCCCATAGCCCAACCGTCCGCCGCGCCGGTCGAAGGCGACCAGCGGCACTATTACAATCTGCGGCACCATCCACGCATCGGCCGCGGGCACGCGCGCACCGAACGGCCCGTCGCGCAGGAGCATGTCGGGTTCCCAGACCGAGAACTGCAACGGTAGCCCCGCCCCTTGGATCACCGGCACGCCCACAGGGCCATAGGCCGATGCTTCGGCCATCGCAGGCAGCGGATCAATTTCGGTGCGGATAGGAACGTAGCCAGCCAGCGGCACACCGCGATGCCCCGCCAACAATTCCGACAACACGCCACAGGCTGCGGGGGCCGCCGCCGCAAAGGCCGCCTTGCGTCGGGCAAAAGCCGCCGTGCGCGCCGCCGCCTTTTGCGCCTCAAGCGTCACAGCAAGACCGCCGCCGCCAGCCCGAGGAAGGCAAAAAAGCCGACCACATCGGTCACAGTCGTCACAAAGGCGCCCGAGGCCAGCGCGGGGTCCACACCCACACGGTCGAGGATCACCGGAATCACCGTTCCCGCAAAGCCGGCAACCACCATGTTCACCACCATCGCCGCAGCGATCACATAGCCCAGCGCAGGCGATCCGAACCAGATCAGCCCGACCACGCCCATAACCACCGCGAACAATATGCCATTGACCAGCCCCACCAGCACCTCGCGCCGGATCACCCGCCAGACGTTGCTACCGGTAAGGTCTTTGGTCGCAATCGCGCGCACCGCCACGGTCAGCGACTGGGTGCCCGCGTTGCCGCCCATCGACGCCACGATGGGCATCAGCACGGCCAGCGCCACGATCTGCGCAATTGCCATTTCGAATTGCGCAATCACCAGCGACGCGGCAATCGAGGTCACAAGGTTGACCGCCAGCCACGGCATCCGCCGTTTGGTAGTCTCGACCACACGATCCGACAGCGACCCCTCACCGACACCGGCCAGACGCATGATGTCTTCTTCGTGTTCCTCGTCCAGAACGGCCATCGCGTCGTCGATGGTGATCAGACCGATCAGGCGGCCTTCGTCATCGACAACGGGGGCCGAGATCAGGTGGTACTGGTTGAACGCATAGGCCACGTCGCTTTCGGCCTGTGTGGCCGGTATCACCTGAAATGTCGGCTCCACGATGTCCAGCAGCGGCACCTCGCGGCGCGAGCGCATCAACTTGCCCAGCGTTACGTTTCCAACAGGGTGCAGACGCGGATCAACCACGACGATATGATAGAACTGGTCCGGCAGATCCTCTTCGGAAGAGTTGCGCAAATGGTCGATGGCGTCGCCCACGGTCCAGTGTTCGGGAGCCATCACCACTTCGCGCTGCATCAAGCGACCGGCGGAAAATTCGGGGTAGGACAGCGCCTGCTGCACGGCCAGCCTGTCGGCATCTTCAAGCGCGTCAAGGATCGCACCCTGCTGGGTGTCGTCCATGTCTTCGACCAGATCGACCACATCGTCGCTGTCCAGATCGCGCACCGCCTGCGTCAACACCTGTGGTGTCAGCACCGCAATCACTTCGTCGCGAATGCTTTCGTCCAGTTCCGACAGGATATCACCGTCGAATTCACGGTCGTACAGCCGGATCAGCCGCGTGCGGTCAAAGGCGTTCACCTGTTCCAGAAGGTCGGCGATGTCCGCCGGGTGCAGCGGTTCCATCAACTCGATCAGTTTGGCCTGATCCTCGATGTCCACCGCATAAAGAATCGCACTGACCGCTTTGCGGTCCAGTTCGTATGCCTCGTCAGAGCGCTCTTCTTCGATCTTGGCTTCTTCCTTGATCGGTTCGAATTCGTCTGACATGGCCCGGCCCCCGTAATGCGTCCGCGACAATAGGCGCGGGTGTTCTGGTACACAATGGTGCGGCAAGACCAAAGGTCAATTTACCTTTTGTGACCACCCGCTTATCGTGCGCCACATGAGCAAGCAAATCCTTTTGACCGGCCATGTGCTGAAGACCACCGGCGACCCGTTTGCCGACGCGGACGCGGTGCAGATCCATGCCGGACACGGCGTGCTGATCGAGGGCAACCACATTGCGGCAACCGGCCCCGCCGATCGGCTGCGTGCGCAGGCCCCGCAGGCCGAGGTGCATGATCACGCCAACCGACTGATCCTGCCCGGTTTTGTCGATGCGCACGTGCATTACCCGCAAACCGCCATCATCGCCAGCTGGGGCAAGCGGCTGATCGACTGGCTGAACACCTATACTTTCCCCGAAGAATCCCGCTTTGGCGATACGGATTACGCAGCCAGGGTCTCGGGCGACTATCTTGATCTGGCGCTGGCGCACGGCACCACTACGATGTGTTCCTTTGCCACCATCCACCCCGCATCCGTCGATGCGTTTTTCGAGGCAGCCGCGGCGCGCGACATGCGCGTCGTGGCCGGCAAGACCTGCATGGACCGCAACGCCCCCGACACCCTGCGCGACACCGCGCAAAGTGCCTATGACGACAGCAAGGCGCTGCTGACCCGCTGGCACGGCACGGGCCGCGCGCACTATGCAATCACACCGCGGTTTTCGCCCACGTCGACCCCCGAACAGCTTGAGGCGCTTGGCGCGCTTTGGGCCGAGCATCCCGATTGCCTAATGCAGACGCATCTGTCGGAACAAGTCGACGAGATTGCATGGGTGCGCGACCTCTATCCGCAAGCCCGCGATTATCTGGACACCTACGAAGCGCGCGGGCTATTGGGCGCGCACGGTGTTTATGGTCACGCGATCCACATGGAGCCGCGCGAGATTGACCGCTTGGCAGAAGTGGGTGCCGCAGTGGTGCATTGCCCGACCTCGAACACCTTTATCGGGTCGGGGCTGATGGATCTGGCGGGGCTGGCTGCGCGCGGCATCGCGATCGGGCTGGCAACGGACACCGGCGGCGGGTCTTCGTTTTCGATGCTGCGCACAATGGCTGCCGCCTATGAGATCGGCCAGTTGCGCGGCACCCCGCTGCACGCGCGGCATTTGCTGTGGCTGGCCACCGCAGGATCGGCGCGCAGCCTGCACTTGCACGACCGCATCGGCACGTTGGCAGCCGGATATGAGGCGGATATTTGCGTGCTCGACCTTGCCTCGACGCCTGCCATCGCGCAGCGGGCGGCAAATGTGTCAGACATCTGGGAGGCAGTGTTTGCCACCATCATGATGGGTGACGACCGCGCGGTGGCGCAGGTTTGGGTGAACGGGCGGGTTGTGACCTAAGGCACGCGACCGCGCAGGCCCACCGGAATGCGGCGTGGTGTGATCATCCGGAAAACCGCATCCGCAGTTGCGAGTGATTTTCACTTTCAAAGTCAATCACTTGAGCTTTTAAGGCGCAGTCTTTATCAGATGCGCAAAGCGCAACGAGGATTCCCGTCATGTCGACGATCAAGCTTGCGATTGGCAGTATCTTCATAGGCTTCGCCGTTCTGGGGCTGAAAACACTCGCCTATTGGATGACTGGCTCGGTTGCGCTTTTGTCGGATGCGCTGGAAAGCACGGTCAATGTGGCGACCGCCTTTGCCGCCCTGATTGCCATCCGCGTTGCGGCCAAGCCTGCGGACGCCGATCACCCCTATGGCCATCACAAGGCCGAATTTTTCAGTGCTGTGCTTGAAGGGGTGATGATTATCCTTGCCGCACTTTTGATCCTGCGCGAGGCATTTCAGGGCTTTATGACCCCCGCCGCACTGGATGCGCCCGTCGAAGGGCTTTTGGTGAATTTGGGGGCCACTGTCATCAACGGCCTGTGGGCGTGGGTGCTGATCTCGAACGGGCGCAAACATAAATCCCCTGCTTTGGTCGCTGACGGCAAACATCTGGTAACCGATGTTCTGACTTCGATTGGCGTGGCGGTTGGCGTGCTTTTGGCGGTTGCGACCGGATGGTGGATTCTGGACCCGATCCTTGCCTCGCTGGTGGCCGTCAACATTCTGTGGTCGGGTTGGAAAATCGTTCGGGAATCGCTGAGCGGTTTGATGGATGAAGCGGTGTCGGAAACCATGATGAACCGCATCCACGAAGTCATCGCCTCGGAGGCCAATGGCGCGATGGAGGCGCATGATCTGCGCACACGCCACGCCGGTTCAGCCATTTTTATCGACTTCCACCTTGTGGTGCCCGGAGAGACGACAGTGTTCGAAGCCCATGAAATCTGTGACCGGATCGAAAAAGCACTTAAAGAGACGCTGGAGGTCACGCATATCGCCATCCACGTCGAGCCAGAGCACAAGGCCAAAGAATCCGGCGCGCTGATTCTGGATTTGTAACGACGGCCCGAAGGTCAGGCCGTGCGCCTTGAATGCCGCGCCGCCAGCTACAGCGCGTCTTGCAGCTGACGGGCAAGCGTGTTCTGCCGCGCAATGACCGCGCCCATGTCCAGCGTCGTGATTTGCCCGTCGCGCACGATCTGGCGGCCTTCGACAAACAGGTCGCGTACCGTCGTCGGCCCCGCCAGCAGCAATGCCGCCGGATCCCAGCTGCCTGCACTGGCAATACCACTGACATCCCAGATCGCCAGATCGGCGCGTTTGCCCACTGCGATGCGACCGCAATCGGGGCGGCTCAGAGTGTCGGCGCCGCCTCGGGTGGCGATCTCGAGCGCTTCGCGCGCGCTCATGGCGTCGGCGCCGTTGGCGACACGCTGCAACAACATCGCCTGACGTGCCTCGGCCACCAGATTGCCAGCGTCATTGCTGGCCGATCCGTCCACGCCCAGCCCAACCGGCACACCTGCATCGCGCAAGGCACGCACGGGGGCAATGCCGCTGCCCAGACGGCAGTTCGAACACGGGCAATGCGCCACACCGGTACGGGTGCGGGCGAACAGGTCAATTTCGGATGTGTCCAGCTTGACGCAATGCGCGTGCCAGACGTCTGGCCCGGTCCAGCCCAGATCCTGTGCATATTCACCGGGGCGTTTGCCATAAGCCGCAAGGCTATAGGCGATGTCTTCTTCGTTTTCGGCCAAGTGCGTGTGCAGCATCACCCCTTTGTCGCGGGCCAGAAGGGCAGTGTCTCGCATCAGGCCAGTGCTGACCGAAAAGGGCGAACAGGGCGCAAGGCCCACGCGACACATCGACCCTTCGGACGGGTCGTGAAAGGCGTCGATCACACGGATGCAATCCTCGAGGATCGCGGCCTCTTGCTCGACCAGATTGTCAGGGGGCAGCCCACCCAGACTTTCCCCGATACTCATAGAGCCGCGCGTGGGATGGAACCGCAGACCCAGCTCGGCAGCGGCGTGGATCGTATCCTCAAGCCGTGCGCCATTGGGGTAAAGATAAAGGTGATCGGACGACAAGGTGCAGCCCGACAGCGCCAGTTCGGCCAGCCCCACCTGCGCAGAGGTGTGCATATGGTCCGGCGTAAACCGCGCCCAGATCGGATAGAGCGTTTTCAGCCAGCCGAACAACAGCGCATCCTGACCGCCGGGCACGGCACGGGTCAGCGTCTGGTAAAGGTGGTGGTGGGTGTTGACCAAACCGGGTGTGACCACACAGCCCGCCGCCAGAACGGTTTCGCCGGAGGTCTCCAGCTCCTGCCCCACCCCTGCAATCCTGCCATTGCGCAGCAAGATGTCGGCACCGGCCAGTTCGCGGCGGTCGTCGTCCATTGTCAGGATGCAATCCGCGCCTTTGACCAGAACCTCGGTCATATGTGTTTGGCCAATATGGCCAGCGCTTCGGCGTGAATCCCGGCGTTGGCGGCAGCCAGTGCGCGGCCCCCGTTGTGGACGGGTCCGCCCTGCCAGTCGGTGACAATGCCGCCAGCGGCCTGAATCACGGCGATGGGGGCCTGAATGTCGTAGGCGTTCAAACCTGCCTCGATCACCAGATCGACCTGACCTGCGGCCACCAGCGCATAGGCATAGCAATCCATCCCGTAGCGCGTCAGTTGCGCGCGCCCCGCCACGTCGACAAACGCGGCGGCATCCGCAGGGGTGCCGACCTCGGGGAAGGTGGTAAAGACGGTGGCCTGCGACAGCGGACGCGGCGGGCGGGTTTTCAACGGCGCACGACCTTGGGGACCGTGGACCCATGCGGCCTCGGGTGTGCCGATGAAACGCTCGCCAATATAGGGCTGGTCGATAATGCCGATTTCGGGGCCATCCTTGCCGCCCACGGCGATCAGAACGCCCCATGTCGGCGTACCCGAAACAAAGCCGCGCGTGCCGTCGATCGGGTCCAGCACCCACGTCAACCCGCTGGAGCCAGCCACGGCGCCGAACTCTTCGCCCAGAATGGCGTCGTCGGGGCGCAGGTCGGCCAGAACCGCGCGCATCGCCTCTTCGGCGGCGCGGTCGGCAATGGTCACGGGGTCATAGCCGCCTGACAGCTTGTTTTCGGCTGTCAGGCCGATGTTGCGAAAATGGGGAAGGATCGCAGCGCGGGCGGCATCGGCCAGCTGCTGCGCCACATCCAGAAGGGCATCATGGGTGTATGTCATCCTGCCGAGGTGCCATTTTGACAGCCCCAAGGCAAGACAATCCCGTCAGGATTTATGCAACGTCACTCAGCACGCGGGCCAGTTCGAACAGACGCCGGCGCTGGTTTTTGGGGATGGCGTAGTACGAGCGCACAAGATCCATCGCTTCTTTGTCTTCCAGCAAATCGCCGGGAACAAAGCGGCCCGAAGGTTTCGACCCCACATCACCATCCAGCCCTTCGAAGAAAAACGATACGTTGACGCCCATCGCCTCGCCGATATCCCACAGGCGGGACGCGCTGACGCGGTTCGCACCGGTTTCATACTTTTGAATTTGCTGAAATTTAATACCGACCATCTCGGCCAGTTTTTGTTGGGTCATGCCAACCAACCAGCGACGCTGGCGAATACGTTTTCCAACGTGCTCGTCTACTTTATGAGCCATCTAAAACCTCCTTTGAAAATTCCATGCAGGCGAAGATGAGGCTCACTTGGATCCGATCATTTTCAGGCTTGGATTTCACACTCGTTTACAGGAAAAAAACAATAGGCATTTGCACATCAAAAGCAACACTTCTAACGCTCAACCTTAAGTATCTTTCCAAAAAGTCGAAATTTGATTAGCACCAATGACCCCACTTCAAACGCTGCCCCTTGCAATGCACGTCACCCGAGAACAATGCGACAAAGTCACCGGACATCAAAGATAGCACAGAAAGCAAAATTTATCAAAAACTTGGGCAGTGCGTCACCGGCACCTGTCCGGCTGCCCTTGGGGAAGCCGAAGGGTTTCAGCGCCCCTTGTAACCCACAGTTGAACCCGTCGATTGGCGGCCATTTCCGGCCCGATCAAACAACTATACCGCGCGCAGGCGTGTGTGCTCTTCGTTGCCAAAAGCACGTCGCAACAGGTCTGCGAGCGCGTCATGCACCATGTTTTTCGATCGCGTCGCACCGTAAAGATTGATCATCTGCGCAGGCAGGTCCGGCAGGTGGCCGCCGTGGTCAATCCGCTGAAGATGGGGTGGCTCTGTTCCCTCGATCATCGTGTTGATCGCCAGATCGGCGCTGACGGTGGCCTCGATGGTGCGGTCGCTGTCGGTTTCCACGATCACGTCCCAATCAATGCCTGCCTTATCCAACCGTTCGATGACGCGCGGACGAAAGGTGCAGTGCCGCCCAAAGGCCAGCTTCAGCGGACGCTGGCGCCATGCAGACCCGTCCGGCGCGCCCAGCCAGCACAGTGGTTTGACGCACAGGGTTTCGCCGCCCGCATCGACAAAGGTTTCGGTTGTCAGGATCAGGTCGATTTCACCTTTGCCAAAATCGGCCTTCAACGCTTTTGTATAGCAAGAGATCAGTTGCACCTGCACCCGCGGAAAGGCCGCGTTGAACTGTTTCAGCACGCGGGGAATCGCCGGATAAACGATGTCATGGGGCACACCCAGCCGGATTGTACCGACATAGGCCTGATCGGTCAGCCGCACGATCACCTCGTCGTTCAGTGCCACCATGCGTTTGGCATAGACCAGCAACTGCTCGCCCGCCGAGGTCAGCGCGATGGTCCGACCCGAACGGTCGAGCAACTCAAGCCCCAGCGTTTCTTCCAGTCTTTTCAACTGCATAGAGACCGCCGATTGCGTCAGATGCAGAAACCCCGCCGCCCGCGTGACGCCGCCAGTTTCGGCCACAGCGGCGAAAGACCGCAACGTCGTGATATCCAAATTCCTCATCCATCACACTCCTTGATGTAATGCAGCACAAACATTCGTTTTAAAAATGTTACACGAATAGGCATATACATCAACAGAATTGATAGAAACCCGTCGTTTCATACGTACCGAAGGATCAAATGACATGACAATGACCGATATGATCGCCCGCTCGACCCTGTTCACCCGCACCAGAGATGCCGGCCCCAGCCGCGCCAGCCTGTTGTCGCTGTGGCGCTCGCGCCGCGCGCTTGCACAGCTTGACGCGCGTGCGCTGGAAGACATCGGCGTGACCGCAAAAGAGGCACACGACGAAGCCACACGCCCCGTCTGGGACGTGCCTGCGACGTGGAAAGACTGATCTGCGCTGAAGCTCGCGAAAAAGCGACCTATAACGCTCCGAAAACACTTGAAATAGCCTGCTTGCGGCCCGATATTCAACGTATCTAACGCCGCAGGCTGAAATCTGCGGATCATCAGTGTTATTAACGGAGGCTTTCAATGGCTGACATCAACACGATCCGGACAGCAGCAGCTGGCACACGCTCTGCCGAGATCGACGCGGGCCTGCGCGCCCACATGAACAAAGTCTACGGCACAATGTCCGTGGGCATGTTGCTGACGTTCCTCGTGGCATGGGCTGTAGGGTCCAACCCGCAACTGTTGAGCATTTTCCGCAACCCTGAAACGCTGCAACCCAACATTCTGGGCTGGATCGTGATGTTTGCACCGCTGGGCATGGTCTTTGCCTTTGGTGCCGCAATCAACCGTCTGTCGGCGGCTGGGGCGCAACTGTTCTTTTACGCTTTCGCATCCGTCATGGGCCTGTCGCTAAGCTGGATTTTTGTCGCCTTCACCGGCATGTCCATTGCGCAGGTGTTCCTGATCACGTCGATCGCCTTCGCTGGCCTGTCGCTTTGGGGGTACACCACCAAAAAAGACATCTCGGGTTGGGGTTCGTTCCTGATCATGGGTGTGATTGGTATTCTGGTCGCGTCGATCGTCAACATCTTCCTGCAATCGCCAGCGATCATGTTCGCTGTGTCGATCCTGGGTGTTCTGATCTTTGCCGGTCTGACCGCATATGACACGCAGAAGATCAAAAACGACTACATCCAGCACGCCGCACAGGCTGACAGCGAATGGCTGGGTAAGGCGGCGATTATGGGCGCGTTGAATCTGTATCTGGACTTTATCAACATGTTCATGTTCCTGCTGCAACTGTTCGGCAGCCGCGAATAACGCGCACCGCAACACAATGGTTTTGGAAAGGGCTGGTCGCGGGACCGGCCCTTTTTCTTTGCCAACAGGTCGGGGGCGGGAACGCCGGACTTGACGGGTTCAAAATCCGTGCCAACGATGCGGCGCACGGAAGGAGCCCACCCAATGCTGGAACTGCGCCCGAACTGCGAGATGTGTGATCTGGACCTGCCGCCCGACGCCGAGAACGCGCGCATCTGCACCTATGAATGTACCTTTTGCGCCGACTGCGTCGCGGCGCACCTGCACAACGTCTGCCCCAACTGCGGCGGTGGCTTTGCCCCGCGCCCGATCCGGCCAGCAGGGGCGCATCGCAAGGGCACCGGACTGGGCAATCATCCCGCCAGCACCAAGCGGCGGACGATGCACCATCCGCCGGACGCAGCCACTGCCCTGTCTACCAAGCTGCGCGATGTACCGCCCAAGGATCGCTAGACGTCCAACGCCCTCGCCATGCGGATGGCGGGGAATGTGATGCTGCCCGTCAGGGTCACATCCATCGGCCCGAGCGTGCGAAACCCCACCGCGTGATAGAAACCCTCGGCGGTGCGGGTGGCCCAACATTCCATGCGCTGCACCCCTGCTGCGCGGGCACTGTCAAAGCTGTGGTGCATCAGCCATGTGGCCACACCCGAACGCAACTGGCGCGGGTCGGTGACAACGTGGCGGATGTGTCCAAGTGCGGGATCAGTGGCATCAGGGGTCCAGCCCCCTGCCCCCAAAAGCGCGGCCCCATCCTCGATCACGTAATAGGTGCCGCAGCCCAGTAACTCGGGCCGAGCGCAGGTCATCACGGGCAAGGTTGCGGCAAGCTCTTGGGCGGTGTAGTCGCGCGCCAGCAGCACAGGGTAGCTGCGCGCCAGCAGTGCATCCACAGCGCCCTTGTCAGAGGCTGTGGCGGGGCGAATGAACATGGTCGGTCTCCTGTCAGGCGCTGGGGCGCTTGCAATGGGGGGATGGACCGTGCCTGAAAGTGCAAAGGACGAAACGCAAAAGGCCGCGTCCTTGCGGCGCGGCCCTGCGTATCGAAGTCTCGAAAGCTGATCTTACTTGATCTTGCCTTCTTTGTATTCAACATGCTTGCGCGCAACGGGGTCGTATTTACGGACCGACATTTTTTCGGTCATCGTGCGTGCGTTTTTCTTGGTAACGTAGAAGTGGCCTGTGCCCGCGGACGAGTTCAGACGGATCTTGATCGTGGTTGGCTTCGCCATGTCTCTTCTCCTGCTGCGCCGATAGCCCCGGTAGGCGGGCGCGTAATTCCTGAACCCCGCCTTCTAAGCAGATCGGGGGGTGAGTCAACCGCAAAATCGGCACGCGGGCCGGAATTGCGGGAAGTAATGCACGCAGTGCCCGCACCGCGGTTTCGTGCGTGCCGCACCCAAGGGGCGGCTATCGCGCCAAACCCAGCCGTGCAAGCGGACTGTAGCGTCCGGATGCCCGCCGCTTTCGGGTCGAACCATCCTAGTTGCTCGCAAATCTGGCCGCCGTCAGACCGTCAAAAGAAATCTCGGGTGTCTTGCCCAGAACGACATCGGCAACCGCGCGGCCCGAACCGCAGGCCATTGTCCAGCCCAATGTCCCGTGGCCCGTGTTGACAAAAAGATTGGCGTATTTTGTGGACCCCAGAACCGGCGTGCCGTCGGGTGTCATCGGGCGCAGGCCGGTCCAGCCTTCGGCGCGCGAAATATCTCCGCCTTTGGGGAACAGATCACTGATGACATACTTGACCGTGTCGGTGGCATGTGGACCCAAACGGTTGGAATAGCCTGCAATTTCTGCGGTGCCTGCAACGCGGATACGGTCGCCCAGACGGGTGATCGCAACCTTGTGGGTTTCGTCCATGATCGTTGATTGGGGGGCAAAGGCGTCGTCGGTGACGGGCACCGTAACGGAATACCCTTTGACCGGATAGACCGGCAGCCTGACCCCGATGGGGTTCAGCACGTTCACCGCGTAACTACCCATCGCGCAGACGTAAGCATCTGCCGTGATCCGACCGGCGATTTCCGTATTCACCCCCGCAATCTTGCCGTCTTCGATGGCGATGGATTTGATTGACTGGCCATATTGAAATTCAACACCCATCTCGATGCATTTTTTCGCAAGGGCGATGGTGAACATCCGGCAATCACCGGTCCGGTCGGCAGTCAGGCGCAGGCCACCAACAAATTTGTGGCGCACCTCGGCCAGTGCCGGTTCGACGGCAATGCAGGCGTCGCGGCCCAGCACCTCGTAGGGGGAATCGTATTCGGCAAGAATCTCCTGATCAGCCTTCGAGGCTTTCATCTGCTTGGCGGTGCGAAACAGTTGCAAGGTGCCCTGTGCGCGGCCATCGTATGCAATCCCTGTCTCGGCAATCAAATCGGGCATCACGTCACGCGAGTAATTCGACACCCGCACCATGCGGGCCTTGTTGATGCGATAGCGTTCCTCGTTGCAATTGCGCACCATGTCCACGCCCCATTTCCACATGCTCGGGCTGATCAGCGGCCAGATAAACAGCGGCCTGCGTTTCATGAACATCCATTTGAGCGCCTTCATCGGAATCCCCGGCGCAGCCCACGGCGAGGTCATGCCATAGCTCAACTCTCCTGCGTTGGCATAGCTGGTTTCCTGCCCAGGACCGGTCTGGCGGTCAATCACCACTACATCCGCGCCCTGTTTGGCCAGATAATACGCGGTCGTGACGCCAATAACGCCCGCGCCCATGACAAGAACTTTCATAGCGGATGCCTTTCGATTATATTCAGAAAACCCTGGACCTTTCGGGATGTTAACATGGCTTGCGACGAGCCGGATTTTATTTAGCGCGCCAAGACAACGCACAGCGACGGCGGCGAGACCAAGAAAAGCCAGCTTGACCAATAAAGTCGCATGGGAAGGGCAAGATAAGGTGCGCGGAAGGCCTGTAAGCCGGATTTTGTCCCAAGGGTTGCCCCTCGTGGATGGCCATTCATCTTGGCACACGGTTACCCGTGCGCCTCTAGCTGCCAACCCGGATCTGCTCGGGCCAAAGCGGCCCTGCGGCTTGCGCCACACGCGATCCCTATTTGGCATTGCTCCCGGTGGGGCTTGCCGTGCCGGTCCGGTTGCCCGTCCCGCGGTGGTCTCTTACTCCACCGTTTCACCCTTACCCCTATGTGATGTCGGTTGCCCGATCCGCATAAAGGCGGTCTGTTCTCTGTGGCGCTTTCCCTAGGGTTACCCCCGCCGGGCGTTACCCGGCACCGTTGCTTTGTGGAGTCCGGACTTTCCTCGGACGCAAGGTTGCCCTCGCCCCCGCGGCCATCCAGCCTTCCGCGCAGGGGCGGCTTAGACGTATGTATGGGCGCACGTCAATGGGCACCGGGGTGCATTGATGGCAGAACGGCCCTCCGGGGGGAGTTTATCTGGCAAGATGAAGGATCAGGCGCGGACCAAGGGGATATAATCTTCGGGTGTCAGCGGGCCGGTGACCTGCGGGCGGTAGCGCAGGCGGACGGCGTGCAACAACGCGTCGTCGGTGACATCAGCAGTATAGCCTGCGGCGCGTGCAAGGTGGCGGAAGGTTTCCGGCTCTGCCGTTCGGGGGCCTGCGCCGGTGCCGCGCAGGCCTGCCAGCCCTGCCGCTTCGAGGCGGGTCCAGTCGAAATACGGGCCGGGATCGAATTTGCGGTCGGGGGCCATGTCGGAATGGCCGATGACGCCCTGCGGCGGGATCGACCAACGGTGCAGAAGATCGCGTATCAGGGTTTCAAGGCTGCGCATCTGGGCTTCGGCAAAGGGGCCCTGGCCGTCATTGTCCAACTCGATCCCGATCGAGCGCGAGTTGATATCGTCGTGGCCCATCCAGTGGCCTGTGCCTGCATGCCACGCACGCAGGTCTTCGGGCACCATTTGGGTCACCGCGCCGTCCTGAGCGATCAGATAATGGGCCGAAACCTCGTGTCGGGGGTCACATAGGCGCTGTAGGGCCGCATCGGCGCTGTGCATGGCGGTGTAGTGGATCACCACAAGCTCGGGCCGCAACCCGTCCCTGCGGGGGCCGCAATTGGGGGACGGGTGGCTGTGGATGTGCATCAGTTCGCAGCGGCACGCCGGTAGGGGGTCGGATCCCAGCCGCAGGCATAGCCGTCGCCATCGGGGTCCAGCCCCTTGCGGTCACGTTTCGGGCCGCCTCGGGCCAGAAAATCGGTCTGTGCTTCGTCGTCGTTGGTATAGACCGCGCAATTGCGGGCCATTTTCGACTGGCCGCCAAAGCCAAGGCGTGGGTGTATCTTGGTGCCGCGCGGGTGTCTGGTTTGCAGCGCGTATTCGACCACATTGGGCCCGCCTGCATCGCTGCGCGACGGCAGGGCCGTGGGTTGTACCACCTCGTATTGCGCGCGATTTTCGGCGATGCGGGCCTTATCGCTGGCGATGGTCTGGCGCGCGGCCACGGCGTCAAAGTCGTTCTCGTCCGAGATGCCCGGATTGCTGACCGCTGCTGGCGCGGGGTTGGACGGGCTGGCATTTACCACCTCGCGGCCAGAATTCGCAGCCGCCGCGCGTTCGTCTTCATCCAGCGATGCCGCCAAAAGGTCGGGATCAAAACTGCCATTTGCTGAAGACGTGGTTGCCGGGGCTGTCCCGCCCAAAGGCTGGCTGGAGACGCCGGGCGCAGCAGGCACCGCTGTGGCCGTGGTGGTGTTGAACCCTACGCCACGTCCGGGATTGCCCACCCCTGCGGCGCTGTCGGGAACTACCGGCTGGCACGCCGCCAAAGCGCCAACTGCGGCGACCATCAGATAAATCTTCATGCTTTTCTCTGCCCAATTGCGTGGGTCTGCGCCCACCCTTTAAGGCCGTTTACCACCATTTTCCCGGTTTTGCCACAAATCCGGCCGCCTGTTCGAGCGCATAAGCGGAAGACAGCAAATCTGCCTCTTCCCACGGGCGTCCGATCAGTTGCAGACCCAGTGGCAACCCTTGTTTGTCAAGTCCCGTGGGCACGGCGATGCCCGGCAGGCCCGCCATGTTCACGGTGACGGTGAACACATCGTTCAGGTACATCTGCACCGGATCGGCATCCGACATCTCGCCCAGACCAAAGGCCGCTGACGGGGTTGCTGGCGTCAGGATGGCGTCGATGCCTTGGGCAAAGACGTCTTCGAAGTCTTTCTTGATCAGCGTGCGGACCTTGCGGGCGCGGTTGTAATAGGCGTCGTAGAAGCCTGCGGAGAGCACATAGGTGCCGACCATCACGCGGCGCTGAACTTCGGTACCAAAGCCTTCGGCACGGGTTTTCTCGTACATCTCGGTGATGCCGTCGCCGTGGTCCAGTCTGGCGCGATGGCCAAAGCGTACGCCGTCATAGCGCGCGAGGTTCGAGGACGCCTCGGCGGGGGCGATCACATAATAGGCAGGCAGCGCGTATTTGGTGTGCGGCAGCGAGATGTCGACGATCTCGGCCCCTGCGTCGCGCAGCATCGCGGCGCCGTCATCCCACAGCTTTTCGATATCGGCGGGCATGCCCTCCATGCGGTATTCGCGCGGGATGCCGATTTTGCGGCCCCGGATATCGCCGGTCAGCGCCGCCTCGAAGTCGGGCACGGGCAGGTCGGCGCTGGTGCTGTCCTTGGGATCGTGGCCGCACATCGCGCCCAGCATGATGGCGCTGTCGCGCACGGTCTTGGTCATCGGGCCCGCCTGATCCAGCGAGGAGGCAAAGGCCACAACGCCCCAGCGCGAGCAGCGCCCGTAGGTCGGCTTGATGCCGACGATGCCGGTGAAGGCCGCAGGCTGGCGGATCGAGCCGCCGGTGTCGGTGCCGGTGGCCGCAAGACACAGATCCGCGGCGACAGCAGAGGCCGACCCACCGGACGAGCCACCGGGGGTCAGTTGCGTGTCGTCATTGCCGCGCCGCCACGGGTTCACCGCGTTGCCGTAAACGGATGTCTCGTTGGACGAGCCCATGGCGAATTCGTCCATGTTGAGCTTGCCCAGCATCACCGCACCGGCAGATTTCAACTGCGCGGTGATCGTGGATTCGTACTGCGGCAGGAAGCCTTCGAGGATGCGGCTGGCGGCTTGCGACGGCACGCCTTCGGTGCAGAACAGATCCTTGATGCCGATGGGCAGGCCGCACATGTCCGGCGCGTCGCCGGCAGCGATGCGTTTGTCGGCCTCGGCGGCGCGTTCCAATGCGATCTCGGGCGTGTGGTGCACAAAGGCGTTCAGCGCCCCTGCCCCGTCGATCGCCTTCAGGCAGGCTTCGGTCAGTTCCTTCGACGTGGTGTCGCCACGACGCAGGGCATCGCGGGCGCCGGCCAGTGTCAATGTGTTGAGATCGGTCATTATTCCACCACCTTCGGCACGGCAAAAAATCCTTCGCGGGCATCGGGAGCATTGGCCAGAACCTTTTGCTGCTGGCCTCCGTCGGTCACCACGTCCTTGCGGCGCGTCAGGCGCTGCGGGGTCACGGATGTCATTGGCTCGACGCCGTCCACGTCCACTTCGTTCAATTGTTCGATGAAGCCGAGGATCGTGTTGAATTCAGCTGCCAACGCGGGCAGCGCATCCTCTTCCACCTTGATGCGGGCCAGCTTGGCCACACGGGCGGCGGTGCTTTGGTCAATCGACATCGGACTCTCCTTCATCTGCTTGGCAAGCGCTTTACCGCCCCGCCCGCCACGCTGCAAGGGCCACACCGCCGAGGCACCTGCGCAAAGAATACGATTGCGGGAAAAACACACCCTTGCTCGCGCGGTGCCAGCGGTCTGCACCCGCGCCTTCGATCAAAAAAATCCGCCGCCAAGGCTGCCCAAAGCGGCCACATGCGCTACCATCGGCGGTGAACAAAGGAGACGACTTATGAATATCATCTGGCTGGGCCACGGATCATTCCGCATCGAAATCGAAGATCAGGTGCTGCTGATTGATCCGTGGTTGACCGGCAATCCGATGCTGGAGGACGACAAGGCGCGCGCGGCTTGTGAGGGGGCCACGCATATTCTGGTGACGCATGGGCACTTTGACCACACACAAGACGTGGCATCGTACAGCAAGGACAGCGGCGTGCCGATCTCGGGCATTGTCGAGCTGGTCGGCTATCTGGTCTCCAAGGGGGCTGTCGAAGGCAACGCGTTCAACCGTGGCGGCACGATCCAGCTGGGCAAAGTGTCGGTGACGCTGGTGCCCGCGTCGCATTCCTCGTCGATCATGGACGGCGACACGCCACTATACATGGGGCAGGAATGCGGGTTCATCATCCGGGGAGAGGGCAAGTGCATCTACGTTTCGGGCGACACCGACATCATGGCCGATATGGAATGGATGGGCGATTATTACAAACCCGACATCGGCATCCTGTCGGCGGGCGGGCATTTCACCATGGACATGGCGGCGGCTGCCTATGCGGCCAAGCGGTATTTCAACTTCTCGACCGTGATCCCGTGCCACTACCGCACGTTTCCGTTGCTGGCGCAGGACGCTCAGGCGCTGGTTGACGGATTGCCGGACGTCGACGTGATCGCGCCGCAACTGCTGGAGCCGATCACGCTTTAACCGCGTCTTTGCGCGAAAAACGCTTTCAGCATCGCTTCGGCCTCGGCTGCGGCGATGCCGTCGTAAATCTCGGGACAGTGGTGGCTTTGCGGGTGGGAGAAAACCCGCGCGCCTTGGGCCACGCCGCCTGATTTGGGGTCGGACGCGCCATAGTACAGCCGCCCGATGCGGGCCGCCGCAATTGCCGCGGCGCACATCGCGCAGGGTTCCAGCGTGACATACAGATCATAGCCGACCAACCGCTCTGATCCGGCAGCGGCACAGGCTGCGCGGATCGCCAGAATTTCGGCGTGGCCCGTGGGGTCGCAGATTTCGCGGGTGCGGTTGCCTGCCACGGCCACCACTTGCCCTGCGGGGTCTACGATCACCGCGCCCACGGGCACTTCTCCGCGCGCGGCGGCGGCTGTGGCGGCGTCTAGTGCCTGATCCATGAAGCTGCGAAAACTCATGTCTTCACATGCCCTGATCACAGGCGCTTTCGCAAGACCGCGAATTGCTCTATGCCGCGTCACATGAGCACCGACACACCCCAAGGCGATCGCATCGCCAAAGTCCTTAGCCGCGCCGGCGTTGCCAGCCGCCGCGAGGCTGAACGCATGATCGAAGCCGGACGGGTTACCGTTAACGGCGTCAAGATCGATAGCCCTGCGCTGAATGTCCTGCCAACCGACACGATTGTGGTCGATGGCAGACCCGTGGCCGAACCGGAACACGAACGGCTGTGGCTGTATCACAAACCTGTAGGTCTGGTGGCGACGGATTCCGATGAAAAGGGCCGCAAGACCATTTTCGACGATCTGCCCGAGGACATGCCGCGCGTGATGAGTGTCGGGCGGCTGGACATCAATTCCGAAGGGTTGCTGCTGCTGACCAATGACGGCGGCATCAAGCGCAAACTGGAATTGCCTTCGACGGGCTGGCTGCGGCGCTACCGCGTGCGGGTCAACGGGCGGCCCACCGAAGACACATTCGCCCCGCTGCGCGACGGCATCACAGCCGACGGCGAGCGGTTCCAGCCGATGCAGGTGACGCTGGACCGCCAGCAGGGTGCAAACGCGTGGCTGACCGTGGGCCTGCGCGAAGGCAAGAACCGCGAGATTCGCCGCGCGATGGAAGAGATCGGGCTGAGTGTGAACCGTCTGATCCGCGTCAGCTATGGCCCCTTCCAGTTGGGCGAATTGAAAGCCGGCGCTGTGGAAGAAGTGCGCCGCAAGATTTTGCGCGACCAGTTGGGGCTGGAGGCGCTGGAAGTGTCACCGACCGGCACGGCCCAGAAAAAACCCGTGGTCAAACGTCCCGGCGGACCGAAAACATCCGGCCAGCGGCCCGGAGCCGCAGGCGCGCGGTCTGGCGGCGGCAACTTCGCGGGTGGTAAACCTGCGGGACGCACATTCAGTTCGGGCAAGTCCGGCAGTTCGGGCAAGTCCGGTTCGGACAGGTCCGAAGACCCACGGTCGGCCCGGGCCAAGCCCTCAGGCAGTGGCAAGACATTTAGCAGTGGCAAAACCTTCGGCAGCGGCAAGCCGTCGGGCGGCGGCAAGCCAAGCGGCACCCGCCCTGCGCGCGACCCCAAATCCGGCAAGCCGCCTCGTCGTTAAACCACGCCCCCCGACCGGACAAACCTTGTAACAGTGGCACAATCGGGAACTTTCCCCCTTGTGCCCCGTTTTATTTGTCACAATCTTGAGGTAGCTGATACGCACAACCATCCATTTGGCATCTATATGGCTATGAAATCATCCCGATATCGAAGACGGCATTTCATTTTCCGGTTATTCTGCGTGTCGCGGTCGGGGTCATCCGGTCAAGCATTTCGCGCAAGCCGAATGTAGCGCCGCGCACCGGACCAAGGGGGGATTGACCGGCATCAAACAATGCTGCCCACTGGTAAAACGCAGCGGTGCGCGTATGTATAGGGCCACTGCTAAACAAAGGACGCGCAATGTCCCGACTGATCCTTTTCGTGATTCTCATCCTGGCCATCGTGGTGGCCGCCGGTGCTGTGGCGTCGGTGTTCCGCCAAACACCCAAACCTTCGTCAGGCGGCGCACCCGGCGGTGCGATCCCCAAGGTCGCCTTTGGTCTGCTGATGGTGGTGATGCTGGGCGTAGGCTCTGGCTGGTTGGGGGCCGAGTGATGGCACAGCGTTACGGCGGTAAATACAGCCCCGAGGATGAAACCGCACCCGGTGCGTCCTCCAAGCCACGCGGATTGATGCCTGCGCCTGCGCAGGTTGATCCGGCAGGATTACGCTCGAACCTGATGTTCTTGCCGCCTCTGGCCTTGGCGCTGACCGCGTTTGGCGAAGGCCCTGCATTACTGGCCACGGGTCTGGTGGGCGCGGCCGTCTGGGCACTGGCCGCAGTGCTGACCCGCGAAGGACTGCGCGCCGAAGCCGCGTTCCACGACCGCAAGATTGCGCGCCGCCCTGCCCTGCCGCGCAAGATACTGGCCAGCGTGGCCGTGGCGGCGGGTGCGATACTGGCGGGTGTAACCCATCAAACCGACATCCTGTCGTCCGTCATCTACGGCGTGATCGCTGGTGGTCTGCATCTGGCGGCATTCGGGCTGGACCCGCTGCGATCCAAGGGCATGGAAGGCATCGACACCTTTCAACAAGACCGCGTGGCCCGCGTGGTCGACGAGGCCGAAAAATACCTGCGTGAAATGTCCGATGCACTGCTGCGTGCGAATGACCGCAAGATGGAAACCCGCCTGGCCCAGTTTCAGACCAAAGCCCGCACACTGATCCGCACCGTCGAGGAAGACCCCCGCGATCTGACTGCTGCGCGGCGCTATCTGGGTGTTTATCTGATGGGTGCGCGCGATGCGACGATCAAGTTTGCCGACATCTATGCGCGCACCCGCGATGCACAGGCGCGCGCAGGCTATGCCGCCCTGCTGGACGATCTGGAACAGAACTTTGACGCGCGCACCCAAGCCTTGCTGTTGGACGACCGCAGCGATCTGAATGTAGAAATCGACGTACTGCGCGACCGTTTAAAGCGCGAAGGCGTGCATATCGCGCCCCCTAAAACCCGGTGAACTAAGGAATAGAACATGTCTGAGACTGTGCGCCAAAAGGCCGAAAAATCGCTGGCCGACGTTGAACAAATCAACGCGGTGATCCTGCCCGAGCCGAAAGAGGCCACCGCCATTGTGGCGCTGAAAGACGCCGACGCCCCTGTCAGCGCCGAAATCCGCAGGCGCATGGACGAAATCGACATGGCCGACACCCAGTCGATTGTGTCGTTCGGATCGGGTGCGCAGGCAGAATTGCAGACCATCTCGCAGGCCATGCTCACGGATGTACGCAACAAGGATGTGGGTCCGGCGGGCGACAGCCTGCGCAGTATCGTGTCGGCCATCCGCGGCTTTAGCGTGTCGGAACTGGATGTGCGCCGCGACCGTTCGTGGTGGGAAAAGCTGCTGGGCCGCGCCGCGCCCTTTGCCAAGTTTACCGCCAAATTCGAAACCGTTCAGGCACAGATCGACAAGATCACCGACAACCTGCTGAACCATGAACACACGCTGCTGAAAGACATCAAATCGCTGGATTTGCTGTACGAAAAGACCCTGAATTTCTACGATGAACTGGCGCTGTATATCGCGGCGGGCGAGGCCAAGATCGAAGAGATGGACACCGATGTTATCCCCGCCAAAGAGGCCGAGGTGAAAGCCGCCCCCGAAGACGATCAGGTGATGAAAGCGCAAGAACTGCGCGACCTGCGCGCCGCGCGCGACGATCTGGAACGCCGTGTGCATGACCTGAAACTGACGCGTCAGGTGACGATGCAATCGCTGCCCTCGATCCGTCTGGTGCAGGAAAACGACAAGTCGCTGGTGACCAAGATCAACTCGACCCTCGTGAACACCGTGCCGCTGTGGGAAACCCAACTGGCCCAAGCCGTGACCATGCAGCGCAGCGCCGAAGCAGCAACAGCCGTGCGCGATGCCAACGATCTGACCAATGAATTGCTGACCTCGAACGCCAAGAACCTGCGCGAGACCAACACGATGATCCGCACCGAGATGGAGCGTGGCGTGTTCGACATCGAAGCGGTGAAACAGGCCAACGCAGATCTGATCGGCACCATTCAGGAAAGTTTGCAGATTGCCGACGAAGGCAAGGCCAAGCGCGCCGCCGCCGAAGAGGATCTCAAGAAGATGGAAGCAGACCTGCGCGATACTCTGGCCTCGGCCAAAGCGCGCAAGGACGGCACAGGCGACACCGCTGGCACCTCAGTTCCGGGCTAGGACGATGGGTGCGGTCGCATTGCGGGGGGCAGGTTGGTTTGGCGCTTTGGCGCTGGGCCTGTCGGTGGCTGCCTGCGATCTGATTGCCCCGGTCGAGCCTGTTCTGACCCCGCGCGCACGACCCGAGCGCAACGCCGCGCCGATCCGCGTGGCTTTGCCCACCTCCGAAGAAAGCGCCGCCAAGCGCAGCTATCTAGCGCAGGTGCAATCGGCGCAGCTGTCCCAAGGGTTGCTGCGTCAGGATGGCGGCGGCACGGACACACCGTACAGCGCCGATATGCTGGCACGAAACTTTAACCAGATCGTGTTTTTCAACGAATATGGCGCGGGCACCCGCGCATCGGGCCTGCCCGGCAGCCTGCGCCGTTGGGCTGGTCCCGTGCGCATGGGCGTGGCCTTTGGCAGGTCGGTGCCCGCATCGCAACAGCGTCAGGATCGCAGTGATGTGACCCGCTATGCCGCGCGACTGGGTCGTGCCACGGGCCATCCCGTGACGATGGGCACAGCGCCCAATTTTCTGGTATTGTTCGTCTCCGAGGACGACCGCGCCGAGGTACTGACCACCCAAGCCACCCGCATTCCGGGAATCACCAAGGCGTCGCTGGCGCCACTGATGAACCTTGGCGATGACATCTATTGCGCCGTGGCGGCCTATGCCACCGGCCCCGACCCGCACACCTATACCGCCGCCGTCGCGGTGATCCGTGCGGAAAACCCCGATCTCTTGCGCCTGTCGTGCATTCACGAAGAGCTGGCCCAAGGCTTGGGGCTGGCCAATGACAGCCCGATGGCGCGCCCGTCGATCTTTAACGACGACGACGAATTTGCGCTGCTGACCGATCACGACGAAATGCTGCTGGGCATGCTATATGATGATCGCCTGAATATCGGCATGAGCATGGCCAAAGCCGAGCCGATCGTGCGCATTCTGGCCCGCGAACGAACGAACGGGCCACTTTAAAAGCGCTCGACACAAGACCACCCGGAGCGTTTAATCCGGACAAATTCCCCGCAGTTTTGGTGGCGAGCGCCATCAAGCTGTGACAGGCTGCCAATGCAGCACATCAAATGCGAGGACCACATGGGCATTTTCGATTTCCTCTCCGGCGAGTTCATTGACGTCATCCACTGGACGGACGACACCCGCGACACGATGGTCTGGCGGTTTCAGCGACATGGCCACGAGATCAAATACGGCGCCAAGCTGACAGTGCGCGAAGGTCAGGCGGCGGTGTTCGTTCACGAAGGCCAGCTGGCCGATGTGTTCACGCCCGGTCTCTACATGCTCGAGACCAATAACATGCCGATCATGACGACCCTTCAGCATTGGGATCACGGGTTCAAATCGCCCTTCAAATCCGAGGTTTATTTCGTCAACACCACCCGTTTCAACGATCTGAAATGGGGCACCAAAAACCCGATCATCGCCCGCGACCCCGAGTTCGGACCCGTGCGTCTGCGCGCCTTTGGCACCTATTCGGTCAAAGTGTCCGATCCGGCCAAATTCCTGCTGGAAATCGTCGGCACCGATGGCGAATTCACGATGGACGAAATCAGCTTCCAGATCCGCAACATCATCGTGCAAGAATTCTCGCGCACCTTGGCTGGTGCTGGAATTCCCGTGCTGGACATGGCCGCCAACACCCGCGAACTGGGCACATTGGTCGCCAAGCAGATCGCACCCGTCATCGCCGAATACGGCCTGATGCTGCCCGAGCTTTACATTGAAAACATCTCGCTTCCGCCTGCGGTCGAGGCGGTGATGGACAAACGCTCTTCGATGGGTGTGATCGGCAACCTTAACGAATACTTGCAGTTCCAGACTGCCGAGGCGATGGGCCGCGAGGGTGCTGGAGCGGCTGCAATGCAAACCGGTCTGGGGGCCGGTCTGGGCATGCAAATCGGCCAGTCGGTCGCAGGCGGCGCAGGCCCGTGGGGGGCACGGCCCCAAGGCACCGCACCTGCCAGCGTCGCACCGCCCCCGCCACCGGTCGAGCATGTCTGGCACATCGCAGAGGGTGGCAAAACCACCGGCCCGTTCTCCAAGGCGTCTCTGGGCCGCATGGCAGCCGAGGGTGCGCTGACCCGCGACAGCTATGTCTGGACCGCAGGCCAGGACGGCTGGCTGCGGGCAGAGGACGTGGCCGAGCTGGCACAGCTGTTCACAATCCTGCCGCCGCCGCCGCCGGGAGCATAAAAGATGGCCGGGATGGAGGCACTTTATGCCCCGATCCGGTGCTTTGGGATGCGCCGCGCAGGCTTTTTGTCGGCATGCCGATGCCTGCCGATCTGGACAGGTTGAACCGTGCGCTGGACACCGGATTTGCCGAACTGACCGGCACCGTCTCGACCACGTTTTGGCGCGAAACGGGTTTTCCGCTGATCCGCGACCACTGGGCGGCCGTGCCGTGAAACTTTTGCAGCCCGCAGCGCGTGACATATGACATGACGACAGCACCTGATACCCCTTCGCGCCGGACACGCCTGATGGCGCGCCTGCCATCGCGCCGGGTGGCGCTGAAATGGCTGCACTGGATCATGGTGCCACTGTTCATCTGGTTCCTGCTGGTCCAACCTAAGGATGTGACGCCCTTTGGCCCCCGTGCCTTTCAGGCGCATTCGATTCTGGCGCTGATATTTGTGTCACTGTCGCTGGCATGGACCGCCGATCTGATGCGGCGCGGGCTGGCCAGTCGTCCGGGGCCAAAGCTGCGCGGCTGGATGCGCCCTGCCCACCGTTGGCTGCACCTGACCCTGATCTGGGGGCTGTTCTTTGTGGCCTTCACCGGCTTTCTGCTGGGGCTGACCTCGGCCGTTCTGCTCAAGGCGGGCGGCTTTCTGCCCATTGCGCCCCCTTTGGGGCTGCGCACGGCAAACCAGATCGTCGGCACCGTGCATATAGTGCAGTTCTACGCACTGGGGGCCGTGGCAGGGGGCCAC